>JAFTXE010000031.1 GCA_017461745.1 Clostridia bacterium | reverse complement strand
CGCGTCCCCCCGCGTCCCCATATCCCCGATAAATCATAATTTAAAGCACTCTGTTCGTTCTCACTCGCAATGACGGGGTTAATGTGTATGTTCGGTAGACCTCTCAGTCAGCTAACGCTGACAGCTCTCCTACAAGGAGATCCTTTGCGGTGAAACGCACTAACTTTTTAAATGAAAAAGAAACCCGTCAAATGTGCAGCAGCATTTGACGCGGTTTCCACCTTAGAAAATACCGTACCCCCAATTAAGCACAGCACTAAATTCCACTAACCTTAATATTTATTTTTCACAAGTTCTTTGAAGGTGTCGGAAACTTTCTCGAAAGAAAGTTTCTGACAAAAAATCCCCATTCAAATTTCATTCCCTCATACGCAGATCAAATTCAAGTCCCATGCGGGAATATATGGGTATCTTCTGAGATACAGCGAATAATCGGGTCGCAGGGCGTGTATCTGCTCAATAAGGGTGAAGATGTCCTCGCTTCTGTGATATGCTGAGACGAGGAGACGGGGGCGGTATTCAAGTATAGTTTTGACGCTCCCCTCAATTGCTTCACATTCACAGCCCTCCACGTCGTACTTTATATAATCAACGGGACGACCGTCAAGCACGTTGTCAAGCGACGTTGCGGCAACGCTTATTGCCTTACCCTTTGCAAAAAGCCCCGAGTTTCTGTTGCCCTCGTCACCGAAGGTAAGCGTGGCTTCGCAATTCCATGCCGCAGCGTTGACCTTTTCTATTCTTGGGGACTCAACCGTTTCGCAATATTCCGACAGCTTTCGGAAGCTGCGTCTGTCAGGCTCAAAAGCAACCACGGTGGAAAGGGCGGGGGAGTATGATAACAGCTCTCTTATCGTGTCGCCGTTATATGCTCCAAGGTCGGCGTAGCTCTTGATTTCCTTGGCGTTCAAAAGACCGAGATAGACCTCGTCCTTGTCGGACTCCGCATCGAATAGATATTCCGTTTTTCCCGTCAGCTTGTAATAGACTACGTTCTCAAAAATCTTTTTTGATTCCTCGTCCGCAAGCAGAGAATACGCGTTTTTCAATCGTTTTGCGTTCCTTTTTGCAAAATCCATTGTGAAAAGCTCGCTGTTACAAACGGGCACGTCGGGAGCGTAAAGCTCGCACTCCGACGTAATCTTCCTTATGTTATCAAGAACGTCCGTGAGGCACGAGCCAAAGGATAAAAGAACTATCAGATTTTCAACGCCGTATTTTTTCTTGACGTCGGAAAAGGACAGTACCGTCTTTCCGTGAAAGCTATGACCGCGTACAAAGCCGTCACTTGCGAAAAAATCACAGACCTCAATGCCGTATTTTTCGCATACGGAGAGTATTTTGTCCGCTCCGTTGCCCATTCCGTACATAACTATTTTTTTGTCCGTCCGCACAAGGTATTCCCAAAGGTCGATGCGAGGCGAATTATCGGTTAAATTCATGGCGTCTCCTTGACATTTTATATATAGTATGATATAATTAATATAAGTGTTTGGATTTTATTCCCACACCGCTTAAACCTATTTTATCATATTTCGGAGGAAAAATCAATATGGATTGTCTTTTCTGCAAAATTATTGCGGGAGAAATTCCCTCAAAGAAGATCTACGAGGACGACTATTGCTATTCATTTCACGATATAGGACCTCAAGCGCCCGTTCACGCTCTTATAGTACCCAAGGCGCATATCGCGTCTGCTGACGAGGTAAATGCTGAGAACAGCGTTTACGTGGCTCATATTTTCGAGGTCATTCCCAAGATTGCCAAGGAGCTTGGCCTTAATGACGGATACAGAGTTATCACAAACTGCGGTGAGAACGGCTGTCAGAGCGTAAAGCATTTGCATTTTCACATGCTCGGCGGCAAAAAGCTTTCCGAGAACATGGCGTAAGGTATGAACAGAGGAATGCCTGGCGGCAGAGGTATGAATGACCATTATAACCGAGCAAAGCCGCCTGAGAATATAAAGGACGTTCCGAGATTTATCAAGGATATCGTGATAGGCTTCTTCTCCCGACTTTTCTATACCTTCAAAATGGTGTGGGACACGGGGCATTGGATATTGTTCGCAATGATGACCATAACCGTTTTTACGGGAATCATGCCTATCATCGGCTCAATTCTCTCAAAAGAGATACTCAACGAGCTACAGAACATAATCTCCGACCGTCTTGTTGCCGAGACCGTCGGAAACGCCTACACGGCTGTTTTCTGGGGCTCGATGGTCATGCTTTTATTAGTATTTTATTTTATTTATAAAATACTAAATCAGATAATAAACCGCTTGAACGTCGCAGTGACGAGAATTGCGGGAGAAAAGGTCGTAAGACACGTCAAGCTTCAGATAATGAACAAGGCGAAGGAGGTCGATATTGCCGACTTCGACCGCCCCGAGTTCTACGAAAGGCTTGAGAATGCCAACAGAGAGGCGGGAATGCGACCGATAAGTATTCTTTCCGCAACATTTGACGCGATAAGTAAATTTATCAGTCTTATATCCTACGTTATCGTGCTTGTAACGGCGCCTGATATGTGGTGGGCTGCGATAATTATGATGCTCGTTTCCGTTCCGACCGCTGTTATCAGCTTTTCCTACAGACGCAAGAACTATATGTATATGCGTTATCGCTCTAAGGACCGCAGACAGATGAACTACTATTCCGATATAATGGTCAATAAGGACATGGTAAAGGAAATAAGAATGTTCGACCTCGGAGATAGATTTACCGAGAGGTTTGACAAGGTATTCGACGGATATTACGACGGTATCAGACGGCTTATCGTAAGAGAAAATTTCTGGCAGATAACAGTTACCGTGGTATCCTCGATAGTCAACTGCGTGTTCTTCGCTATGATAGCTTTTCAGGTGTTCTCGGGAAAGATACAGATAGGCGACTATTCGCTGTACACGGGAGCGCTGACCTCAATTGCCAGCACGGTGGCGTCGCTGATATCGGTATCGGCAAACGTCTACGAGGGCACGCTGTTTGTGGATAACCTCATAGCCTTTATGAAGGTCGAGCCGAAGGTAGTACCCGATAAGGAAACGCCAGAAAAAATCAACCACGGCGGAGCGCATACCATCGAATTTAAGAACGTCAGCTTCAGATACCCGGGTACAGAGAGAGACGTTCTTAAGAATATAAATCTTACCATTCGCCCCGGAGAGACGGCGGTGCTCGTCGGACTTAACGGCGCGGGCAAGACCACGTTTATCAAGCTCCTCACAAGGCTTTACGACCCCACCGAGGGAGAGATATTCCTCGACGGTAAGAATTTGAAGGAATACGACGTCAAGGACCTTTACTCCATGTTCGGAATTATCTTTCAGGACTTTGGAAAGTATGCGGTGGACGTTTCGGAAAATATCCGATTTGGTGACGTCAAGGGCGAGCATGAGGAGGCGGACGTGGCACGTGCGGCGAAGGACGCCGATGCCGAGGACTTTATAAGCAAGCTCCCTCACGGCTACGATACGCCTCTTATGAGGTATTTTGAGCCCGACGGTATAGAGCTGTCCATCGGTCAGTGGCAGAAGCTTGCTATAGCGAGAGCCTTCTACAGTACCTCGGATATACTCATTCTCGACGAGCCTACGGCGTCTCTTGACCCGATTGCCGAGCAGGAGATATTCAATCAATTCGACAAGCTTCGTAAAGATAAGACCACTATCTTCGTTTCTCACAGACTGTCCAGCGCAACCGTGGCAACTAAGATAATCGTCCTTGAATACGGCGAGCTTATCGAAGAGGGAACTCACAGAGAGCTGATGGACAAAAAGGGTAAGTATTACGAGCTGTTCTCAACTCAGGCACGCAGATATGTTGAAGATAGTAAGTGATGTGAGTTTTCTGACACCGTGGAAGAACTTGTTGACGAGTTATTTCGGCGGTGCAAATCCGACGAACCTGTTTCGGTTCTTACGGGTTTGATTATAGTTTGTGCTGTGCAATAAATACCGTTTTCGCACAAACCCAAGCTTTGCTTTCTTTTTTGCTTACTTTTTTCTTTCGCAAAAGAAAAAAGTAAGGAAAGTTATTGACAAAAAAGTATAAATTTTATATAATATTAAGGTGATATATTTTTTTCAGAAAGGTGAATACAATGAAGCTTAAGGTAGTAAAATTCGGCGGCAGCTCACTTGCCGACGCAGAACATTTTAAACAGGTTGCAAGTATTATAAAGGCAGACCCCGCGAGACGTTACGTAGTTCCGTCCGCTCCCGGTAAGAGATACAAGGACGACACAAAGGTCACGGATATGCTTTACCGTTGCTACGAGATGATACGCAACCACGAGGATATTGACGAATATTATACGCAGATATGCGACAGATATAACGGCATTATCAAGGAGCTCGGAATTGATTTCGATATCAGCGGAGAGCTTGAATACGTAAAGCGCTCCATGCAGCACAATTCGGGACGCGACTATGCGGCAAGCCGCGGAGAATATCTCAACGGACTTATTCTCGCAAAGTATCTGAAATACGATTTTATTGATGCGGAGAACGTTATATTCTTCAAGGACAACGGAACGTTTGACGAGGAAAAGACCAATGAGGTCATGGCCCGTGAGCTTCTTCAGCACAAAAAGGCAGTTATACCGGGCTTTTACGGCGTTATGCCCAACGGAACTATAAAGACCTTCTCAAGAGGCGGCTCGGATATCACGGGCTCTATCGTAGCGCGCGCGGCTGAGGCAGACCTGTACGAGAACTGGACTGACGTTTCGGGCTTTATGATGGCAGACCCGAGAATAATCGACAATCCTGCGGCTATAGCAACGATAACCTATCGTGAGCTCCGCGAGCTCTCTTATATGGGAGCAACGGTTCTTCACGAGGACGCTATATTCCCCGTAAGATATGCGGGTATTCCGATAAATATAAAGAACACCAACAAGCCTGAGGATGCGGGAACGATGATAGTTGCCGAGGCTTCCGATTACGACGCCGAAAAGATAATAACGGGAGTTGCGGGCAAGAAGGGATTCTCAGTTATCACAATAGAGAAGGACATGATGAACTCCGAGATAGGCTTCGGTCGCAAGGTGCTTGAGGTCCTTGAGGATCATGAGATTTCCTTTGAACATCTGCCTTCGGGAATTGATAACATGAGTATCGTCGTATCCAGCGCTACCCTTGACGGCAGACGCGATAAGGTTCTTTCCTCTATGAACAGAATGGTAAGACCCGATAGTATCTCCATTGAGGATAATCTTGCGCTTATCGCTATAGTAGGACGCGGTATGGTAAAGGCGAGAGGAACGGCGGCAAGAGTCTTTGACGCTATTTCAAATGCGGGCGTCAATATTCGAATGATAGATCAGGGCTCAAGTGAGATATCCATTATCGTTGGTATCGAGGAGCACGAATTTGATACCGCTCTTAAGGCTATTTACAGCGAATTTGTAAAGTGATCAGGATAGTTCGTTAAAAGGAAATAACGTGTAAGGAGCAAAAGTATGAGTGAAAAAATATTGATTGCAAGCGATAGCACGTGTGACCTCAGTCCCGAGCTTATTGAACAGAATAATATAAAGATCCTTCCGCTCGGCGTTTCTTTGGGAGAAAATAATTTTATCGACGGTGTGGATATAACTCCTGACGATATTTACGTTCACTATGAGAAAACAAAGCAGCTTCCCAAGACTGCGGCGGTTAACGTCGCTGAGTTTTCGGCTTTTTTTGAAAAATACGTAAACGAGGGATATTCCATAGTGATGTTCACCATAAGCGCGCAGATGTCCTCAACCTATAATAACGCGCGCCTTGCGGCTGAGGAATTTGAAGGCGTTTACTCCGTTAATACCGAAAATCTTTCAACGGGTGGTGGACTTCTCGTTCTTTCTGCTTGTCAGATGGCAAAAGAGGGAATGTCCGCAAAGGAGATAGCAGAGAAGTGTGAGCAGATAGCTAAAAGAGTCGACGCATCCTTCATTATCGACAGCCTTGAATTTCTTTATAAGGGTGGAAGATGCTCGGCGCTTGAAGCACTCGGCGCAAACCTTTTGCAGCTCAAACCGTGTATCACGGTGAGAGGCGGAAAAATGGGCGTTGGTAAGAAATACCGCGGAAAATTCGGAGACGTACTTAAAAAATATATTTCCGACCAGCTTGGAAACGGTGAGAATTTGGAGCTTGATTACGTATTCGTAACTCATGCGGGCTGTGATCCCCAGATAGTTGACGCCTGCGTTGAACAGGTAAAGTCGCTCGTTCCATTCAAAAATCTTTTCGTTACCAGAGCGGGCTGTACTATTTCCTCACATTGCGGAAGAAATACGCTCGGAGTTCTGTTCATAAGAAAGACACCCCTTGAATAAATTTTAGCGCGTATTCACGATAAATCACAATTTAAGGGTGTTTTCAGCAGAACTCGACTTGAAATGTTAAATTAGCACTCTTTAAATGTTAATTAAATGTTAAATCTCAAAAAAACACTTGATTTTTCTAAAAAATGGTGTAAAATATGTATATAGGTTAGCACTCGGTGGCGTCGAGTGCCAATCGCAAAACGATTGTTGAACAGTAATTTATTATAAGGAGGAAGAAAAAATGACTATCAAACCATTGGCAGACAGAGTTGTAGTAAAGCTCGTTGAAGCGGAGGAAAAGACCAAGAGCGGACTTATTCTTACTGCATCAGCGCAAGAGAAGCCTCAGGTAGCCGAAGTAATTGCGGTAGGCCCCGGTGGACTTGTTGACGGCAAGGAAGTTGTAATGACAGTTAAGGTTGGCGATAAGGTTATCACCTCTAAGTATGCCGGAACTGAGGTAAAGGCAGACGGAGTTGAATACAATATCGTCCGTCAGAGCGATATACTCGCAATAGTAGAATAATTTTAACATACTGAAAGGAAGAAAACAGAAATGGCAAAGGAAATTCTTTACGGAATTGAAGCTCGTAACGCTCTTTGCAGAGGCGTTGATAAGCTTGCAGACACAGTTAAGATAACGCTCGGACCTAAGGGCAGAAACGTCGTTCTCGATAAAAAGTTCGGTTCTCCCCTCATAACTAACGACGGTGTTACCATCGCCAAGGAGATAGAGCTTGAAAACGAAGCGGAAAACATGGGCGCTCAGCTCGTTAAGGAGGTCGCTACAAAGACCAACGATGCGGCAGGTGACGGCACAACCACCGCGACCCTTCTCGCTCAGGCTTTCGTTCGCGAGGGTATGAAGAACGTAACCGCGGGCGCTAACCCCATGGTAGTCAGAAAGGGAATCAAGAAGGCTGTTGATAAGGCAGTAGAGGCTCTCGTTGCTAACTCCAAGAAGGTTAACGGAAGCGACGATATCGCAAGAGTCGGAACTATTTCCGCAGGTGACGACGTTATCGGTCAGCTTATCGCTGACGCTATGGAGAAGGTTACCTCCGACGGCGTTATCACCGTTGAGGAGTCCAAGTCCGCTGATACCTACTCTGAGGTAGTTGAGGGTATGCAGTTCGACCGTGGATACCTCTCTCCCTATATGGCAACCGACATGGATAAGATGGAGGCAGTTCTTGACGACGCCCTCATTCTTATTACCGATAAGAAGATATCCAACATTCAGGAGGTTCTTCCCGTTCTTGAACAGGTAGTTCAGGCAGGCAGAAAGCTCATGATAATTGCTGAGGACGTTGAGGGTGAGGCTCTTACTACTCTCGTGCTCAATAAGCTTCGTGGAACGTTCGTTTGCGTAGCAGTCAAGGCTCCGGGCTTTGGCGACAGAAGAAAGGAAATGCTCCGCGATATCGCAATCCTTACGGGCGGTGAGGTTATCTCCTCCGAAATCGGACTTGAGCTTAAGGACGCAACCCTTGATATGCTCGGTCAGGCAAGACAGATCAAGGTCAATAAGGAAAATACCATTATCGTTGGCGGCGTAGGCTCGTCCGACGATATCAAGGCTCGTATTAATCAGATAAAGGTCGCTATCGAGGAAACGTCCTCCGACTTTGACCGTGAGAAGCTTCAGGAAAGACTTGCTAAGCTTTCGGGCGGCGTAGCAGTTATCAAGGTAGGTGCTGCAACCGAGGCTGAAATGAAGGAAAAGAAGCTCAGAATTGAAGACGCTCTCAACGCAACCCGCGCGGCTGTAGAGGAGGGAATAGTTGC
This sequence comes from Clostridia bacterium, assembly GCA_017461745.1. Lineage (GTDB taxonomy): Bacteria > Bacillota > Clostridia > Oscillospirales > CAG-272 > HGM12713. The sequence goes on along the minus strand of JAFTXE010000031.1, from coordinate 22,484 downwards.
AGGCGGCGGAACGGCATACCTCAACGTTATCCCTGAGGTTGCAAAGCTTGTTGAAACCGTTGAAGGCGACGAAAAGACGGGTGTACGCATCGTTCTTAAGGCTCTTGAAGAGCCCGTACGTCAGATTGCTGCAAACGCAGGCTTTGACGGCGGCGTTATCATCAACGAGATTCAGAAGAGCGGAAAGGTCGGATACGGCTTCGATGCTTATAACGAGGTATACTGCGATATGATGGCGGCAGGAATCGTCGATCCTACTAAGGTAACTCGCTCCGCGCTTCAGAACGCAGCATCCATCGCATCCGTAATTCTCACAACGGAATCCGTTGTAGCCGACAAGAAGGACCCCGCAGCCGAGGCAGCGGCAAACGCAGCAATGGCAGGCGGCGGAATGGGCGGAATGTATTAATTCCCAATAAATAATAGACGAAGGGTTCAGGACAAAAGTTCTGAACCCTTAGAGCTGTTCTCTAAAGGACAGTTTTGCAAGAATACGGTATATCTCGAAAGAGGTATGCCGTATTTTGCGTTTGTGAACACAAAAGCAGTGCTTGTCAGGAAAATTGACAAGTCATGGATGAACAAAAAAAGGCTCCCTTGTGTAAAGGGAGCTGACGCCGAAGGCGGCTGAGGGATTGTTTTTTCGTAAATCTAACATTTTACAATCCCTCCGTCACACTCCGCGTGCCACCTCCCTTTACACAAGGGAGGCTCTTTTCGCTATCCGATAGGTATACAAAGAGGACAGAGAGCGTCAAGCATCCTCTGTCTTCCTGTCGGTAGGTAATATATTCTATTGGATTTCAAAAACTGTCCTTAAGAGTACGCACCATTTAGCTTGGGGTGCTAAAGGACATTTTTATTAAAATTAAGCCTCGGCAAGATTTTCTTGCCGAGGCTTTTGTATTAAATCTTTTCTGCAATTATTACATCCATACAATGCTTATGAGGAACTCCACTGCTGTTACAATCAAAAATTCTTTCTTCATTCTTTCTAAACAACCAATCGTAATAGTATGTCAATAGTTCTCCTGATTTCCAATCTCCTGCGGCAATTTCGCCTTCTTCGATATCGGGTGGTAATGGAATGAATGGTTTTCTAACAAAAACATTTATGACGTTTATTCCGTTTGCCGCGGTGTGTATCTTCAAACTGTCAATGACACTTTTGCGTTGTTCTTGCGGTATATAATGAAATACTCCACTCGAAAAAATTATGTCAAAATCCGCTTCAAGTCTAAAATCACGGATATCTGCTTTGAAAAAATCTATTTTAACACCACAGTGATCGGCAAGCTCACGTGCTTTTGATAAGCCTTGTTCCGAGATGTCAAAGGCAGTTACATTATATCCATTTCTTGCGAGAAAAACAGCATCCTTACCCTCACCGCACCCTATATCAAGCACTTTATATGGCGTGGTCGGAGGCTTGAGACGCATAATCTCATAACAAAGATGGTTGGGTGACAAGCCCCAATAATAGCCCTCCATATCATATCGCTTGTCATATTCGGTTAGCGATTGTAAGGAATATCCAAGCAGAGAGTCTATAGAAACCTTAAGAGTAGTTGCAAGCATGGGGAGAATAGTAACATCGGGATAAGAAGTACCATTTTCCCATTTTGAAACGGCTTGAAAAGAAATGTTGAGCTTTTCCGCCAATGCTTGTTGAGTCAATCCAAGTGATTTGCGCCTGTCAGTTATTATTTTACCGATATTCATAAGCCTAACCCCCTTTAAAAAGCAATTATATTATACCACATTAGAGGATCATGGTCAATAACGCACTTGTTGAACATTACAAGCTCTTTCTACTGACAGTTGAAACCTTTGCACCACTACAATTAGTGGTGAGTAAGTGCGCACTTACAGACAAACAAAAAGCCTCCCTTGTGTAAAGGGAGGTGACACGGCAACGCCGTGACGGAGGGATTGTAAAAATAAAAGTTACACAAAACAATCCCTCAGTCAACTTCGTTGACAGCTCCCTTTACACAAGGGAGCCTCTGCTGTAACCGTTTGTCTTTCTGTTACTTTATTATAAAAACTGTCCTTAAGAACCCGAAGCATTCGTTTATTTGTTTTTTGTATAGCTTTCAGACGCAGAAGTTGCGGCTATATTCCAATATTTGCAGACTTGACAAAACAAATAGGATATGATTAAATTTATTTAGAAGTCAGTTGACCTCTCTGTATTCTCGCGGCGTTATTCCCGCAAAGCTCGAAAAGACCAAATTGAAATTTCGTATGCTTTGAAATCCGCTTTCATAGGCAATTTCGGTAATGCTTTTTTTAGTTTCAAGAAGAAGCTGCTTGGAATATTCATAGCGATATTGGTTTAACAGCGTCTTGAATTTTATCTCTATCTTTTCATTGAATATTTTCGATATATACTGATAACTGTATCCCAATGCGTCGGCAACAGAATTGACGGATATGTTTTCCGTGAAATGACGGGATATATATTCAAGAATTTGTGTTATTAGCGTGCTGCTTTCCTGAGTTGAGGATTTAATAAGCTCGCTTTGTGACAGAAAATCGTAGCAAACGGCGTAAAGACAGGATTTTATAGCCAGAGTTTCAACGTCGGGAAGCTTTTCGAAATAGTCGGGATAACGCTCAAATATGCGTTGCTTAAACAGAGCGTCGGTCGTTTCTGAGCATTGAAATACAGCTGATTGACCTATGTGCCCGTTGGTGAGCTTTGAAAAGCTCTTTACGAAGGAATCAGAAAATACAACGATAAATATTTTTCCGTCATCTGAGGTCTTCCAGGAATGTATTTGATAGGGGAAAATTAGTATGTAACTATTCTTTTTCAGCGTATAGGTCTTATTATCGATATGACAGGTAAGCGTTCCGCTACAAACGTATATCAGCTCAAAGCTTTTGTGCATATGAGTAGGATATATGCAGTCCTTGTACATTCGAGTATTGAATATCATGTCTCCTATAGTGTTATGAAGCTGGTGAAAGGTGGTCAGCATGTGCTCCTCCATGTTTTGCTATGCTTAATTTCTGCTATTATTATATTATTATTTGCTAGCAATGTCAAGGCTTTTTTGATAAAATTATTTTGTAGAATATATTTTTGTGGCTTTGGGTTTGAGGAATGATATAAAATAGTTATTTGTCGTCTTTGTCACTAAAAAATATGTTTTTAGTTGTAAGTTTTGTTCAAAAAAGTTATTTTGATAAAAAATAGAGACAACGGATTTGCTTTTTTGGATTATTAAAATGCTTTGAGAGAAAAAGAGCTAAAAATATTGCAAATTAAATTATTAAAAAAAGATAGTTGAATTTTTGCCGAATTTTTGCTTACTTGTGACAGCATAAAAAAGAGAGGAGAGACAATTTATGAAAACCGTTCACATAGTAATTCCGGAAAAAATAGGAAACGTAAGTCCTGAGATATACGGACATTTTTCAGAGCTTATAGGCGGCGTATTTTACGATGGCTTGTGGGTTGGAAAAAATTCGGATATCCCTAATATCCGCGGCTTCAGAAAGGATTTGATAGAAAAACTCAGGGAAATAAAGCCTGCTGTTTTTCGTTGGCCCGGCGGTTGCTTTGCGGAAACGTACAATTGGAGAGACGGTATTGGAGAAAACAGACCCGTTCGCCCAAGCTGGTGGACGCTTCACGACGGAAGGTATGAGAAAAACGAGGTTGGTATCCACGAATTTATGGACCTTTGCGAGTTGATAGGAGCAAAGGCTTACATCGCAATGAACGTTACCTCAATAACTCCCATGGAAGCGAGAAACTTTATGGACTACTGTCTGTCGCCGAGAGGAAGTACGACGTTAGCTCTTGAAAGAGAAGCTAACGGCAGACCTGAGCCCTTCGAGATTGATTATTGGGGAATAGGAAACGAAAACTGGGGTGGCGGCGGAAATATGACGCCTGAGTATTACGCTCTTGAATATCGAAAATTTGCTACCGTCTTGAAAGCAATATGCGGAAATAAATCAAAGCTTATTCTCGGCGGCGCTGACGCAAGTGATTATAAATGGACTCACGGAATTATGAGCGGTCTTGCAAACAGTTATACTACGGTTGATGGAATGTCCTTCCATTATTATTGCAGAGAGGGCGGCGATGCCGTTAATTTTGCGGATGACGAATGGTATAGGCTTATCAACAATGCGGGAAGAATGGAGGAGCTGATAAAACGCCACTATTCTATTGCTGCGGGATACGGTATGGAGAACAAGGCAAAGCTCGTTATTGACGAATGGGGTTGCTGGCATCCCGACGGCTCAGGACCTTCTAAAGGTTATAATCTCTATGAGCAGCAATCAACGCTCAGAGATGCAATGGTTGCGGCGCTCACGCTGAATATATTCAATAATTACAGCGAAGTTATTATTATGGCAAATATAGCGCAATTGTGCAATAATATTCAGTCTCTGTTTTTAGCAGGCGGCGAGCATTGTATAGTTACTCCTACATATCACGTATTTAATATGTTTAAGGACCATCAGGGCGGTGAAGCACTTAGAGTTGTTATTGATAATAATGAGGACGAAAAACATAAGATATCGGCGTCGGCAACCGTAAAGGATGGAACTCTTACCGTTACTCTTGCTAATATATCGCTTGAGGTAGATGAGAAGATTGACTTGTCTTTGCTTGGTTACGACGGTGTTGTAGGTGAATGTGAGATGACGGTTCTTAGCTCCGAAGACATACATAGCTGTAATACCTTTGAGCATCCCAATACTGTTGTACCCGTTACCACTAAGGTAAGTGATTGTCGTATGATCACGCTTCCTCGAGCCTCAATAGTAAAATTAAGCATAAAAATGCTTTAATTAATAAAGAAAAAATAAAAGGAGATATCACATGAAAAACAAAATTTGGTTAAGAATTATCTTATTTACACTTTTGGTAAGCACGTTGCTTTCTTTGTTCAGCTGTGCAAAGAAAGAAGAAGTTGAAGATACTGATGACGAAAATGTGGTTACTACTAATGTTGTCGATAATGAAGTTGACTATAACCCATATATCGAGGCAAAGGACTACGGTGGAAGAGAATTCGTTATCTTTTCTATGGATATGACGGGAAGCCCCGACTACGAGGAATTCGGGGTCGATACGTACACCTCTCACACAATAAATTCGGCAGTTTATGAGAGAAATATGTATCTTGAGGATAAGTATAACATTGATATCACGGTAAACTATGAGGCAAAGACAAGTATGGCATCCACTGTGTATAGACTTCATACGTCTCAGGCGGTAAATTTTGACGTGATAAACGCGACGCTTGACCATATAATCAATATGGCGCGCAACGGATGCCTTATGCAGATAAAGGACATTCCTCACATAAACACGGATAAGCCTTATTGGAATTCAAAAATAATAGATTCCGGAACTATCGGTAACAGAAGTTATCTTATCAGCGGTGACGCTAATATTTGGGCATTACATTCTACTGCGGCGGTTATGTTCAACTCTAATATGATTGCGGAAAAGAAGATTGCCAATCCTTATGAGCTGGTTGCAAACAACGAATGGACATTTGAGAATTTCAAGAAAATGTCCGCGCAAGCAGCGGCAGAGCTTAACGGAGACGGCAAATACGATGAAAACGACTGCTACGGTTGCGTTTCTACGTACGCAGCGGTTGAGACAATGTTTACAGGAATGGGCGGTGTGCTTGTTTCCAAGGACGCCAACGACCAGATGGTCATGAATTATAAGAGCGCAAGAAACAACGATATTATTATGAATATCATAGGTTATTGGAAGAACGTTCAGGAAGCGCTTCTTATAAACCGTTGGCCCGCATATACGTCTCCAAAGAATATGAATATGATGGCTGACGTATTTAACGATGGACACGCGCTGTTCGTTACCGAGCTGCTGTATCAGCTTCCTACTTTGGTAGAGAATAACTTTACTGTAGGAATAGTTCCCGCGCCAAAGTTTGACGCAGATCAGGAAAATTACGCTTCTTTTGTGCATATAGCACACGCTACAGGACTTGGAATACCGTTGCTTTGCGAGGATTCCGATATGGTCGGAAGAGTTCTTGAGGATATGGCTTGGGAGTCTATGTCTACCGTAAGATACGCTTACTACGACGTAAACCTTAAGTCAAGAAGAGCTCAGGATAACGAGTCATCTGAAATGCTTGACATAATCTATGCGAATACTTACGTTGATGCGGGTCTTCTTTACGGTGGCGCAGGTCTCCAAATAGGACAGACCATAAGAGGATTGGTTTATAACAGCGCAACGGATATTTCGTCTTCTATTGAAATCGCTTATAATCATGATAAAGCGGTAATCGACGAGCTATTGGAGAAGTATTTCCAAACCTGAGCAAGCCTTTGATTTTTGAAAGGAAGGTAGCTTTATATGAAAAAAATTCTACTGTTTATTTTAGCTCTGCTTATGTGCTTTCAATGTGTATCTTGCAAGAAAAATCAAGAGCAAACGGAAACAGAGAGCGAGCCTGATCCAACTTACGTCATAGATATAGTTAAGAATAAACAGTCTGATTACGTTATAGTTTACAACGCCTCAGATGATTTTGGCAGAGATATGGCGGATAGAGTATGGCAGATGCTCAACGAGATATACGGAGTGGCGCTTAAGATAAGAACCGACGACTCCGAGGCAGAGCATGAGATACTTATAGGAAATACGTGCCGAGACGCAACGGAGAAGATAAAGGAGAGGGCAAGCGCAGAGGAAGACTACGCTATTGCTGTTGAGGGAGATGACCTCGTGCTTTACGCCACCGATGGAGTTATGGCGCAAAGAATGCTTGTCAGTCTTACGGCAATGCTAAAGTCCAATGAGGATGAGGAGAATCTTACGATGACAGATCTCGATAATTATATTTACAGTGAAAACCCCGACGGTGCTTCAAAGGGAAGCGAGGTAGTGCTTTTTGAAAACGGTGCTACGGATTGCAGTATAGTATACAGTGCAGGACAGAATGGCGCGCGAGAAGCGGCTGCTTATCTTGCCCGCCAGCTCAGAGCAAAAACAGGAGTATCATACCCGACTATTCCCGATACGGAAAATGCTGACGCGGAAATATTGATAGGTAGTGGAGTAAATCGTTCTCAAACGAAGATGGTCAATTCCATGCTTGATAAGACGAGGGATTTTGCTATCTGCGTTTCAGAGGGTAAACTCGTGCTTGCCGCAACCGATAACGAACAGCTTTTCATGGGTGTTATGAAGCTTGTTGATAGCATAGAGAAGGGACAGGAGAGATATGCTGTATCTGAGCTTGACAACTATGTTCACAGCATATTCGGATATCAATACTCTCCGGACAGGGACAGATATATTTCCGAATACCAAAAGGTGTACAACACTTTTTCTTCGGTATTTGATGAATATTACAGCAATTTTTCACTGACAGTAAAGGCAGATCAAGAGCTTATAGAGGCATTGGTAGAGCGCATGGGGGATAGCGTTGCGCTCTACGGTGGAAGCAGTATAATGCTTTATCGCGGATTTGTTCAAACGCTTGATAAGACGGATTATACGCTTAAAACCAAGATCTCATTGGGAAAGGTTATGATACCCGCAGCCTTTGCGGAGGAGTATTTTGGAGAGAAGCTCACAAAGGACAGCGACGGATACGTTGATATAACCTCGTACTGTAATGCTTCAGATAAGTATTCACTGTATTACGACAGCTTTAGAAGCTTGGCAATAATTACACCCGCAAACGTTACTTCATTCAGTTCTACGGGAAAGGTGAACGGATATACCAATGAGGCGTATATTACAAAGATGGTAGAATTTTTCACCTCGAAGGCATTGCCCGAGCCCGAAAATAACAGCGAGCAGTCAAGAGTTGTAATTGAGTTTTCGGAATACAACAGAAACGTTCCCGATTACAGAACTCAGAAATATCAAGCGTGCGCGTCTCCTTCTATTACAAAAATAACAGAAGGCGGCAAAACGGTGCTTTACGTATCATACGAGTTGTCTACTGTGCGTAAGCAAAGCAGTAGCGATTTTACCGAGCTTGATACGGTTGCCGTCGTTAAACGAAGCGTCGATAACGGTAAAACGTGGACCGAGGTGGGACGCGTAGATGATATCCGTTGGGCAACGGCGCAGGAAGTAAACGGAGAGCTGTATCTTTTCGGTAACAACATTCACACAGGTGACGCCGTGGTAATACACAAAACGGCAAGCGGTAAGCTTGAGTCTGCGGCTGTTGCTTCAAAGGTGGGATATAGCGGTCCTACGTCAGTTCTTGTGGCTAAGGGAAGAGTATACAAGGCTTATAACGAGCGCACCATAAGCGCACCCGTCACTGCAAATCTTCTTGACCCTGCAAGCTGGACTGTATCTAATTCTGTATATACCGTCGCTAATTTGGTATGGCTGCAAGGAGCTACGGGAACGGGTGTTAAGTCCTGTAATCCTCAGGAGTGCAATATGGTGCTCGGTAAGGACGGAGTAATTTACAACGTATTCAGATTTGATGATATGGGACGTGGATACGCGGGAGTCCTTAAGCTTTCGGATGACGGAACAACTTACAGTCTTCTTGACGGAAATAAGAGTCTGATTAAGAATTTCCCAACGGCAGTTTCCAAGTTTATGATAAAGTATGACGAGGCGACGGGCAAATATATTTGTCTGTCCAACGTACACGGCGGACCGGAGGTCAATCTCGACAGACACAGAAGAGTTCTCGCAATATCGGTATCCGACGATCTGATAAATTGGGAAACTAAGGATTATTTACTTGTCGAAAGAGAAATGATAAACGAAAACGTTTCCTCGCTTGCACACGCTTGGCAGTATCCTGATTTTGTAATTGACGGTGACAATCTTTATTACGTTGTAAGAGAATCGTCAGGAGACGCAAGTAACTGGCACGACTCAAACTACGTAACCTTCTATACACTTTCCGATTATAAAAACGTTATAGCGTGAGAGGAAACGTTATGAAGAGAAAAATAATAATATTTTTATCGGTTATTCTGACACTTTCTATGCTTCCAATAAGCGCATTTGCCGCAGCGATTGATATGGTCGTACCGATGGATACGGAGGATTTTAAAGTTATCCGAGGATATTCGGGTGACAGCGCATTTTCGGTTGAGAATAACTCAGCAAGAGTAAATGGAAAGAGCGGTGCGGTGTCTACCGCAAGATATATTGACGTAAGTAACGCCACGGGCGGAATAGTTTTTACGGTGACGTATCTTGACGATTACAGCGGAGTGGCAGCTTCTGACAGAGGAAATTATCATTTCGGCGTGGGTCTGATGGATGAGCAATGCTTCATGGGTAACGCAAACGACCTCGGACGTGGATTCGGAGTTGACTTTTGCTTTACCAATAGTGATGAAAACGCAGGATATCGGCTCAAATCCTATACCTACGACGGATATAATTCTCTTAGCAATTCCTTTACGGGATTTAACAGAACCTACAATACTGCGGGAATTGAAAAAACGAAATCCTTTCAGTTGAAGTTTGAAAAGACGGGAGCAGATACGTGGATACTTTATAATTTAGATACGGGTGATCAAATAGCTACGCTTAATTCGTCACACTTCGGTGAAAATCTTTTTGCCGATAACAAGGCTTATCTTGTATTCGGTTGCTACGGCGCAACTCCCATGAACATGAGCGTTACCGTTAATCAGGTTTACGACTTTGAGTGGGGTGAATGCTTTAACGCGGTAAGATACGGAGAGAGCATAGAGCTTGAGGACAGTGTTCTTGCAAATTTCTACGTCAGCTATAACGCAGACGCATTGAAGCTTGACGGAAAGGTAAGAGTTGCTCTTTCAGGACGCGACGGACTGAGCTTTAACGACACCGAGAAGGTATACACTTCGATAAAGGATGGCGAGCTTGTAAACGGAAATACCTATCGATACACCATACCGCTACCTGCCGCCAAAGGCAATTATAAGATAAATATTGAGATAATCGGTAATGACGGACGGGTGTTCCGTTGGTCGACCTCACTTGAAGAGTATCTTGGCTCACTTACGAAACAAGACAGTAGCGAGGAGATGGCGGCTCTTAGCGAAAGCCTTAAGGGGTATTGCTCTGCGGCAGAGAAGTATTTCAATTTGACTTACGAATCGTCGTTTGAGGAAATATACCATAATTATCAAAGTCTTTCCGCAGCGAGAGAGGACCAGAAGCTTATCAAGGCTTTGGTTGAAAGAATGGGCAGAAGCGCGGCGATATACGTTGGAAGCTCAAGCGTATTGTACGGGGGCTTTAAGCAAAAGCTTGATACCGAGGACTATTCAAAGGTGACTAAGGTCGTCGACGGAGATATCCTCGTAGCCGCTGAATTTGCGAATAAATATTTCGGACAGGAGCTTGCGGTAGATGCGGAAGGTTACGTAAATCTTACCGACGCTTGCCGCGATATATCGGGATACCGATTGTATCATGATACTTCGTCGGGACTTGCGGTGATCTTGTCTACTGAAATCCCTACCTTTGCAGGAACTGATACTATCGGGGGATATACCAATGCGCAGTACCGTGCGCGAATGATAGCGTTCTTTACCACTGACACCGAGGAGATACCCGAGCCGCAGAATAACAGTGAGCAGAGCAGAGTTGTGATCTCAAGCGCTCTGTTTGAGCGAAACGGAGAGTATTCGCAAAGAGTTTATACTGCATGCAGCTCTCCAAGTATCACGAGTATTACGGAGAACGGAGCTACCGTGCTGTACGCTTCCCATGAGTTTTCAACTGTAAACGGTGCTAATCGCAACGAGCTTGCAACGGTTACCGTAATCAAAAAGAGTACCGATGGCGGAGCTACGTGGACGGAGGTCGGCAGAGTGAAGGATCTCCGTTGGGCTACGGCTCAGGCAGTAAATAATACCGTATATCTCTTTGGAAACCATATTGCGACGAACGACGCAATGATAGCTAAGGTTGACGGTAATACCGTGACTTCGGCGTGCGTAGCGTCGGGTGTTGGCGGTGGCGGACCTACGGCGGTGGCAATTGCTAACGGAAGAGTGTATAAGGCGTATAATTTCAAAGCTATAAGCGCTTCGGTTGACGCGGATCTCTTGAATAAGAGCAGCTGGACGGTTTCTACCAATTCGGCGCAGGATTTGATAACCGTCGATTATATGAATGAAAAGACGGGAAATAGTTTTCAGACTTGTCAGGTAAGCGAATGTAATCTCATTGAAGGCTCGGACGGTACTATTTACGCCGTTATGAGAATTGAAGGAGAGGCTAAAGATTCGACGACGGGTTACGTCACGGGGCGATTGGGCAAAGGCTATGCGGCAATACTCACGCTGTCCAAGGACGGAACGACGTATTCTCATTGCGGCAGTAGCAGTATAATCAGCGGATTCCCGACGGGAATATCCAAGTTTATGATAAAGTACGACGAAGCAACGCAGAAATTTATCTGTCTTTCCAATATAAGCTTTGGCAACGCGCCTAATCCCAATGAGAGAACGGTGCTTGCGATTTCTACCTCAACTGACCTGAGAAATTGGACAACTCACGATTATCTGGTGGTAGAGCGACAGATGATAAACGCCGATGCGGCAGGTTTTGCTCACGGCTGGCAGTATCCCGATTTCGTCATTGACGGCGATAAGCTTTATTACATCGTAAGAGAAAGCAGCGGAGCGTCGAGCGGTTGGCATAGCGCTAATTACGTATCCTTCTATACGCTTGAAAATTACAAGGGCGTTATATCGGGATAATTGGAGGTCAAAAGAAAATGAAACCAATAAATTCAGGCGCTTATCCTACGATGATAACGCCCTACAACAACGATAAAAGCGTGGATTTCGGAGCGGCTGCCGCCCTCGTGGAATGGTTTTGGGAGCAAGGCTGCGACGGAATTTTCGCGGTATGCCTTTCAAGCGAGATATTCACTCTTTCACTTGCTGAAAGAGTGAGACTTGCGGAGACGGTTAAGCGGACGACTGATAAGCTTGCCGCTCGGGATAAGACCCGAGGACCTATGTCCATAGTGGCTTCGGGACACGTTTCGGATAACTTCAAGGAGCAGGTGGGCGAGCTGAACGTTATCTCCGACACAGGAGTTGACGCGGTGGTGCTGATATCAAACAGATTTGATATTGAGAACACGGGCTTTGACAAATGGAAAGCAGATGCTGAGAAAATGCTCGATTGCTTACCCGCAAGAGTAAATCTCGGACTTTACGAGTGTCCCCATCCGTATAAGAGAGTTCTTGATGAGAATATTTTGAGGTGGCTTGTCGAAAGCGGACGCTTCTCATTTATCAAGGACACTTGCTGTGATGCCGAGGAGATAAAGAAAAGGCTGGAAATTCTTAAGGGAAGCAATATAAAGCTTTTCAACGCTCATGCTGGAACGCTTTTGCAAACTCTTCGTGACGGAGCGGACGGCTATTGTGGAGTTATGGCAAACTATATGCCCAAGCCCTTCGTAAAGCTTTGCTCCTGTTGGCAAGACGACCCATGGCTTGCAGATTACTTGCAAAGCTTTCTGAGTTATGCCATGACCAGCGAAGGCATGGGATATCCGATATCCGCAAAATATTATCTTGACGCTTTTGAAAACGTGCAGATGACGCCTCTTTCAAGAACTACCGACCAAAGTAGATTTACAGAAAGATACAAGGCTGGTATGGCGCAGCTTCACGATGAAATAAAAGCTCTTGAAAAGAACGGATTTATTTAAGTACCTTTGGTAATCTCCTGAAATCGAACGTATCGTAATTGGGAAGGGAGGTAAAAAATAAATTTGTAACGGTATGGGAAATACAAAGGAGATTGCTTGAAAAACGGCGATGTCATAACTATGTGATGATTATTTAAATTATGATTTGTTACTCTGTTCGCACAAATTTCCCAATAAATTTGGTAGGGGACGGCGCCTCGACGTCCCGTCCATGACATAAAATCAATTAAGCGGGACGTCGTGGGCGCCGTCCCCTACCGATTTGATGTGATTTGTGCGTATCGATAAAGTAATAATTATTTATAAGTAATTATCAACATTCAATTTTGACATAGCCAAAAAAATAAAAAAATTAGGAGGACATTATGAAAAAAAGAATTATTGTCATAGTGGTTTGTATCGCGCTCTTGTTTACCGCAATCGGAGTAGGAGTAGGGGCGTCAATACTTGCCAGCGCAAATAATCTTACTCAGGACGATATCCGATTCCTCAGAGGCTACGCAGGAGAGAAGGGTGATTGGTCGATAGAGGGAAATAAAATCAATCTTAACGGTTCGGGAGTAGTGTCAAGTGCGCAAAAGTTGGTTTGGGATCCAAGTACGACTACAAATGCTGGTGTTGTATTTACTGTTACTTATAATCAAGCTTACACAGAGTTGAGTGCAACCGATGGAGACGCTGATTATTTTGCAAATTATCGTTTTGCAGTAGCACTTATGGATTCTCAACATTTTCAGGGTGAATCCGAAGGTAACGGTCTTGGAGTAGAGTACAGACTTAATTCTGCTACCGGTGCTGTTCGCAATATGGGATTCTACTATAAGGGCGAGTCTGATCTTGGACTTAAATATCCTGGTAGAAATCTTGGGCTTTCAGCCAGTGCGACTGAGGGAATGTCTATTCAATGCAAAATTACTTATGAAAGCGGTAAGTGGAAGATTTGGGTAGATAAAGACGGCAAGGATGGTATTGATTCTCTCGTTGCCGAATTCAATCCTAATGATAGTTATGAGGGAGAAAATGCACAGTATTTCCCGACAAATCTTTTCTCTGGCGGAAAAGCATATCTTGTATTTGGTAGCTACAACGCCAATAAGATGAATATGTCTATAACCATAGACCAAACTTACGGTGGTTTTAGCTTTACTAACGACGTAACCTACACCGACACCGTAACGAGAGTCGGTGAGAACATTGCTCTTGAGGACAACATTCTTACTCGCTTCTACGTAAAGTATTCGAGCTACGACATGATAGCTAAGGGCGGTAACGTAAATCTTACCTGTGGCGATAAGAGCGTTAACTACGAGCTTATCGACGGTACGCTTCTTGAAGGACTTACCTACGGCTACACCATTCCCGTTCCTGCGGCTCTTGGTACTGAGACTATCACATTGACGGTACAGTCGGACGCGCTTGACGGTGAAGAAAATCCCGTATGGTCGGGAACGTGGTCAACTACCGTTAAGGATTATTGCGATACATTAAAAGCAAACAATGCAGGCACGGATGACAAGAGCGTGGCTTTGAGAGCTTTGTGTGACTCAATAAACGATTACTGCTCCAAGGCGAAGGCATATTTTGACCTTGTTAACGATTCCAACTGATAGGAGGTCCGTTATGAAAAAATACGAAAATCCTCAGTTTTACGTTTTGACGCTCAATACGACGGACATTATGTCCATAAGCGACCAGATAACTCCTGACGGAGAATACGAATTACCAATAGTAAGACCAAACTGAAATAAAATTTAAGGAGGCAATTATGTTTAAAAAATTAGTATCTTTAGCAATCGCAGTGCTTATGCTTGCGGCAATGGCAATTCCTGCTCTTGCGGCTGACGTTACTGTTATGACCACCCCCACCGAGTCCGATTACACCTTCCTCAGAGGCTACTCGGGCGACAAGGGAAGTCATTCAACTACCGCAAACAGACTTAACCTCAACGGCACTGGTGTCGTTTCTACCGCTAACAAGATAGTTTGGGACCCCAATCTGTTTACAGGTGAAGCAGGCATAGTATTTACCGTAACGTACAACGAAGCTTATACAAGCTTGAGTGATAGCAAAACTGATGCAAATTATTTCGAGAATTACCGCTTTGCAGTTGCTCTTATGGATTCTCAGAATTTCCAGGGTAACGCTGACGGCAACGGTCTTGGCGTTGAGTTCAGACTTTGCAACAAAACCGGTGGTATAAAGGCAATGGGACTTTATTACGACGGTGAAAAAGATCTTGGCATAAAGTATCCTAACAGAAATAAAACTACGGCTATGAGCGCTACGGCAAACAGAGCAGTTAAGTGTAAGATTACATGGAACAGCGGCAACCAAGGCTTGTGGAAGATTTGGATAGATAATGACGGTGACGGCACTATCGACTCTCTCGTTGCAGCTTTCAATCCTGCTGAAAAGTGGGAAGTAGACAATAACAACGTAGGACAGTATTTCCCGACCAATCTTTTGAGCGGTGGTCAGGGCTTCCTTGTGTTCGGTAGCTACACTTCTACAGCAACTAATATGTCTATAAGCATAGACCAGCTTTACGGCGGATTTATGTTTGGTGATAAGGTAGCTGCTCCCACGGCTGAGTCCGCGTCTGCGGCTTATACCGTAGGAGATAAGTACGTTCAGTTCATTCAGGCTGATGACAGCAAGTTTGTAACTGCTGACGCTGACGGCTCTTGGACGGTAGCTGACAAAGCAGGCGCTATCGGCGGCAAGGCTATCTACGGTGAAAAAACTGCGGCAAGCGCTGACGGAAGCGGATTTACTCTTAAGTTCTATGCTCCCAAGGAGGCTGATTACGCAATCTGGGGCAGAGTATTCTTTGAGGATCAGCTTAAGAACTCCATGTTCTACAAGGTAGACAAGGGTACTCAGAACATCTGGGATCTTCCCGATGAGGACGTCGTATCTGGACAGGATGCTCCCGATTGCTACGGAAATTGGCAGTATTTCTATCTCACACATCGTAAAGCAGGTACTTATTCTGCCGCTGACGGCTACGGTACGTACACCGTTCAGTACGGCGATTGGAGACACGCTCCCAACGTATTGCATCTTGCTGAAGGCTGGCACGAGATTAAGATTACGGGCAGAGAAGCAGGCGTTTATATAGACGAGTTCGTAATCACCAACTATACTATTGATGAATACGACCCCAACGAATTTACGGGTAACGACAAGCTTCTTGACGTATGTAAGTTCTGCGGAGAGGACGCTCACTACTATTCCGATATTCTCGCGCAAAAGGGCGAGAGCGCTCAGAGCTATTTCGTAAGAGTTCTCAATACCGACGCTAAGAAGTACGAGCTTCCCATAGTTACTCCCGACGGAAGCGGAGATAATAACAACGATGACGGCGGCGCGGGCAACAATAACCAGACGCAAGACCCCGCTCCTTCCGATAAGGACGACAAGGACGATGAGACTGAAGCTCCCGCAACCGATACCAAGGCAGAGGAGACTACTTCCGCTGACACTGAGGCAGAGAAAGGCGGCTGCGGCTCTGCTATCGGAATTCAGGGAATAGGCTTGCTCGTTGCTATCGTAGCAGTAGCAGGTGTATTTGGCACAAAAAAGAGAAAAGTAAGATAAGCTTTAGCATTTTGGGGCTGTTGCATTAAGATGCAACAGCCCCTTTGAGACATAGAAAAGAGAATTTTGGAAATGTCAGTAAATAATATTTTTTTCGATTGCGATATAGCTGAAATGGAAAACAAGGCTGAAAAAGAGTATTATAACGTACTTGAAAATAAAACGGTAAGCTTTTTAGGCGATAGCTATTTTGCGGGCAACGGACTTGACAAATCGTTAGTATGGCCGTATATGCTTGCGTCAAAGTATAACATGAATTACGGTAATTACGGTATGAACGGCTCTCCTATATCAAATTACGTAGCGACGATTAGTCCTATGGTGGATAGATATATGTCAATGGCTGATAACTCTCCCGATATAGTTATAGTAGAAGGTGGACGTAATGACTTTTGTCAACGCGTTCCGCTCGGTGAGGACGTAAGCCTTGACACAAAAACATTTAAGGGAGCGGTGAGATACTTGTTGACAAAGCTTAAGGATAAATATCCCAATGCGGTTATTATAGGCGTAACTATATGGGACTATTATACCGAAGAAGAAAATCAGCAAAATTATAAGCTCGGATATTCATGGACGTGCAGTGAATACGGTAAGGCTTTTATTAAAGTTTGTGAGGATACGGGAACTCCTTATATTGATGCTATGGATAAAATAGCTATTGGAGTTGATGTAACCGATGCTACGTTCAGGCAGAAATATTGCATGGCAGTTGATGACAGAAGTCATCTTAACGCGGAAGGTATGAAGAAGGTTTTGCCTATTTTCGAAAAAAGAATAGCGGAGATATATGCCGCAAGTAAAGGAAATTGATTTTAAGGAATAAGGTATTTATATGATTTCAGTAAAAAATATTCGTTTGGACTACAAGCTGCTGAGAAAGGACGCAAGATACAGAATAGCGGAGAATCACACGCCTGTGTTTTCTTGGGGCGCGGTATCAAGTCATGCGGGAGATTCGCAGACAGCGTGCCGCGTAAGCGTTCAATGCGACGGTAATGTTTTGTGGGATAGTGATTGGATATCTCAAAGCGAGCAGTCCGTAAAATACGGCGGCAAGGCTCTGCCTTCAGAACAGAGAATTTCGGTGAAGGTAAGCATAAAGGGAAGGTATGAAGAAAGCGCGGCGGCTGAGGAATATTTTTATCTGTCGGCGCTTGACTCGTATAGCTTTGATTGGATATCGCACTCTGAGGACTTAAAGGAGAGTGTTCTGTATTTCAAAAAGGAATTTGATATTAAAAAGCCCGTTAAGCGCGCTGTTGCGTATGTTTCGGGAATAGGATATCACAGCCTTCGCATCAACGGAAGCTTGCCCGATGAAAGTATTCTTGAACCGCTTGTAAGTGACTATACCAAGCGTGTATATTTCGTAATGCATCCTGAGATAAAGGAGCTTATCGGTCAAGGTAAAAACGTTATTACAGTAAGCGTCGGAGAGGGTTGGAGATGTAACGAAGGACCTTATCTTAAAGCTATCGGAGATAGAGAGGTTGATTTCTTCGGCAGACCTCAGCTGGCGTTCGTTTTGAATATTGTATACGAGGACGGCTCACAGCAGACGATTGCCACGGATGAAACGTGGCTTGTAGGTCACGGTGATATAGTTAAGAGCAATTTGTTTAACGGAGAAACCTACGATGCGTCAAAAATGCAAAGTAATTGGGACAGTGCGGGCGTTATACCCGACGGATTTGTCGGAGCTATTAAGGTAGCCGCTCCGGGAGGCGTTTACAGAACCGCTACGCTTGAGCCTATCAGGGCGCAGGAAATATATACTCCAAAGAGCATCACATATATTGATGAGGGAAAATACTTAGTTGACTTCGGACAGAATATAGCGGGCGTCGTCCGTATTCGTCTGCCGAAGCTTGCCAAGGGACAGAATGTGACCTTGTATCACGGAGAGATACTTGACCACGACGGACGCATAAGCGCGGCAACCTTACGTCTTGCTGAATGTACAGATACATACGTAGCGGCGGGAGACGAGCGTGACCTTGACGTATGGCAGCCGCTGTTTACATATCATGGCTTCCGTTACGTTGAGGTAACAGGGCTTGATGTGCTTGAAAAGCAGGATATCGAGGGGGTAAGCTTTTATACGGATATCGCACTTGATAGCGAATTTTCATGCGGAAGTGCCGTTGCTACGGCGGCTCAGAAGCTGATAGTGCAGACGGAGAAGGCTAACATTCACGGAATTCTTACGGATTGTCCTCAGCGCGACGAGCGTATGGGCTGGATGAACGACGCAACCGTTCGCTTTGAGGAAACTCCGTATAATTTCGATATAGGCGCTATTTTCCCAAAGATAGTTACCGACCTTGCAGACACTCAGGACGAGACGGGGGCAATTACCTGTACAGCGCCAAGAATATACGGTGAGCGTCCCGCAGACCCCGTTTGCTCTTCATTTTTGATAGCCGCTCTTCAAGCGTATCGCTTTACGGGTAACAAGCAAGTTATCGAGGATAACTACGCA
The DNA here is from genome assembly GCA_017461745.1 of Clostridia bacterium. Lineage (GTDB taxonomy): Bacteria > Bacillota > Clostridia > Oscillospirales > CAG-272 > HGM12713. The sequence continues at coordinate 3,718 of JAFTXE010000031.1, read as the reverse complement.
TATTTTGAGGCTTGGGAAAATTGCCTCAAGGCGCATTCGGTTAACAATATAGTTCAGTATTCGCACTACGGAGATTGGGCAGCGCCCGTCTATGCCTGCGTTGGTGGTGAAAATAATATTGACGCCGTGCAGAATCTTTATACCCCGGGAATCTTCATGTCCACGGGATACTATTATTACAACGCGCGTCTGCTTTCTCAGTTTGCCGAAATCCTCGGCAGAGGCGAGGACGCAAGGAAGTACTCGGAAATGGCTGAAGATATAAAGAAAGCCATACTTGACAAATGGTGGGACGGTGAAAGCGGAAAAATGGCAGGCGGCTCACAGGGGGCACAGAGCTTTTCCTTGTGGCTCGGAATTATCCCCGAGGATAAGAGAGCCTTGGCGGCTAAGGTCTTAAGAGACGACTTGGTTGCGAGAAACTACAAGTTTACGACGGGAAATCTCTGCACAAGGTATCTGTTTGACGTTCTTACGGAGAACGGTTACGTTGATGAGGCGTGGACGCTTATGACCTCAGAGGAATACCCATCCTTTGGATATATGCTTCAAAACGAAGCAACGACGGTATGGGAGCGATTTGAGCTGAAAAGAGAGATAGCGATGAATTCTCATTGTCATCCAATGTACGGCGCGGTTGGATATTGGCTGTACGCCTATATTGCGGGCATCCGCTTTGATAGAGCTGGTGCTGATACTGTTGTTGTAGAACCGTATTTCCCAAACAAGCTGACATCGGCTTCCGCGCGCGTGGAGACGGTCAAGGGAGAGGTATCGGTTCACTGGATGAAGCGTTGGGGAGAACTGTCGTTGACGGTTTCCGTTCCTTTTGGTATGAAAGCGGAGATACGCTTCGACGGAAAGAAAACGGTAATAGAAAGCGGTTCTGTTGTACTTAGAAAAACACTGTAAAGGAGTAAATGCTCATGAAGCAAGCGGTATTTATAACGCATCCGAATTATGTTTGCAGACGATATAAAAATCCATGGGACGACAATGGTTACGCCCTTGGAAAATACAACTGCAAGGAGCTTGAATTTGAAGCCTATGACGGAATTCTTACGCTGATGAAGGAATTTGACATTGATAATGCACGGCAAGTGTCAAAGGTAACCGTTAAGGCTACGTCACTTGGAATATTCGATCTGTTTATTAACGGGAAAAGAGTAGGTAACGATGAATATAAGCCGGGTTGGACGGATTACCGCTTGCGCGTGTTTTACTATGAATACGATATAACGGAATCGATAGAAAACAAAAATACTCTGACGGCTGAGGTGTCATCGGGATGGTGGAGCGGACGTATTTCCTACGGCTTTTACGATTTTCCCCCATGCGCCTTTGCGGCTGAAATAGAGATTGCTTATGCAGACGGAGTTGTTATCACGCTACGCACGGGAGAGGATTGGCAGGCATCGGTCTGCGGTCCTGTTCTCAGAGCTGACATATGGGATGGAGAATATTACGACGCCAGAATTCCGCACGCCTCTGTATTGCCGAGCGCTCACGAATGGAAGAACGCCGCGCTCTTCAGCGGTTTTAATGGAGAGGTAGTAAAAAGAATAGGACCGCCTGTAAGAAAGAAGTCGTGGCTTGAGAGAGTGCCTGAGAACGCAAAGGTGATTTGCGGAGTTAAGGATAACGGAACGGACTTTGGAGAGATAGATGTCGTTGAAGTAAAAAACGGCTTGGGCTGTGAGAGGCTAAGGCTGCTTAAAGGGCAGTCCTTAATACTCGACATGGGGCAAAACATGGTTGGACGTCCAATAATTTTGCTGAAAGCTGAAAGAGGAACAAAGATAAGCGTTTATTTCGGTGAAATGCTTAACGACAGCGGAAGACTTGACAGGGGAAACGACGGACCTCGTGGAAGCATCTATATGAGCAATTACCGTTCGGCATTATCGAGAATCGCTTATATAGCGAGCGGAGAAGGTGAAGAAAAATATTATCCAACACATTCTTTCTTTGGTTTTAGATATGTTGAGCTTGAAGCGGATGGTGATATTGAAGTTTTATCTGTCAGAGGCGAGGTCTTAGGCTCTGACATAGAAGAAACGGGAAGCTTTGAGTGCGACAATCCCGAGGTGAACAAGCTTTACTCTAACGTTTTGTGGGGAATGAGAGGAAATTATTTTTCCGTTCCCACGGACTGTCCGCAAAGAGACGAGCGCTTTGGATGGTCGGGAGATACTCAGCTTTTCTGCGGAGCGGCTACTTATATTGCCGATGTAAAGGAGTTTTTGAGAAAGTGGCTTGGGGATCTCAGAGATTCTCAGCACGGCTTGAACGGCGCTTATTGCGACGTTGCTCCGCGTATGCTTGGTAGTGAACAAAATTATGGAAATGCCGCCTGGGCAGATGCGGGAATTGTAGTGCCGTATAGGCTTTGGCTTGCGTATGCAGACAAGCAAATAATTGAGGAGCATTATTCCTCAATGGAAGAATATATGGCGTACGTATCGGGCTTTGGACTTGAAGGAGCAAAGGATTTTTACGGCGATTGGTTGAGCTACGATAAGACAGATAACCGACTTATCGCTATGGCTTATTATGCATACGACGCATTTATTATGGAAAAGCTCAGCAGAGTTATTGGAAGAAACGATAGAGCCGCATATTATAAAGAGCTGCATGAGAAAATAGTGGCTCATTGGCGTAAGAGATATATCCGTGAAGGTGAGCTTATATGCCGCACTCAGACGGCGTACGCTATTGCTATATCGTTCGACCTTTTGCCCCACGAAATGAAAGCATCGGCAGCAGAAGGCTTGAAATCGAGTATACGGAAAAACGCAAACAAGCTATCCACGGGATTTGTCGGTACTGCGCTTTTGTGTCGCGCGCTGTCGTTGTCGGAGCTTAATAACGTATGCTATGATCTCTTGCTTGGTACGGATGACCCAAGCTGGCTGTATTCTGTCAGACAAGGTGCGACGACAGTTTGGGAAAGATGGAATTCCTATACTACCGCTGACGGCTTTGGAAACGTAACCATGAATTCCTTCAATCATTATGCTTATGGCGCTGTTGCGGAGTGGTTTTATTCAGGTATTTGCGGAATTCTTCCCGATGAGAAGAAAGGCGGATTTTCCAAATTTATTCTACGTCCTTCTCCTGATTTAAGAGATGACAAAGAAATTCCTATAGGGCAAAAACGCATATTAAGCGCAAGCGCATCTTATAAAACAGATTATGGAATTATAAAGAGCAGTTGGAAAAATACAGGTGAAATAATGATCTATAATGTAAGTGTTCCATTGGGAACTACTGCTGAGATCGGTTTGATATCGCGGCTCGACAAGGCTGTTGTTAACGGTAAAGAAACAGCGGTAAATAGAGATGGAAAGAGAATATGTATGAACCTCGGAGCAGGGGAATACTGTATCGAAATATTGAATTAAGAAAGGAAAAAGACATGAAAACAATTAAGGACAAATACTTGGTAGTAGGCGCGGATTTCGCGGGATATCCCTTAAAGGAAGCGGTAGTAGCACACCTTAAGGCAAAGGGCTGGAAGATAACCGACCTCGGTGTTACCGCCGACAGCGACCCAGATGACACGGAAAATATGTTCCACAGAGTAGGTCTGAGAGTTGGCGCACAGATATCCGAGGGAAACTTTGAGCGCGCGCTTCTGTTCTGCGGAACGGGTATGGGAATACACATTGCCGCATCAAAGTGCCCCCACGTTCACGCAGGCGTCGTTGAAAGCGTT
>JAFTXE010000001.1 GCA_017461745.1 Clostridia bacterium | reverse complement strand
ATTGGTCGTCCGCGTGTGTTCGGCAAAAATATACGGCAAAACTCAATAAAATTATATTCTTTTTTGCCGACGACCGATGGTCGCCCCTACCGCTTTTAGAGGTATCCAAGCCGCACCTTTAAATAAAAAAAGAAACCCGTCAAACGCGCAGCAGCGTTTGACGCGGTTTCCACCTTAGAAAATACCGCACTCCAAATCAAGCACAGCACTATATTCCAACAGCCTTAATATTTATTTTTCACGAGTTCTTTGAAGGTGTCGGAAACTTTCTCGAAAGAAAGTTTCTGACAAAAATTCTGACGAAAAGAACTCCTCAAAAACTAACTTCCAACTCGCGCAAAGAACTTTCGCATCACGTCGGCGGCGACACGGGAAGCGTAATAACCGTGCTGACCCTCCTCGATAATGCACGAGACGACTATCTGCGGTTCTCCGTCAAGAAGAGCGAAGCCCGTGAAAAGAGCGTTATCTATCTGCCCTGCCACCTCGGCAGTACCTGTTTTTCCGCCAAAGTAGACCCGTTTGCCGTCGACCGTATCGGGAATATCCCTGAAATAAGTATATACCTCAGAATTGTTATAAACCACTCGCCCCATTGCGTCCATAAGTATATCAAAGCTTTCGCCCGATATATCAATACTCTGCGCCACACTTGCTTCAACGCGCGTCAGCGCCTCGTCGGTATAAAAATGCCTTGTGGAATCAAGTATGTGAGCGTTCATACGCACGCCGCCATTGACTATACTCGACATATACACGCTTAGCTGTAAGGGTGTATAGCTGTGAGTTGCCTGTCCTATTGCCGCCATAGCGTCCATAGTCTCCGACCAATCTCTGCCGCTCGTCGCAACGTTGCCCTCACGCTCAGCAAGCTCTATTCCCGTAGAGCTACCTAACCCGAGCGCCGCCGTATACTTTGTTATAGCGTCGATGCCCATATTCTCGCCCACATGGTAAAAGAATATGTTGCAGGACTCCTGAATAGCTTTGTATACGTTAGTCGGACCGTGATTATCAAGACAAGTCAGGTCGTGCAAATGCACCTTATTGCAGGTATACGAGGTGCTGTCCGAGATAGCTCCCTTTTCAAGCGCCGCAAGCGCCGCGCCCACCTTATAGGTAGAACCGGGGGCATATGCGCCGCTGAGCGCTCTGTTAAACAAAGGATTGTCCGTGTTCTCAAGCAAAGAAGCATAGTAATCAATATCCGAGAACTTGCCGAGGTCATACGTCGGATACGACGCAATAGCGAGCACCGCGCCCGTATTGGGGTCCATGACGGTAACCGCTCCTCCCCCTGCCGTGTCTATCGACTCTGCCGTTTCGGCAAGCGAGCGTTCCGCTTCTATCTGTAACTCTATATCTATAGTCAGCCATACGTCGTTTCCGCTTATAGGCTCGGTTTCATAATACTTGTCCACTATATTGCCGTCGTCGTCATACTCAATAACCATAGTACCGTCCTGACCGTGAAGTATGTCCTCAAAGGCAAGCTCACAGCCCGACACGCCGACGTAGGCGTCCATAGGATAGCCAAGCTCCTCGTAATATTCAGCTACCTCTGCCGTTATCTTGCCAACCCTGCCAAGCACGTGAGAGGCAATATCGGGATAATTATACACCCTCTTGGAAACGGTTTTGAAGGTTGCGCCATCAATACCCTTCTCCTTTATATACGTGACAAGCTCCATGGGAACGTCGGTGGCTACCGTATAGGACGCATAAACGCCAAAATCCACTCTGTCCATCTCGTACCACAGACGCATGAGCTGAATTATCTCTCCGTCCGAATAGGTCTCGGAGCTGAGCTTGCAACGCTTTATGTAGTATTCGGCTAACTCCTGCGCGTCGGTATCAGCGTCAAGTCCGTTTCTTTTAAGCACTCTCTGTAAATAGTAGTATTCGTTAGACTCCGTATCCGCCACCGCCTCGCGATAGCGGACGTTCGGATAAACGCCTTCAAGCGCGAAATAATCCTTGGCTATGCAGTCCTCGCACATATTGTATTCCATGGCATCAAGTATACCCAAAAGCTCAGCGTTCACCTCCGCAAAGCTCTCAGGCATAGCGCCGTATTCGTATATCAGGTCGTAGCTCGTTGAGTTACCTACGAGAAGCACTCCGTTTCTGTCGTATATCTCTCCTCTGAGTCCCGAGACCGTCACCCGTCGGACGTTTGCGTCGTCGGAAAAATAATCCGTCTGCGGTCCTTTTATCTGAACGACCGCAAGCACGATTATAAATACGAGGCAAATAAAAGAAAAAACAGAAGCAAGCGCTATATATCTTGCTCCGACATTGCGTTTTCTTTCGTACATTTTTACCTCCTTTTTGTTTTTTGGGGACGCAAGAGATGCGAGGGATGCGAAGGATGCGAGGGACGCGTTGTCGCTTTTCGAGAAAAGCTCCGCAAAAGCTTTCTTGCCGAGTTGTAGCCCGACTAAGCTATTCTTGAATTTATACATATCTAATCGGGCTACAACTCGGCAAGGAAGTTTTTTGCCAAGCTTTTTTTCAAAAAAGCGGAAATCGCATTCTTCGCATCCTTCGCATCCCTCGCGTCCCCCGCGTCTCCTTACAAAAGCGAACCCACCAAGGTCAGTGCGAAAATAGTTATCGCCGCCGCAACACCGCTATTAAGAAGCACGCAGGACACGCCTCTTTTCTCAGGTGGCGGAAGTATTCCCGTATGAACGGTAAACTGTCTGCGCTTTTTTATGAGCAAGACCAATCCGAATATAGCCGCGCCCAAGGCTATCAGCTCGTACCACATAAGAGCAAGATACTGAAGTATATTGTCCGCGGATATCATTAGCTCGCCGTTCACAAGGTCGCTCGCGTCTATAAAGCTCATAAGCCAAGGAGCGACGAAGCCACCGAGGAAATTTATTGCCATATGGAAAAATACCGTGTACACGAGCTTTCCCGTCTTAACGTAGATAAACGCAAAGAAGCAACCGAGAGTAAACGCGTAAAACAGCTGAAAGAAATTTCCGTGGCACAGCGCAAAGACAGCCGCCGAAAGTATAATTGCGTAGCCCTCTCCGAGAACGAGCAGCTTCTTGCACATAAGTCCTCTGAAAACAAGCTCCTCAAGCACGGGAGCAAGCACGACGATCGACAAAAAGTTCATCCAGAGCGGCATGTTTGCCACAGCCGCTTCAACGGGGTTCTGCAAAACGCTACCCCTCATTACCTGAAATACACCTATAAATATCTGGCTTATGTAGTTTCCAACCATCATAAGCGTCATAGATATGCAAAATCCGCAGAAAATATGTCCCGCGCTCATCTTTTCCTTCATGGGTATCTCCGATGGCAACGGACGCACTATTGCGTAAGCTAACGGAAGAGCTATTAAATAGTTCGGCACGAACGACAAAAGCTCAGCAAACAGATAGTGAAAATAAAATTTCGGGAAAACATAGTAAACTATCAGAGCTATAGCGTTCTGCGCTATAATATTTATAAGAAAATAAGCAAAAACAAACCAACCGAATCGGGAAAAATACCGCTTGGCATCCTCCTCGGACAGCCTGCCCGTTACTATGTTGGGTACGAATTTAAGATTGTTCATAAGCATAGCCTTTCTATGTACGCACAGGTAAAATCAAAATTTAAAATGCCCCTTAGCCTCAATGGGTAAAACGCAAAGCTTGATAACGAAATACACGGGCAGACAAAAAACAAATGTCGATAGCATTTCGGGCAAGAGCACCGTCCATAGCACCGATATTGCGGGAAAAGCCTTCATGTATATCCACATATTCACGAACGTAAACGCCACTCTGAGAATTACCGTTGGAACAAGCAATACTGCGTAGGAAAGAAAGCTCGGCATTATCTTGTCGGAAATTGCTCCGAGTATCACCACGCACAAAAGATAAAACAACGGTGAAAACGATGGCGGAACAGCGCCCAACGCATCTATAAAATATCCCGCACAGACAGCGCAGACAGCCGCCGCGCGCTTATTGTCAAGCATAAGAATTCCGCACATAGCGCCAAGAGTTATATCAGGAACAGCGCCAAACGGCTTAAGTCGGGAGAAAAACGAGCATTGGAGCGTACAGAGCAAAAAGAAAGCCGCGCCGTATACCAATATTCTCCTCACGAGCATTCTTTTGTCAGCGGCGTCAACGCGTTTATTACCGTACATAACGCTCAACCTCCCGTCTGTCCGACGTAGCCGAGAACTATCATTACTCCATCAAGCTCTTCAAGCGCAAGGAAATCGACCTCAGGCTCGACCACCGCCATTATTCTTCTCGTAGCCTCATCTGCCTCAATAGACTCTATTCTTCCAAGGAGAAGTCCGTCGGGATAAATGCTTCCCGTGCCACTCGTATATACTCTGTCTCCAACCTTGATATCGGCGGTCGATTCGTAGCTCATAAGACACTTTCCCTCGGCTCTGAGCGTCGGGTCTCCCTCGACCGTTCCTATAACTCCCGTCCTGTCCGTATAGACACCCACGCTGCTGCTTGACTCAACGATGCCCGTTATCTTGCACCAATCAAGCCCCACCTCGCTGACGTATCCGAGAACGCCGTCCTCGGTTATGACGGGCATATTTTTCCGAACTCCGTGTACCGTTCCTCTGTTGACCGTCAGCACGGTGGAATAATTCCCCGCCTCGTGAGATATTATCCTTCCGTCAAGAAGAACGAAGTCGGGATTTTTGTTTCTTATATCGAGATATTCGCGAAGCCACGCGTTTTCTTCCTTCAATACCTCGTTGTCAAGCTTCTCATTCTCCATTGACTCTATTGCCGCGCGCAGCTCCTCGTTTTCCTTTTGAAGCTCGTCGTAATCGGCAAACACCGAAACAAATCCGTCAACAGCGTCGGCAATTTTAGAGCCGCACCACTCAAACGGCTTGGCAACGGTCTTAAGTCCGCTTCTGAGTATATCGACCTGACCGAAGGCGGCAAGCACCGCAGGCACAAGAACAAGCACGACTGCGACGCACAAGCAGACGATAAAGAATTTTGTCTTTACGAATTTCATTCCTTACCCTCCTTTTTTTTCGTCCTTGAAGACTTCTTCGGTTTAGTCTTCTTGGGGGGTATAACAGGAAATTTGCACTCAAAAACAACGCTATAAGACGAGAGGTCGGTAAGCTTTTCCACACTCTCCCATTGCTCAGCGCCTCCCTCGTAATAAACGGTCACTCCCTCACGCGCTTTTCCGAAAATATCCTTTCCAATATGCTCTATGCTTACGGGAATATAAACTCGCTCCAACGAGTCGTCGGCTTTTGCGAGCGCTCCGTCTCCTATCTCAGTAACGTCGGCGTATATCAATCTCTGCGGAATGACTATACAGCCGTCAAAAACGCGCTTTGCCCTATCTATTCTTATATGCCCTTGCGTGTTGGTATAGAATATCCCAAGCTGCTTTTTTGCTTCGTCCGTGGAAAAATACACGTAGACGGCGACAGCAATAGCCGCAATAGCTATACCCCAAAGGATTCCCGAGAAAAATGCGATGGCAATTGCAACGGCAATTGCTCCGAACGCAAAGCACACAAGCTGAGTATAGTATTCGTTAAAGCTCTTAAGACATGACAAAAATTGCTCTTCACCCGTCCGCTGAGCTACCGTTCCGTTATCCATTTTTCTCACTTCCTTTCGTTGATTTTGATTAAATTTACGTTATCGCCAAGTACACTCTCTGTTTTTATATTGTCGTTCAAATTATGATTTGTCTGGGATGCAGGGGATGCGAGGGACGCGTTGTCGCTTTTCGAGAAAAGCTCCGCAAAAGCTTTCCTTGCAGAGTTGTAGCCCAACTAAGCTTATTCTTAAAATTATATGTATGTAATCGGGCTACAACCCTGCAAGGAAGTTTTTTGCCAAGCTTTTTTTCAAAAAAGCGGAAATCGCGTCCCACGCATCCCCCGCGTCCCCCCGACGAATCATAGTCTACCTGCTTCTGTATCTCAGCAGCTCGCCCATCTGTCCCTCGCTCTCCATTACTCTGGATATTCCTCTGCAAACTGCTTCCAAGGGACGTTTTGCCTGAGTAACTCTGATTCCGACACGCTCCTCGATATACTGTCCTATACCGCGCAAGCGCGAGCCGCCGCCCGTCAGCATTATTCCGTAGTCGTAAATATCCGCCGAAAGCTCGGGGGGCGTGAATTCAAGCGTATGCTTGATAGACGCTATTATCTGCTCCAAGGGCTCTGCTACTGCCTCTCTAAGCTCTGCCGCCGTCACGGTAACCGTCGTTCCCATACCGCTGAGCAGGCTTCTGCCCGCAACCGTTCCAAAGCCCGAATCAAAGGCAGGATGTGCCGCTCCGCATTTGAGCTTAAGCTCCTCTGCCGACGCTATTCCGATAAGCGTATTCTTTGTATCCTTTATGTACTCGACTATCGCCTCGTCAAACTCGTCTCCCGCAACTCTTATAGAGCCCGCGCTGACTATACCGCCGTGGCTTATGACCGCTACCTCGGTTGAGCCGCCTCCGATATCGACTATCATGCTTCCCTTTGCCGCGCCAACCCTAAGTCCCGTTCCTATTGCCGCCGCCAAAGGCTCGTCGATAAGCGCGACGTATCTTGCGCCCGCCTCAAAGATAGCGTCCTCAAGCGCCCTCTTTTCAACTCCCGTAGCCTCGTGAGGAATGCACACGATAATTACGGGACGGGAAAACAGCGAGAACGCCTCCACGTGCTCAAGAAATCCTCTGATCATTTTGGACGCCACCTCGTATTCCGCTATAACCCCTCCCTTGAGTGGACGGAAAGCGGTTATACCCGCAGGCGTCTTTCCGAGCATACTCTTGGCGCTCGGACCGAGAGCAACTATCTCGCGGTCGGCATCATTGATAGCAACGACGGATGGGGCGCGAAGTATTATCTCACCCTTATGGCATATCAGCGTATTCGCCGTGCCTAAGTCCATGCCGTATATCTTAGCCATGGTATGCTCCTTTCTTGAAGTTAGTTTATCATTAGAATTTTCCCGCTTTTTTGAAAAAAAGCTTGGCAAAAAACTTCCTAAAAAATTATGCTTTATACTTTATTATAGTTCATCCGGATAAACGCCGACGACCTTAAAGAAGAGATTTGAAAGGCAGTTAGTGGGAAGTCCGACCACTCCGAAATAACAGCCTTCGATACCTTTTATCCATCTTGAAAAGCTGCCTTGTATTCCATATGCTCCTGCTTTGTCAAACGGCTCTCCACTTTCTATATATTTCTCTATCTGAGACGCGGGAATATCGTCAACCACTACCTTTGTCACGCTATGGTCGGTATACGTAATTCCGTCCACCGTAACGCCGACACCCGTCACCACCTCGTGAGCTCTGCCCGACATAAGCGTAAGCATTCGCCTTGCGTCCTCCGCGTCCTTCGGCTTGCCGAGTATCTCTCCGTCAACAGCCACAACCGTATCCGCGGAAATAATTATCGCGCCCGCATCACGCCCTTCGCGACGCAAAAGCTCCAATACCGCTCTGCCCTTCAGTCTTGCCAGATTTTCCGTAAGCTCGCATGGGTCGCATATATCACAATTTTCATCAACGTCTGCCGTTATAACGGTAAATTTTGCGCCCATTTCCGCAAGTATATCCTTGCGTCTTGGCGACGCCGAGGCAAGATATATCTGCCTCTTTAAACCCTCTGCCGACATCAAAAATTCTCCATCATTCCGAATTTGGCACTAAAACGCCATTATCCATTATAATTATAGCACAAAGCATTTGCTTTTTCAAGAAAATCAAAAAATATTTACATTCTATTAAAGCTATCCATCAACAACATATCTCTTTAAATTATGATTTGTCAAGAAGCGAGGGATGCGGGGGACGCAAGGACGCGGGGGGACGCGATTTCCGCTTTTTTGAAAAAAAGCTTGGCAAAAAACTTCCTTGCCGGGTTGTAGCCCGCTTAAACATATATGATTCTAAGAATAGCTTAGTCGGGCTACAACTCGGCAAGAAAGCTTTTGCGGAGCTTTTCTCGAAAAGCGACAACGCGTCCCCCCGCATCCCTCACCCCTTGACAAATCATAATTTAGCGGTATTAAAGCGCCAACGGGCTGACTCGTTTAACTACCGAGTCAGCCCGTTTTTAATCTTTACATATGTATGATATTTGCGGAAATACCTAACCTTTGACACGTTTCTTCCTCGCGCGTATGGCAAGTGAACAGCAGACATTGCGTAACGCTTTCGCAGAGCTTATCCAAGAGCCTTAACATCTTCTCCGCTCTGGCGTCGTCAAGCTGACAGAGTGCTTCGTCAAGAAGCAACGGGGGAAGGTCAGCGCCAAACAGCCTTTGCATCAACGATATCCTCAAGCACAAGTACACCGCATCTCTCGTTCCACCGCTCAGAAGCGAAGAATTTACGAAAAATCCGTCCTGCTCCACAGACACCTCAAAATTCTTGGTGGTCTGCACCGCGCCGTAAACGCCGCCGCTGACAAGAGACAGCATCTCGCCCGCTCTTCTGCTGATATCGGGGGTAACACTTCCGCTCATAACCGCGCTTGCCGACTGAATATTCTGCATAGCAAGCGCCAAGGCGTTATAGTATTCCGTGTCCTTAGCGAGCTTTTCCTCAAGCTCGCGCATTTCGTCCGCTATCTCAACGGGGCTCTTTGAAAGTCCCGCCCTCAGACCCGCAAGAGATTCGCTTAGATTGCGCGTCTCTTTTGAAAGCAAGGACATACGCTCTCTGTCAAACCTCTCCTTATCTGCGGTCTTGTCAATAAACTCTTTGGTAAGCATATTTATATCAAGCTTGACCGTTTGGCGCAGCTCCTCTGCGTCATATTGACTGAGATCTGCGGAATAGCTTCTGACCAAAGCGTCTGCGGCGTATATTTCCTTGGCGAAAGCCTTGCGTTTTTCGCAGAAAGCAACCAAACGAGCCGCCTCCTTGCCCGAGACGTCAACAATATCGTTCTCACCCACGTCCTTTTTGTCAAGGGTCATAGCCAAAAGCTCCGTTAAGCGACGGTAAGCGCCGTTTTTATATTCCTCTGCGGTATCAAGCCTTGCCCTTACCGCAAGCGTCTGCGCCTCCGTACTGCGCTTGTGATTGAGCGCCTCCTCGCACTCCGAAAGACGTTCTTCGAGCTTTCCTATATCAACGCCGTATTCAAGAGCGATAGCGTCACGCGCCTTCGCAAGCTTGCCTGACGACGCCATTCCGACTACGCCGATAACGACAAGCAAAACGCCAAGCGCCGCAATTGCGGCAAACATGGGAATACTTGAAAGCACCGCCAATAGTGCCGCGGCAACGGCAACGATACAAATGCCAAGGAACAGCAGAGCCACTCCGACGCTTTTGCGGGAGCTTGCCTTTTTTGAAAGCGTCTGCGCATCGTTTAATAGCTTTTGCTTTCCTCCCGCCGTCTCTATACGAGCGCCAACGTCGGCAAGCGCCTGCTCATTCTCCGAAAGACGTGGAGCGCTTTCGTATTCCCTCCGCGTATCTTCAAGCTTATTTTTAGCTTCTCTGTATGCAAACGTGGAATTTTTCAGCGCTGCAACGTGAGCGTCGTCGGGCATAAAGCCCGCACGTCGCTCCGAGTCCTCAAGAGCGCTAAGCTCCTCCCTAAGACCGACAAGCTTCGCTCTGTTTTTTTCAAGCTCGTCAAAGCGTTGGAGTATACGCGCGTTATTGACCTGCTCCAGCATTTTCTTTGAAGTGTTATAGGATTCGGTAACGGTTTGCAAGCTTTTCTCCGCTCTGGCAAGCCTTGCGCTCATTTCGTTGAAAGCAAGATATCTTTCCGTTGCCTCCCTTTGCCTCGCCTTAAGCGTGCTTATCTGCTTTTCCGTATCGTAAAGAATACCGCCCTCTCCTCTGTTGAGCTTGTATTCCTTGCGTACTCTATCGAGCTTTTCGAGTATGCTTGCGGCGTCAATGCTCTCGTCAGCGCCCGAAAGCATATTTTCGATAGCCCCCGCTGTTTGAGAGCCGTTTATCTCCGCGTTTTTCATCTGCGTGACGGCACAGCTGCTGTCAAACACCTCCGACGGCACACCTAAAAACAGCTCTGCGGGACTTCCGTCAACGGCTTCTCCTGAGCCAAGCTCTATAACGTTGCAGACCTCGCCTCTCGCCGTTGCCGTTGAGCGACGCTCTATGCGGTATTCCTTGCCACCGCTTTCAATCACCATGCTTCCTGCCGCGCGGTGATTATCCCAGCTAAGTGCTCTTTCACGCTCGGTATTTTTCGAAGAACGCCGCGCAAGGCCGTAGAACATATACTTGATAAACAGCATGACCGTGCTCTTGCCCGACGCGTTGTCGCCACTTATCACGTTCAGCCCCTCGTCGAGTATTATCTCTCTGTCCTTTATACAGCCGAATTCTATTATATTAAGCTTTAATATCTTCATGAGCGACCTCCGTCGGAAAAGCTTTTGCCCTCAATGGCGGCAAGTCCTATCTTCAACGCCTTCAGCGCAAGACCGCGTTCCTTCGGGTCGTCGCTGTAAAGCGACGCCTTAAGAGAACGGTAAAATTCGCCTCTGAGAGACGGGTCTTTTTCAAGAAAGCTCTTGTCGGGAATACAAACGGTGGAATCCTCTATCTCAACGAGCAAAAATCCCTCTCTCTCTTTTTTCTCAATGCGCGCGAGATCTGGGAGCGTATCCGGAGGAACAACGCCCGACAGCTCAAGCCTTACCGCCACGAGTGCGTCCGACCTCAGCGAAATCAATTTTTCATCGATACGCGCCTCTATCTCCTCCGCGTCTCCAACGCCATCAACGTCAAGCTCCGCGCGAAGATACTTTATCTCCGAGGTAACGAGCCTATTTATAACGGGCTTACCGTCCGCCTCAATACTTACGATAAGTACGCCGCCGTCGCCAAGCTCGTCAAAGCTTCTGCCCTCGGGGAAGCCGCAATAGCGAGCTACCGTATCGCCGTCACCGTATTCCTTTGGCGAATGAACGTGACCGAGCGCGGCGTAATCAAAGCCGTGTCGAATAATATCCGAGCTCATAACGGGTGCGTATTTGGACGTGGGATTATCAAGCTCCGTATGGGCGCACAAAATGCATATACCTTGATTTTCTCTCGTAAGCGCGGCAACGCCAAGCGGGTCGCTTGGAAGCGATGGAGCGGTAAATCCGTATCCCGCAACGGTGACCGAAAGCTCGGGAAAATCAAAATACTGTAGCTCGGGAGCTGTAAAAATATAAACGTTTTCAGGCATTACTACGCTCTTATAAAAGCTTCCGTCGGTATACGCGTCGTGATTGCCCGGGGCAATGATTATTGGCTTTTTAAACTCTTCAAACAGCGAAAGACATAGCTTTCGGGTCTCGGGAGTGACGAACGACGTGTCGAACATATCCCCCGCAATAAGTATCATATCGCAAGCCTCGTCCTCGGCTATGCGGAATATTTTTTTGAGTAGCTCGCGTTGACGCTCCCTGCGCGCCTCTGCGCCAAACACGCCGTCGCCGCAAAACGCGCTGTCAAGATGAAGGTCCGCGGTGTGAAGAAATTTCATAGCTATCCTTTCTGTGTGTTTTTTGTCAGAAACTTTCTTGAAAGAAAGTTTCCGACACCTTCAAAGAACTTTCACTGAATATTGAATGGTATGATAAAGATGTTAACGCTAACTCAGTTAGCTTAAATAATTATAACATATAATTTTGGATTATTCAAGAACGATTTTTTGCATATACTTTAAAGAATAATTTTTTGGAGGTACGTATGCTAACGGAAATACCATACAACAGGCAGTACGCCGTCGAATACGCTCGAAGATGGGCGCTGTCGCGCAATCCCTTATTCGTTGACTTCACAGGCGGTGGCGGAAACTGCACCAATTTCGTCTCACAGTGCTTGCTTGCGGGCTGCTCCGTCATGAATTTTACAGAAACGTTCGGCTGGTACTACCGCTCAATAGACGACAGAGCGCCCGCATGGACGGGCGTGGAGCAGCTGTACGATTTTCTGACGGGAAGCGGCGACTATGTGCAGAGCGCCGTCGAGGGTCCCTTTGCCATGGTAGCGACCAATCGCAGACAGGTGGAGGCAGGCGACGTCGTTCAGCTTGCCAATTCAACGGGCGACTTCTATCATACGCTGATGATATCCGAGATAAGCGGCAACGAGATATTCGTTTGCGCTCACAGCGACGACGCCCTTGACCGACCGCTTTCGTCCTATAATTATGCGTCCTTAAGGATACTGCATATCATGGGAGCGGCAATCGAGCTGCCCGTCGAGGAATGTGTTCGCAATCTTTTTGACGGAGTTGCGCTTAAGACTCTGACAGCCGAAGCAACAAACGTAAATGAAGCGCAAATGTTGTAAAAATATTTTTTGTGCCTATTGAAATACTGATATTTTTGTGGTATAATAACTCTGTTATTTTTTAGCTCCACGGAGGTATATTTATGAGTGTAAGAATAGGTATTTACGGCTACGGAAATCTTGGCAGAGGAATTGAAGCGGCAATAAGACAGAACGACGATCTCGCTCTCGTTGCGGTGTTTACGAGACGCCCACCCGAGACCGTTAAAATAAGAACCGAGGGCGTATCGGTCTATCACGTTGACGACGTACTTAGCCACAAGGACGATATAGACGTCATGATAATGTGCGGCGGAAGCGCAACTGACCTGCCCGAGCAAACACCCGCTCTTGCAAAGCACTTTTGCGTAGTTGACAGCTTTGACACTCACGCAAAGATACCCGTCCATTTCGAAAACGTTGACCGCGCGGCTCGCGAATCGGGCAAGGTTGCTATCATTTCGGTGGGCTGGGACCCCGGTATGTTTTCGCTCAATCGCCTTTACGCAAGCGCTATACTGCCTGATGGCAAGGACTATACCTTCTGGGGACGCGGCGTAAGTCAGGGACATTCCGACGCAATAAGACGTATCGACGGCGTTGCCGATGCAAAGCAGTATACCATTCCCGTCGAGCAAGCGCTCGCGGCTGTCAGAAGCGGAAGCTGTCCTGAGCTTACCACAAGACAAAAGCATACACGCGAGTGCTTCGTGGTTGCAAAAGAAGGCGCTGACCTTGCTAAGATAGAGAATGAAATAAAAACCATGCCCAACTATTTCGCGGATTACGACACCACCGTTCACTTTATCTCCGCCGAGGAGCTTGCCCGCGACCATAGCGGTATTCCGCACGGTGGATTCGTTATAAGAACGGGTAAAACGGGATTTGACGGAGAAAACGATCACGTTATAGAATATAGCCTCAAGCTTGACTCCAATCCCGAGTTTACCGCCTCGGTTATCGTAGCTTACGCACGTGCCGCCGCAAGACTTTATAAAAACGGCGATAAGGGCTGTAAGACAGTATTCGATATCCCCCCCGCTCTGCTCTCTCCGCTATCCCCCGAAGAGCTGAGAGCCAAGATGCTGTGAGAATTTAGTTTGTGAGAGTTTTTGAGAGTTTTTGAGAGTTTTTTGTCAGAAACTTTCTTGAAAGAAAGTTTCCGACACCTTCAAAGAACTTGTGAAAAATAAATATTAAGGCTGTTGGAATTTTGTGCTGTGCTTAATTGGGAGCGCGGTATTTTCTAAAGTGGAAACCACGTCAAACGCTGCTACACGTTTGACGGGTTTCTTATTTATTTAAAGGTGCGATGCTAACAACGGCTCCAAACCTAAATGTGTCATTGCGAGGGAGCGTCCTTATACGCGACCGCGAGAATCTCATAGCTTGCTAAAAAAATTCCGCTCCAAAATATTAATCGACGTAAAACTCTTGATTTTGCGGCATATTTGTGGTAAAATATATAAGCGTGGCAAATACTAAAGGAAAGGAGAGCGGAAATGGCTGAGAAAAAAACGGGCAATAAGATAATAGCGCAAAATAAAAAAGCGTATCACGATTACTTTGTTGACGAAAAATACGAAGCGGGCATAGCGCTCTTCGGCACTGAGGTAAAAAGCATACGCGCAGGTGCGGTAAATCTGAAGGATTCATATTGCTCCTTCAAGAACGGCGAGCTGTACGTTCTCGGCATGCACGTAAGCCCATATGAAAAGGGGAATATATTCAACAGAGAGCCGTTGCGTGAAAGGAAGCTTTTGATGCATCGCCGCGAGCTTAATAAGCTGTTCGGCATAGTATCTCAAAAGGGACTTACACTCGTGCCGCTGTCGCTGTATTTCTCGGGCAAGAACGTCAAGGTCGAGGTCGGTCTTTGCCGAGGCAAAAAGCTTTATGATAAACGCGACACCGCCGCCAAAAACGAAGCGTCAAGAGAAATGGACAGAAGACTTCGCACCCAATCAAAATACGATTGACCCATTCACTTTTTAATCTTCACTCTTCACTATTACTTCTTACTTCAATTTTACGGGCCCGTAAAGGTTTCGACGGGGATTTTGAGGTATAATAAGCGGGTAGAGACGGAGAATCTCTTAAAAAGCTCCAACATTAAATATAAACGCTAACGATAGAAACGTTGCATTGGCTGCCTAAGGGCAGTGCCGTGGCATAACGCCACCCGTTCCTCCGAGGAGTATCGCGACCTCGGACTGAGCGTCATTTGAGCGGTGAACGTGCATCGGCGGTTCGCCATTGAACCGATCACGCAAAAAATGGCTACCCAATAGGTCGGCTTGTCCGCCGACTGACCTGGCGGGGAAATAAAATCGACGGAATGCACCCGGAGAAAGTTATATCAAGAGGTTTTCGGACAGGGGTTCGACTCCCCTCGGGTCCACCAAAAATTCTCGGAAGCAACGCGACCGAGAATTTTTACTTATTACTTCTTCGCTCTTCACTCTTCACTTTTCACTGAAAACGCTCCCGAGAATTTTGAGGTAAGAAGTAATAGTGAAGAAGTAAGAAGTGAAAGTTACATCGGTTCGGATTTAAGTCCGAATGCTCCATCAGAACAAGCAAATCCGAACTGTTTCGTTACAAAGGAACTGTTCGGATTTGTTTTTTACTTTGATTATCCATATTAAACGCTACCGCCGAGAGCGACCAAATGGTAACTCTCGGCGGTAAATTCATAAAACCGATCTCTTTTAGTTTAATATTTCTCTGCAATCATAACATCCATACAATGCTTATGTGGAACCCCACTGCTGTTACAATCAAAAATTCGTTCTTCATTCTTGCGGAACAGCCAATCGTGGTAATACATAAATAATTCTCCGGATTTCCAATCGCCTGCCGCAAGTTCGCTTTCTTCAATATCGGGCGGCAATGGAATAAAGGGCTTTCTTACAAAAACATTTATAACGTTTATACCATTTGAAGTGGTATGCTTTTTAAGACTTTCAATGACGTTACTGCGTTGTTCTTGAGGAATATAATGAAATACTCCACTTGAAAAAATGATATCAAAATCCTTTTCAATTCTAAAGTCACGTATATCTGCTTTGAAGAAATCTACTTTAACGCCGCAGTGATCAGCAAGTTCGCGTGCCTTAGATAAGCCTTGCTCCGAAATATCAAATGCCGTTACATTATATCCGTTTCTTGCGAGAAAAACAGCATCCTTGCCCTCACCGCATCCGATATCAAGTACCTTATATGGTTTAATCGGAGGCTTGAGATGCATGATTTCATAGCAAAGATTATTAGGTGCCAAGCCCCAATAATAGCCTGCTGCATTATATCGTTCATCATATTCGGTTAATGATTGCGAAGGATAGCCAAGCAAAGAGTCTATAGAAACTTTTAGGGTAGCTGCAAGTTTGGGAAGAATTGTAACATCGGGATAAGAGCTATCATTTTCCCATTTTGAAACCGCCTGAAAGGATATATTCAGTTTTTCCGCCAGCGCCTGTTGAGTTAATCCAAGTGCTTTTCGCCTATCAGTTATAATTTTGCCAATATTCATAAACAAATCCCCCTTTTTAACAATTACATTATACCACATTAGTGGGGAGCATTCAATAATCGGTTTGTTGAAGCAAACAAACTTTTTCTATTGATGGTTGAAATGATTTTTTAAATAACATCGCCGAGAGCGACCAAACGGTTACTCTCGGCGGTTTATTCTTGAAATTCATTCTTCGTACACCAATACAACAGGAGGACAACAATAATCTACACCATTCAAATGTAAGCCTTTGTTATATGCTTCGCGCACAATAGACATAACAAAATACTTTGTTGCTTCGTAATATCTGAAAAGCTCGGGAACAGATGTAAGGTGCTTTGGAATAGGCGTTTTCATAGATGCAATAAAGGTGGTAAATTCTTCTCCGATAGCCACCTCTATTTCTTCGGTCGCGTTTCTAATCACTGCACACACTTCATCATATTCCGCTTTCTTTAATACGGGAATATTAACGCACAATTTATCCTCTGTATGCCCAATTACACCCAAGCGTTCAAGAGTTGGTATATAGGAGATAAACTCATTGGGGATATCTGATGTTTCAAGTGAAATGCCGTCATAAATGCTCCACAACAGTGGGATGATATGCTTAAAATACAGTTCATATGCACCACCGAAACGATGGGGGCTATCCCATAACGTAGTGTCAAATTCATAGAAACGGATACGCTTGGTTCGTCCTACCGCTACCGCTTCTGAGGTGCGGTGACCGCCGTGAATGCAATATTCAGATGCTTCGTTATACTCTTTCATATTGTATCCCGCATCAAACACGGTAGCTTGCGCAAACCACCAACCGCCGTCCTTTCGTTTCGGAAACTTTGGTGCTTCAATCTTGCCTGTTCCAAAATGCTGAAAATCTTGCAAAGCCCTCAAAACGGCATATCTATCAAGCTTTGTTCTTTCCTCGGCACTCATTTCTTGCACGAAAGACATTTTTGAAATCTTATCGGACATTCTTTCGATAATTTTCCATACTGTTTCAAAGTGCTTATGAGTAAATTCAAGCTGAGGTTTGAAGTTATTGAGAGAATTTTGCGGTCTTGTAATAATAAAATCCGTATATACTTTGCCGCTATTCATCTGCACCATAAGTTCGCCATCTACAAGCTTTTTGATGATCGGCTCAATATAAGCCGCAGGAATACCGATTGCTTTAGAAAGATCACTGATTGTTATAGGCTTATCGTATGCAAGAATCAAAAGATTCGTTGCGATCAGATCCCCCTCAACAAGCGATATTGGTTCTCCCTTTAATCCTTCCGAGCCACCGAAAGACAGACACATCTCGCCGGGCAAATAGTTTTCTCTTGTTTCCATGGTTTCAAGTCCTTTCTTCATCTGATTACGACCTACGGACAAACGGCTTTTTACCGTTCCTTCGGGTATACCAAGACCCTCGGCAATATCCGAAACACTTTGATTTCCAAAATAAAAGCGTATCAGAACCTCACGTGTAATAAAGCTTAGATGATTTAACTCCTTGCGTACCTTAGAGGCTTCTTCGGAGGTGAAGTATTCTTCGTCTTCATCCTCCGCAAGCTCTATACTCTCGTCTAAACATACTGTAACGGGAGCTCGATACTTTTTTCTTAGGTTATCGTTATGCTTATGATAGAGCGTGTTTGTAAGCCAAGTTTTTGGGTGCTCTATTACTCCTCCACGGTGCATATAGGCAAAAGCCGCCAGCATTGTGTCGCCTACAAGATCCTCGGCATCATTCTGCGAGTTGCATTTTGATGTCGCAAGTCTTATCAGATAATCATAATATTGAATGATTTCCTCGTTTATCATAATTTACCTGCTTTCCGGAATGCTTTTGAACGTTCACCCATATAGTCGTAAAGATTTAATTTGGGTTCGAACTTGAGATAATATTTTTATAATTATATCATAAATTTATGAATTAATCTATAACAAAACCACTCTACCCGATAGGATATTGAAACCATTGCTCACCGATATCAGCGACGATGCCAAGATTTCTCTACCGACCTACTATTTTTAAGTCTAATTTTCTTTAAACGGAATTTTAAAAATGCATTTTAAATTCATAACCCAAATAAACTTTCCGTTTTTGGAAATAATTTTTATAAACCCTCTTGACAAGCGGTCGCAAAAGGTGTATAATATTCCTACAATGTATTTCTAACGCTTTTTTGAGGAGATTTTATTATGGCAACTGCTAAGAAAAAAATAGAAATGATTCCCCGCGACAGCGATAAGGCGGCTAAGCAAAAGGCGCTTAAGACGGCAATTGCTCAGCTTGAAAAGGACTTCGGTCAAGGTACCATTATGAAGCTCGGTGAGAACACTCACATGGAGGTTCAGGCTGTCAGCACGGGCTCTATCTCGCTCGACTTGGCTCTCGGCATCGGCGGCGTTCCGAGAGGAAGAATAATAGAGATCTTCGGACCCGAATCCTCGGGTAAAACTACGGTTGCTTTGCATATCGTTGCCGAGGTTCAGAAGGCTGGCGGCGAGGCGGCGTTTATTGATGCGGAACACGCTCTTGACCCCGTTTATGCCAAGGCGCTTGGCGTTGATATAGAAAATCTGCTCGTCTCTCAGCCCGATTGCGGTGAGGACGCGCTTGATATCACTGAGGCTCTCGTTCGTTCGGGCGCTATCGACGTCGTCGTAGTTGACTCAGTTGCGGCTCTCGTTCCGAGACAGGAAATTGAGGGCGATATGGGACAGGCGATGGTCGGCGTTCAGGCAAGACTTATGTCTCAGGCTATGAGAAAGCTGTCTGCCGTTATCTCCAAGAGCAACGCAGTCGTCATATTTATCAACCAGCTTCGTGAAAAGGTCGGCGTTATGTACGGCAATCCCGAGACGACCCCCGGCGGTAGAGCGCTTAAGTTCTATGCTTCTGTCCGTATCGACGTCCGCAAGACCGACCAGCTTAAGAACGGCAGCGACATAATCGGTAACCACGTTCGCTGTAAGATAGTTAAGAACAAGGTCGCTCCCCCCTTCAAAACGGCAGAGTTTGATATACTTTACGGCAAGGGAATTTCACGCTCGGGAGAGATAATCGACTACTGTATCGCCCTTGATATCATCAAAAAGAGCGGCTCGTGGTTCTCGTATAACGGCGAGCGCATAGGTCAAGGTAAGGATAACGTCCGAAAGATAATCGAGAGTAACGCCGCATTGCTTGCTGAGCTTGATATGAAGGTCAGAAGCATGAAGGATAAGCTTCCCGAAAAAGAGGACGAATTTGAGCTTGACGATGACGAGGACGATTTCGACATCAGAACTATGGAAGAGGACGGAGACCTTTGATAGCTATAAAAATAACCTCTCTCAGCGCGCAAAGCGCAGGCGAGGAAATCAAGGTCAGCTTTGAAATTACGGGAAACAGCCAATCCGAGCGTCAAAACCAGAGCTTTGTGATATCCTCAAAGCAATATCTCGTCCTTGGGCTAACGAAGGGCGAGTGCGGTACTCAGACGTATGACGAGGTCAGCCGCGCGGCAGAGGTCTGGAGCGCGGTCAAGA
Source organism: Clostridia bacterium (assembly GCA_017461745.1). Taxonomy (GTDB): domain Bacteria; phylum Bacillota; class Clostridia; order Oscillospirales; family CAG-272; genus HGM12713. The sequence goes on along the minus strand of JAFTXE010000001.1, from coordinate 28,788 downwards.
AAGCTATAACACTTCTGGGCTACGGAGCTTGCTCCGAAAAGGCGTTAAGAGCAAAGCTCATTTCCAAGGGCTTTGACAAGCAGACAGCCGAGGAGGCTGTGAGTGAAGTCGCCGCGCGCGGACTTATTCACGCCGAGGACGACGCAACGCGTGAGGCGCAGAAGCTCGTCTCAAAGCTGTGGGGAAAAAAGAGGATAGTCGCGGCTCTTTATGAGAAAGGCTATTCCGCGGACGCGGTAAGTGCGGCTATGTACGCCCTTGAGGACTCGGGAGTTGATTATGTAGGCAATTGCCGTTGTCTGTTAGAAAAACGCTACGGCAAAATCCCGACGGACACTCCGTCAAGGCAGAAGCTGTTTGCCGCAATGCAGCGCTACGGGTATTCAATTGCGGAAATCAAACAAGCTGTTGATATTTGTTTGAGAAGTTAGTTTTTACGGGATTTTTTGGGGTCTTTCTTTCGGAGAAAGACCCCATACCCCAAAGAACTCGTAAAAATAAGTATTATGGTTGTTGAAATATAGTGCTGTGCTTAATTGGAAGTACGGTATTTTTTAAGGTGGAAACCACGTGGGGCGCTGCTGCACGTTTGACGGGTTTCTTTTTTTATTAGAAAAGTTTGTGCGGGCAACCGCTGACAGCTCGCCTACAAGGAGAGCCTTTATAGATGCTCGCACGCGCCTTTAAATAAAAAACGTCAAACTCACAGCAGCGCTTGACATCGATTTTAACTTAGAAAAGTGCCGAGCTCAAAAACGAGCGCGGCACTTAATACCATCAACTATGAATGTTTAGTTACTGATCTTTATTCGTTAGTATAGTTATCGAAATAACCCTGAATATAGACCACGGGAGTACCCTTATCGCCTGAGCCGGACGTCAGGTCGCAGAGAGAGCCGATAAGGTCGGTAAGTCTACGGGGAGTAGTTCCCTCGGAAATCATCTGTCCTACGAGGTTTCCGTCCTTTTCGCTTATCTTTTCCTTAATAGCCGCTTTAAGAGCGTCGCCCGAAAGGTCAGCAAAATCGTTATCCGCGAGGTACTTAAGCTTAAGCTCATTGGGAGTTCCCTCAAGCCCTGCGGTATATGCGGGAGAAACAACCGGGTCGGCAAGCTCCCAGATCTTTCCGACAGGATCTTTGAACGCGCCGTCTCCGTATACCATTACTTCAACGTGCTTACCCGTTGCTTCAAGAATCTTCGTCTGAATAGCGTCAACCAAGGGCTGACAGTCGCGAGGAAACAGCTTGACCTGATTTTCGGTTGCCTTGTTAGAGCCAAGCAGACCGTAATTTTCATTATATCCGCTTCCGTTTACGGGTGCGTTAAGAATCTCGTCAAGTCCGTAGACCTTTTCTGCTCCCGCTTTTCTGAGAAGTCTCTTCGTGCGTTCACGCGTGTGGATATCACAGCAAAGAACGTTCTTGGTATATGCAAGTATAGCTCTGGGATTATTTGCGAATATTACCTCTACGTCAGCGCCGCTCTCACGGATAAGAGATTCGTAGTATTCAACGTAATCAACGCCCGTAAATCTATGCTTTTCATATCCGAAAAGCTCACGGTATTTTTCAAGACTGAGTACGTCGCAATATGGGTCAACACCTTTTTCGTCAAGAGCATCAAGGCTTATAAGATGGTTTCCGACCTCATCGGAAGGATAGGAGAGCATAAGAACTATTTTCTTAGCGCCCGAAGCTATTCCGCGAAGGCAGATAGCAAAACGGTTACGGCTGAGTATCGGGAAAATAACGCCCACCGTTTCTCCACCGAATTTTGCGCGAACGTCATCGGCGATATTTTCAACCGAAGCATAGTTACCCTGCGCGCGAGCAACGATAGCCTCCGTCATTGCGATAATATCTTTGTCACGAATGGAAAATCCGCCATCCTCCGCCGCTTCGAGAACCGAACTTGTAACTATGTTTACCAAGTCGTCTCCTTGTCTTATAATAGGTGTACGAACACCACGGGATACCGTACCAATCATACGGCTCATAATAAAACACCCCTTGCTTTTAGCCCAATGTGATGGGCGATAGATTTTTTTACATATAATAGTATAGCAAAAAAACACCGATTTGTAAAGAAATTTTTTGAAAAAAATCGTATTTTTTTGATTTTTTTCATCTTACATCAAATACAACGCCGTTTTACGTAAAAATTAGGTTACACCGCACAAATAAAAAAACCAAAAAATTTACACTTAATTATGTAATAAAAGCCTTTTTTATTGACAAGCGTCAGTTTTTGTGATAAAATTATTATGTCTGTATATTAGCATAAAGATTCATCGACTATAAGGAGATTTTATGAATTGTTCATTTTGCGGTAAAGAACTTAAGGAAGGGGCAAAATTCTGCCTTTTCTGCGGAACAAAGGTTCAGCAAGGGGAGTCCTCGATATCACGTCACCCCGTAAGCGCAGTTTCCGTATCGAAGGAGCAGTCTCACGGCAGTGTCGGTATTGCCTCGGCTACCGAAGGCAAGACCAAGGTAAAAGAAAAGAAGAAACTCTCAAAGAAGAAGCTCGTAATAGCTATAGTGGCAGCAGTTACTGCTATAGTTATTCTCTGCGGTGTCGGAGCTTTTGCGCTCCTTTCCGCAAAGGAAAGCCAAAGTCGCGCCGTCCCCGCTTATATACATTCCAACGGAACCGCGTATATTTGCTGTAAAAACGGTAAGCATATTAAGGTTTCGGGCAACCTCAAGGAAGCGTATCTTACTCCCGACGGCAAGCACGTCGTTGCCGTCGAGAAGGACGGAAGCGTATTCTGGCAAAAGGCTGATAATGACAAAAAGAATATCATAGCTAAAGGAACCGCCGAGCAGCAAGTGGAAATATTCAGCGTATGTAACGATATGTTTTTCTTTACTGCCGCTAACGGCTCGGATACCATGCTTGCTTACTGCCATAGCTTCGATGATAAAGCCACCGCCATGATAACGGATATAAACAAAAGCGACAGCGTCGCTTTATCAAACACGATGTACTACTCGGGAGATGAGGGCACCGTAGCTTACGCTAAGGATGGCGGAGTTTACGTTTTCGATACCGAGGAAATGACGTCCGAGCAGATATCGACTTATTCAAAGGGTTCGCAAATATCCGTTTCCGACGTTTCCTGCGACGGAGAAGCAGTCGTATGGACGGTCATTGAGAAAGATAACGTCGCCGTTTCGTATCTGTTTTTAGACGGTACGGTTACAGAGCTTAACAGAGCCACCTTGAAAAATGAGGAATCCGCGCCTTTTTATACGCTCAATTGCGGACTTGACGGCTCGGACACCTTCGTGGTAGCATCTTCAAGCTCCGAGAAGATCTACGTCAGAGCTGACGGAAGCAAGTCGGTGACGACCGTTACACTTCCGTATAAACCCGTAGGCGTCGTATACTCCGCAAGCGGAATGGCGCTGAGGGAGAGCGAGGATATAGAGTCCAAGGACGGCTTCTTCATTCCTACGCGCGACGTATCGAGCAACAAGAGTTCTATAATTATGTACTATTTATCCGAAAACGGAAAGCATTCTTCCTTGGTTACGGGAATCAAGGACGACGGCAACGCATATAAATTCTCGGGAGATAAGCTCCTTTACATTGATAGCTCGGACGTTGCTCACATGGCTACCTTACATAAAGACAAGGACCATATAGCGACCAGAGTACAGCTTTGCGAAAAGGCTGTGAAGCTGATCGCTGCCAAGGAGGAAGGAGAGCTTGTATACGTTCTTGCAAAAGCGGCAAACGGCAGCTATGATCTTTACCGTCACGATATGGATAAGCACAATACTGCCTTGATCGCAAGCAAGGTCGGATATACCGTGCTTATAAGCGAGGACTCCGAAAGCGTATATTATTTCTCCGACGTTTCCGATACAAACGGTACTGCCGTAGGCACTCTTTTCGAATACAGAGACGGCAAGGCAAACCGCATACGAAGCTCCGTCGTAATAAGCTCGGTTACAAGCTATCTTGCGTCGGGCGAGCTTGATGCCGAGGGCGTCTGGCTTGACGTCTACGTTGGCGAGGGCTCTACGGGATATATATTTGACAGCGTATTCTACAACGGAAAGCAAGTTGACGTCAGAATTCAAAACGCTACTAAAAAATAAATTTAAAGGCTGACTCGATATGAGTCAGCCTTTGATATTATAAATACGTGTTTTACTTTATCTGCGTACCCGTAGGAACGGAGTCGTCAACGAAGATGACCTTACAGCCGCAGGCGTTATTAGTAGCCGCGAGAAGCATTCCCTGAGAATTGATATTGCAAATTCTGTTAGGCTTAAGGTTAGCTACGACGATTATCTTTCTGCCAACAAGCTGCTCGGGAGTGTATTCCTCCTTGATAGAGGACATAATAACTCTCTCGCCAAGACCGTCGTCAAGCGTGAGCTTCAAACATGAGTGAGACTTACGGACGCCCTCAGCCTTGAGTATCTTACATACTCGGAAGTCCATGCGAGCAAAATCGTCTATCTCTATCTGCTCCTTGACGGGCTGTACCTCGTCGGGAGTGCGGTCTATCTCCTCCTCGACAGTCTCCTCACAGCACGTCTCCTCGGGAGTGTCGAGCTTTATCTCCTCCTCGGTCTGAGGATAGGAGAAATCAAGCAGTCCAACGTACTTCTCAGATTCTATAGCGTAGAGGAACAGGTAAAGTCTCGGTCCTTTTTCCTTATCTATAAGCAGCTTGTAAACGGTGCGGAAGAACGCGCCCTGAATACCCTTAAGCTCCTTATCGGTCATTTCAGTTCCGTAGACAGCCTTAGGAATTGCGTAAAGCTCGCTGTTCAGCTCGTCAAGCGTATATCCGCCCTTTGCGATATAAGCGTGAAGCAGCTCGATCTCCTTCTTTTCCTCGTCGGTAAGCGAATTATAGACGTCAAAATTACGGGTAACGCGGAGCTTATTTACCTGATCGGGAGCGCACTGCTCAAGCCAGAACTTTGCTCTGTGAAGTCTGTCGGCAAAGTCCGCTTCCTTATAGTTCATGCCAATTTTCTCGAAAACCGTCTCAAGCATGGGAACGTTGAAGTTAACTACAGAGCCGAGCTGAACGAGAAGTGACATAGGAACGGTTGCTATCTCTCTGCCCTCAACCGTGCAGTTGTAGATAATATCCTGAGATATCTCAGGCGCTTTGCCCTCTCTGCAATCGTTCAGCATCTTGTCGAATTCAAAGTACTGACGCAGTATTCCGTCGTCAAAGCAGATATCAAATGCCTTGATGGGATCGGTCTTAGCGTACAGCCACAAAAGCACCTCGGGCTGATAGAGCTTAAGAAGCGTCTCGGGAGTGAGATTGAGTCCCGACGAGCTTGACATTTTACCCGTCATTCCCTTGATTCCTATGAACTCGTAGCCCTGATAGATAGGCGCTTCGTGACCGAAAATGCGCTTTGCTATGAGCTTTGAGTTGTTATAAGAGCCCGTGGGAGCGGAATGGTCCTTTCCACCCGGCTCAAAGTCGACGTTCTCGTATCTCCAACGCATTGCCCAGTCTATCTTCCAGCCGAGCTTGCAATCGTGATTTTCAAGGAAGTTGAAGTGACCCGAATGACCGCAACGGCAGGTATATTCAGCCTCGGTGCAGTCCTCGGACAGCGAGGTTATGGTAGTAAAATCGGTATGACACTCGGGGCAGAAGATGGTTGCGGGATAGTAAGCCGCCTTTTCCGCGTCGTGCTCAGCCTTAAGCTGCTCCTCGCTCTTGCTTGCGTCCTTAGTCTTAAAGGAGTCGAGTATTTCAAATATCTCGCCTCTCTTCTGAAGTGATTCGATTATATCCTTGGTGTACGCGCCCGAACGGTACATCTTTGCCTGATAGCGACAGTCGAGCTCAATACCGAACGGCTCTATTCCCTTCAAGAACTCCTCCTCAAAGTGAGCGGCGTAGCTTTCATGGCAGCCCCAAGGGTCAGGAATATCGACGTAGGGACAGCCTATATATTTGTCGTAGGCGTTGCCGACGACAGCCTGAACGTTTGCGGGAATTTTGCGGCAGCGGTCAAACTCGTCCCACGAGATGAGCAGCTTTGCCTTTTTGCCTCTCTTTTTCAGCGCCTTAACAACGAACAAAGGGGTTGCCAGATCGCGAAAATTTCCGATATGAACGGAGCCCGAGGGGCTGACGCCCGCGGCGCAAACGTATTCTTCCTTATTTGGATTGCGCTGAATTATTCTCTCAGCAATTTCATCCGACCAATGCATTTTTTTCTCCTTAAATATAAACAAACATAATTTTTCAATATATTATTTTATCATATGAAAAGAGAATTGTCAATAGAAAAATCTTCATTATCATATTACAAGCTAAAAATATTAATGAAAAAACGCGATTTTTGCGGTTTTCTATTTACAAAAATAATTATTTATGATATACTTAACGTATATAAAAATATTTTAGGAGGGTACTAAATGAAACTCGTTTACAACATCAATGACAAACCCAAGTTCCCTCAGCTCATAGTTCTGGCATTGCAACAGCTGCTGGCAATTATGGCTGCCACGTTAGTCGTTCCCGTAATTACAGGTAACGGAATGTCGCCTGCGGCGGCTCTTCTCGGAGCAGGCGCGGGAACTATCGTGTATCTCATGTTCACAAAGTTCAGAAGCCCCGTTTTCCTCGGCTCGTCCTTCGCTTTCCTCGGCTCTATGGCGGCTGCGTTCGCAGGAGCGTCAACCATAGCTCTCGGCTATCTCGGTCTTATCATAGGAGCTATATTCGCAGGACTCGTTTACGTTATTATTTCCATAATAGTAAAGTGCGTAGGCGTCTCTTGGATAAACAAGCTTATGCCCGCCGTCGTTATCGGTCCGACGGTCGCTATTATCGGTCTGTCTCTTGCGGGTAACGCCGTCTCCGACCTTGGAACAGCGCCTGCGGGTGGAAATACCCTTATAGCTATACTCTGCGGTCTGTTTACTCTCGCAACGGTAATCTTCTGCTCTGTTTTCGGAAAGAAAATGATGAAGCTTATCCCCTTTATTATCGGTATTCTTGCGGGATACGTTTTAGCTCTTATATTTACCGTTATCGGAACGCTTGCGGACGTACCCGCGCTGATGATAATAAACTTTGATTCCTTCAAGGCGCTCGTATCCGACGGAGTTGGAATTAAAACGTTCTTTGCCATTCCCGAGTTCACCTTTGTAAAAGCGCTCGGTGGCTTTGAAGTCATAGACTTCTCTTATATTCTCACGGTATTCGTAGCATATACTCCCGTTGCGCTCGTTGTATTTGCGGAGCATATCGCAGACCATAAGAACATCTCCTCGATAATTGAGAAGGATCTGCTTGAAGATCCCGGTCTTCACAACACTCTTCTCGGTGACGGAGTTGGTTCAATGGCAGGCGCGTTCTTCGGCGGTTGTCCCAATACCACCTACGGCGAGTCCGTGGCTTGCGTCGCTATAACGGGTAACGCATCCGTCGTTACTATACTCACGGCGGCAATAGGCGCAATTATTATTTCCTTTATCTCTCCCTTCGTAGCGTTCGTTAACTCCATTCCCTCGTGCGTAATGGGCGGCGTTTGTATGGCGCTTTACGGATTTATCGCGGTATCGGGTCTCAAGATGATACAGAAGGTAGACCTCGAAGAAAACAGAAATCTGTTCGTTGTCAGCGTAATACTCATTTCGGGTATCGGCGGACTTACGCTCACCTTCGGAAAGGTAACTATAACCTCCGTTGCTTGCTCACTTATCCTCGGTATCCTTACCAATCTCTTCGTTTCCATGAAGATAAACCTCGATAAAAAGAAATAATCGAAAATTCGAGAAAAATAAAACAAAAAAATAAAGGGTTGTTGCGTGTTTGCGCAATGACCCTTTACCCACGCCGTCGGCGTGGTAGTTTACCATCGTTTTTACAATGTGGAGGACATTATGACTAAAAGGCAATGGTTTGCCAAAGGAATGAAGGCGGGAATACCTATATCTCTCGGGTATTTTGCCGTAGCTATAGCGCTTGGAATTGCCGCAAGGAATGCGGGTATAACCTCGCTTCAGGCGGCGCTGACAAGCTTGCTTATAAATGCGTCGGCGGGCGAGTACGTTGGCTTTTCACTCATCGCGGTGGGAGCTTCTTACGTCGAGGTGACGCTCATGGAAGCGGTAGCTAACGCCAGATACCTGCTTATGTCCGCCTCTCTTTCCCAAAAGCTTGACGAAAACGTTAAATGGTGGGAGCGCCTTTTGCTTGGATTTACCGTTACCGACGAAATATTCGGCGTTTCCGTGTCGCTCGTTGGCAGACTTTCACCTTATTTTACCTACGGTACGTTTGTAGTCGCTACTATGGGCTGGACGGGAGGAACGCTCGTCGGCGCGCTTCTCGGAAATATTCTTCCCGCGCGTCTGCTCAGCGCGCTTGCCGTGGGACTTTACGGTATGTTTATCTCCGTTTTCATTCCCGAGGCAAAGAAAAACAAGATAGTGGCGGCGCTCGTCGCTATAAGCTTTGCGGCAAGCTACGCCTTTGAAAAGCTACCGTTTATCAGAGACGTATCAAGCGGAATAAGAATAATAATCCTCACCGTCATAATCTCCTTGGCGGCAGCTATACTTTTCCCCGTAGACAGAGCGGACAAGCCTAAGGAGGAAAAGAACGATGCATAACGTATTTATTTACATAGCGTGTATGGCGGGAGTTACCTATATTATCAGAGTTCTGCCGCTGACGCTGATAAGAAAAGAAATAAAGAACAGAACGGTCAGATCCTTTCTGTATTACGTCCCCTACGTAACACTTGCGGTCATGACCTTCCCGTCAATAATCAGCGCAACGCAATCTCCCATAGCGGCGCTTATCGCATTGCTTGCGGCAATGGCGCTTGCATATTTCGGACGGGGACTGTTCTTCGTCGCAGTATCAGCTTGCGTGATCGTGTTCGTAATCGAGCTGTTCACCAATCCCCCCGCCGCCTTCGCGGCAATGGCGATATCGCTGATTTAATTTGACTTCAATTAAGATACAAGGCTATCTCAAAAAACGAGATAGCCTTTGTTCTTTTTGCTTTGCTATAATTAAAGCTTTTATGTCAAAGAGGGTGAATTGACAATCCACCCTCTCATATGTTTATTATTCCAAGCTCTCCAGCAGTCTGTTCTTTTCAATTCTGCTGAAGTTTTCGTTCTGCTCAATTGCGTCGCGGTATTCATCGTCCTCAAGATCTCTGATATCCTTATAGATCTTGCTCTTATGAGAATAAAGTCCCTCGAGGCGTCTGAGAGAGTACAAAAGCTCCTTGTTTCTGTACTCGCGCTCGGTCGTCTCGTAAGCTACCTCTACGCGCACACGGCTCTCGGAGCAAACGCCCTCGACTATGACCGTCAGGAAATCATCGATATCCGTATCAAAGTCAGCCGCCTTGCCGTCAACGTATACCTTGACCTCGCCCTCGGGGATATTTCTGAACTGAAGCTTATACGTACGCTCGGGCATTACTGACAGATCTCCGTCCGCATATATCTCAACGGACTGAACTCCGTCCTTGGCACTCGACTCAAAATGAGTATTCATTGCGCTTCCGTCCTTGTCCTCGTAAAGCTCGTATTCGCCGTTACCGTTAAACGTCATAACGTCAAGAACGTCGGGATTAGCTACGCTGTTGGTATATTTGCGTCCATCGAGAACCACGAATCCACCTTCCCTTGCGAGAGCGGGAAGATTATCCATCCAACGAACCATAGTTACCCATTTACCGCCAACGTATCTGTCACCCGTAAAGATGTCCGTCCATCTTCCCTCGGGTAGCCACACCTTCTTTTCGACCAAGCCCTTGGAGTTGCTCTTCTTAGTAATAGGAGCTACGAGAAGCTGACCGCCAAACATATACTGACCGTCGCACTTATATGCATCGGCACATTCGGGATATGCGTAATACATAGGCTCGATAAGCGCCTCTCCGTAAGCGTGAGTTCTGTAGCTTGCGGAATACAGGAAGGGTATCATCTTATGTCTGAGTCTGAGGAACTCCTCAGCGATAAGTCCCGCGCCGTTCAGATAATATGACGGCTCCTTGGTAGCCATTCGGGAGTTTGAGCAATGAAGTCTGTTGATGGGGCTGAATACACCGAACTGAATATATCTTGCGTAAAGCTCGTCGTCCTTAAAGCCCATCATGTGTCCGCCGATATCGTGACTCCACCAGGTATATCCCGCATTTGTTCCCATAGCAGTAAAGTATGGAATATAGCGGAGCGATTTCCACGTTATGATAGTATCACCCGAAAATCCAAGAGGATAACGGTGCGAGCCTATACCGCAGTATCTTGAAAGTATCAGCGGCGCGTGCTCCTTGGCGTTGTCAAGAGTGTGATAATGGTTAAGCGCCCAGAGGGGATCAAGTCCCGGGGTGTTGGTCTTAGTTCCCTGCTGCCAATCTATCCACCAGAATTCAACTCCGTCGTGCTCGTAGGGCTTGTGTAATATCTTGAAGTACGCATTGATAAAGTCGTCGGACGTAAAATCAAAGGCTACCTTCTCCTCGGTCTTGGGGTCTATTCCAACAGCCTTAGCCATTTCCTCGTACATATCCTCGAAATAACGCACTCCGACAGCAGGGTGAAGATTTAGTGTTATCTTAAGGTCTCTGTCCTGTATCTTCTTTAAAAACGCCTTGTAATTCGGGAAAAGATCGGTGTTCCAGCTATATCCCGTCCAGCCCTTAGCTCCACCGTGGAAGTCGTCGTTCTTGCCGCTCTCGGTTATTCCCTTACGCTCGTCAAGCGTCGTTGACCAGTGCCAATCCATATCTATGGTCGCAACGGTCAGAGGAACGTTTCTGTCCGCAAGCTTATCAAGAATGTGCAGATATTCCTTCTCTGTATACGCATGGTAGCGACTCCACCAGTTTCCGAGTGCGTATCTCGGTATAACGGGAACTCTGCCGCTGACGGTATAGAGGTCGCGGAGCGCTCCTCTGTAATCCTTTCCGTGAGCAAATACGTAAAGGTCAGCGGTGTCATCGTCTCTCGCGTAAAGTCTTCCGTCCTCGTCAAGTATGAGCGTCTTTGCGTCGTCGTAAATTCCGACTCCGCACTCTGATACGACGCCATCGTCAAGCTTTATGGGCGTCCACGTCTCGTTGTCCTTTTCAAGATAATATTTTCCGTCGCATCTGTCGAGAGTACGGTAAGCTCCGGGAAGATTTTTTATACTTCTGAGCGTTACTTCGTTACCGTCAACGGTTACCGTTGATTTCATAACGTCCGCCTTGACGCAAAGCGTAGCCTTATCAGTGGTAATACAAAGCCCGTCCTCTTTTTCGGCTACGGAAAATTTCACCGCAGGAGTGTTTCTGAACCAGACTCCCTGAGTTGCCTTATCACAAAAGCTTCCCTTTTCGTTCTTTTCAACTCGGAAAAGAGTCGGGGTGAGAACACTTACACGAATATCCTTCCAACAAACTATATTTTCGGGTACGGCAACGGGCTGTGTTTTTGCTATAAGATGCTTATCTAACATTTCTATTCTCCTGTTTTTTGCTAAGTTGATTATTAATTGTCAAGAACGAGGTCGTCTACCTGCTGCTTAGCAAACACAGTAAATTCCTCGGCGGTCATAACGCCCATATCGCCCTTCTTGCGAGAACGTACGGAAACGGTACCGTCTGCCATTTCCTTCTCGCCTATTACGAGCATGAAGGGAATCTTTTCAAGCTGAGCGGCTCTTATCTTGTAGCCTATCTTCTCGTTTCTTGAATCAACGGAAACTCTCATGCCGAGATTTTCAAGATTGCGGGCAATTCCGTTTGCGTATTCAAGCTGCTCGTCGCCTATGGGCATAAGTCTTATCTGCTCGGGAGCTATCCACATAGGAAGCGCGCCCGCATACTTTTCAAGAAGCAGAGCGAGCGTACGCTCGTAGCAGCCCAGAGAGGTTCTGTGAATAATATACGGAGTTACTCTCTTGTCGTTGGAGTCGGTATACTCCATGCCGAACTTCTTAGCGAGAAGCATATCTATCTGAATAGTAACGAGAGTATCTTCTTTACCATGAACGTTTTTCATCTGAATATCAAGCTTAGGGCCGTAGAACGCCGCCTCGTCTATACCTATCTTATAATTACCTTCACCAAGGTATTTATCAAGCAGCTCCCCCATTATACTTTGAGCCTCGTTCCACTGCTCCTCCGTACCCTCATACTTATCCGTACGGTTGGGATCCCATTGAGAAAATCTGAAATAGCAATCCTCCCAGAGTCCAACGGATTCAAGGCAATATTTCGCGAGATCAAGGCAGTTCTTGAACTCCTCGGCAAGCTGATCGGGTCTGAGGACGAGATGTCCCTCGGAAATAGTGAACTGACGAACTCGGATAAGTCCGTGCATCTCGCCAGAATCCTCATTTCTGAAAAGCGTTGACGTCTCGCCAAGTCTCATGGGAAGGTCTCGGTAAGAGCGCTTCTTGTTAAGAAATACTTGGTACTGGAATGGGCAGGTCATAGGACGGAGCGCAAAGCATTCCTTGGTCTCGTCGTAAGGATCGCCAATAATAAACATTCCGTCAAGATAGTGATCCCAATGTCCTGATATTTTGAAAAATTCTCTCTTTGCCATAAGAGGCGTTTTCGTCAGCAGATAGCCTCTCTTCTGCTCAACGTCCTCAACCCATCGCTGAAGTGTCTGAATAACTCTTGCGCCCTTAGGCAGCATTACGGGCAAGCCTTGACCAAGAGTATCAACGGTAGTAAAGTACTCAAGCTCGCGTCCTATCTTATTGTGATCGCGCTTCTTTGCCTCCTCTACCATGTCAAGATAAGCCTTAAGCTCGTCCTTGGTAGGAAATGCAGTGCCGTAAATTCTCTGAAGCATCTTGTTGTTCTGGTCGCCCTTCCAATAAGCGCCCGTACACTGCGTCAGCTTGAACGCCTTGATAGCGCCCGTTGAAAAGAGGTGAGGGCCTGCGCAAAGGTCAACGAATTCACCCTGACGGTAGAAGCTTATTACCTCTCCCTCGGGAAGCTCCTCGATAAGCTGAACCTTATAAGGCTCGTTCTTCTCCGTCATAAGAGCGATAGCCTCGTTGCGAGGAAGCTCAAATCTCTCTATCTTGTGGTTTTCCTTTACTATCTTTTTCATTTCCGCTTCGAGAAGTCCGAGGACCTCGGGAGTAACGGAGACCTCGCTGTCGATGTCGTAATAAAATCCGTTCTCAATAGCAGGACCGATGGTAAGCTTTGCCTCGGGGTAAAGTCTCTTTACCGCCTGAGCAAGCACGTGGGATGCGGTATGACGGAATACGTGCTTTCCGTCCTCGTCCGCAAACGTGAGAAGCTCAACGTTCGCGTCGCTTTCGATAAGAGTAGTCAGCGCGCAAAGCTTGCCGTCAACCTTTGCCGCAAGAACGGCGCGGCTGATAATGCCAGCCTCGGCAGCGGCGTCGTAAACACTTATCGGCTCTGACTTTTCAATTACCTGTTCTCCAAAATTGATTTTCATGATTTTTCCTCCGAAATTATTTTTTGTGTTAGTTTATAATGAGGGGTTATTCGGGGTCTTTCTTTCGGAGAAAGACCCCATACCCCAAAGAACTCGTGAAAAATAAATAATAAGGCTGTTATAATTTTGTGGCGTGCTTAATTGGAAGTACGGTGTTTTCCGAGGTGGAAACCGCGCGGGGCGCTGCTGCACGTTTGACGGGTTTCTTTTTCATTGAAAGATGCGGTTCGTATACCTCTAAAGTAGGGGCGACCACGACAATCTTATTAAGCTTCAAAAGACGCAAAAACCCCGAACAGCATGATGCTGTTCGGGGTGCGAAAACAAATTCACGCACGGTTCCACCCGAGCTTTTTACTTTAACAAAAATATTTAAATAGGCGCACAAAGCGGTACCCTTGCCTGCGTTCACGAAAACTTCTCAGCTTGCTTACCACGAAGCATTTGTTTTCTCTCTGTAGAGCCGTTTAAGCAAAGACGTATCTTTGTGTTTATAGGTAAAATTACTTCTTGTTGATCTCCGAGCGAGGATTTACAAGCTCTCTCCAATCGAGGTCGCCTCTGTCAAGCGCGGTTATAATGACCTCTGCCGTTGCTATATTAGTAGCCACGGGAATATTGTAGAGGTCGCACATACGCAACAGCTCGTGCTCGACCGTATTATTTATGTTAGTCGCTCTCGTATCTCTGAAATACAGAAGAACGTCGATCTCGTTATATGCAACTCTGGACGCTACCTGCTGTTCTCCGCCCTGCTTTCCTGACATGAGCTTATTTATTTTAAGTCCCGTTGCCTCGGAAATATATTTAGCGGTCAGCGCCGTAGCGCAAAGATTATGCTTACTCAAAATACCGCAATACGCGATACAAAACTGAGCCATAAGCTCTTTCTTGAGGTCGTGTGCTATTATTGCGATTTCCATGTCGGTTACCTCCCATAATACAATTTCGGTATGTTAAACTAAAATAATTACTTGTATTTATGCAAGTTGCGATATAAATTGCTTGACTAATACAACCTCATTTATTATACCATTTTTTTAGTATTTTGTCAATGACTATGAACAATATTTTTGTAAAATTTTAGATTTGTTTTTTAATTGTTTTCAATTGATTTCAATATAGGTATTGTTTTTTTCTCCATTTTGGTTTATAATATACCTAAATTATAAATTTTTCACGGAGGTTCTTCTCAGATGATCGAAGAAATGATTGCAAAAATCGGCAAAACCGACGCTGAAATAGCTGCGGCTATACAAGCGGAATTTGACAGACAGCAGGACGGCTTGGAGCTTATTGCTTCCGAAAACGTAGTTTCCGAGGCTGTTATGTGCGCTATGGGCTCGGTGCTCACCAACAAATACGCCGAGGGCTACCCCGGTAAGAGATACTACGGCGGATGCTCCTGCGTTGACGTTGCGGAAACTATCGCTATAGAGAGAGCAAAGAAGCTGTTCGGCGCGGCTTACGCAAACGTTCAGGCGCACAGTGGCGCTCAGGCAAATACCGCTGTTTATTTTGCACTGCTTCAGCCCGGTGACACGGTTATGGGCATGAGCCTTGCTCACGGCGGTCACCTCACTCACGGAAGCCCCGTTAATATCTCGGGTATGTACTACAACTTCGTTCCCTACGAGCTTAATCCCGAAACCGAATACATCGACATGGAGCAATATGAAAAGCTCGCAAAGCAACACAAGCCCAAGCTTATCGTTGCGGGCGCGTCCGCATATCCCAGAACCATTGACTTCAAGGCTATGGCAGAAATCGCTCATTCCGTCGGCGCTTACTTTATGGTTGATATGGCGCACATTGCGGGACTCGTTGCCGCAGGTGAGCATCCCTCTCCCGTTCCTTACGCAGATGTCGTTACAACGACAACGCATAAGACCCTTCGCGGTCCTCGCGGTGGCTTGATACTCACGAACGACGAGGAGCTTGCGAAGAAGATAAACAAGGCGATATTCCCAGGAATTCAGGGCGGACCTCTTATGCACATCATTGCGGCTAAAGCGGTATGCTTCGGCGAGGCGCTCACTCCCGAATTCAAGGCTTATCAGCATAGCATAGTCGAGAACGCAAGCGTGCTTGCAAAAGGTCTGCTTGCCGAGGGCTTTGACCTCGTTTCAGGCGGAACGGACAACCACCTCATGCTCGTTGACCTTCGCCCCATGAGAATTACGGGTAAGGAATTTGAGGCAAGACTTGATGCGGTGCACATCACCGTTAACAAGAACGCTATTCCCAACGACCCCGAGAAGCCCTTCGTTACGTCAGGCGTCCGCGTAGGTACTCCCGCAGTTACCTCCAGAGGTCTCGGAGTTGAGGATATGAAGACTATCGCTAAGCTCTTTGGCATGGTTGCCAAGGACTTCGAGGGAACGGCAGACTCCGTCCGCGCTACCGTTGCCGATATCTGTAAAAAATATCCGCTGTATAAATAATTTCGGATTTAAAACTGAATGATAAAAAAGCAGGAACTGATTACCGTTTATGAATCAGTTCCTGTTTTTATAACTAAATTGAGATTTAAAAATATTTGTACAAAATAAAATGTTTGTTTTGCTACATATCAAATTATAATCTTCTTTCGATTTCCCGCACGATATCGCTCATGCTTATATCCAGCGCTATACTGATTTTGTAAAGTGTTTCTAACGTTGGTTTTCGCTCCCCGCGTTCTATGGCGCTCAAATGTGTTCTACCAATATCAGCTAAACCACTCAATACCTCTTGCGAAAGATTTTTTTCTTTTCTGCAAAAAGCAATTGCTTCGCCAACTATTTTTGAATCAAGATATATATCCGACATACTATCACCTCTTTATAATATTGTATAATATTTTTTCAACATTTTCGAATACATATGTTGACAAATGAACACATTTGTGTTATAATGAGGTAGTTAAAAAATAAAATGAAAGGAGATACTAATATGCCTCAATATGTGGTTTTGCAAGTAACATTAAAAGAAAAATTTATTGGAACGACATCGAAGAACCTAGGTGAGTTGGAAAACATTATCAACGAACAGGCAGCAAAAGGATACAGATTACACACAATCTCTACTGCTTCTGCACATAGCTCTGGATTTGGTGGCGGAGATAGAATTCAAGCTACGATGGTTTTTGAAAAAATCTGAAATCTACTCTTTTGATGTAAAAAGCAAGAGCAAGAATAGAAGGAAAATCCTTTTATCCTTGCTCTTGCTTTCTTTGATATTTTTATACGACAATACAGATAATTTACCCCAATCTGTTGAGAAAAAACCATATCTCAATGAATCCCCACGGAATTTGATACAAACCAATGCAACAAGAAATCAGGGCGTACAAGTCGAAAACGATTTGTACGCCCTATTTGCATAATATCTGAAAATATATATGCAGTTCAATTTTATCATACGCTTGACAAACTGCATATTTTGCGGTATAATAATATGCAGATACGGAGGAATAAATATGAGAAAATTTGATTACTCTTTTTTGAATAACGGTCTTCTCCCCGCACGGCTCGTCAATCTGACTGCGGGCATTACAGAACTCAAAACAATAGCGGGCGTTCGCAAGGACGAATATGCCAAAATATTTACCGAGCTTGAAGCGGTGGCGAAAATACAGTCGGTTAAAAGCTCAAATGCTATTGAGGGCATCGTAACGAGCGACGACAGAATTACCGCTATCGTCAGCGGCAGCAGTGCGCCACTTAATCACAACGAAGCGGAGATCGCAGGATATCGCGATGCGCTGAACGCTATTCACACGGGACACGAATATATTGACTTCCGCGAGAGTGATATTCTCCGTCTGCACGAAACAATGATGTCGATTGCGGGATATGAGTTTGGCGGCAAATACAAGACCGATGATAACGTCATTTTAGAGCTCGATAACGACGGCAACCGTCGTGTTCGCTTCCGTCCCACACCAGCGCGAGAGGTGGGGCAAGCAATGGAACAGCTTGAGCTTGCCTATATGGACGCAAGAAACGATGCAAATATCAATCAGCTTTTGCTGATTCCCTGCGTGATACTCGATTTCCTTTGCATTCACCCGTTCCGTGACGGAAACGGTAGACTTTCCCGCCTACTATCACTTCTTTTACTTTATAAAAACGGCTTTGATGCGGGTAAATACGTATCCTTTGAGGAGCAAATCAACAATTATAAGGGCTTCTATTACGATGCGTTGAAGCAATCCTCGGACGGCTGGGATACGAATGAAAACGACTATTTTCCCTTCATCGAAAACTTCCTCTCCACACTTTATATGTGCTATAAGGAGCTGGACAAGCGTTTTGCTATAGTCAACGGAAAAAAGATAACTAAGAAAGGTCGCATAGAAGCAACCGTTCTGGGCAGCCTGACACCTATTTCCAAGTCGGAGATCTGCAAGATACTCCCCGACGTCAGCCCTACTACCGTTGAAGCAGTGCTTGGACAGATGATGCGGAATGGAAGTATAAAAAAGATAGGTAACGGGAGAAATTCAAGGTATATAAACAACTCTTGATAGGCTAACAAGGTATATACGAAATCTGAAGTTTCAAGTAGACTTAAAAACTATTTTAATAAAGGAATAATCAAATGGAAAAAATCCCTCAAATACAACAAATATCTAAAACCCCACCCAAGAAAAGATTTAATATTCTTTTTATAATCGGAAACGGATTCGACCTTGGGTTAGGAATGAAAACAAGATACGCCGATATGTACGATTCATATATTTCGTCTCCTTCCAGATCGGATACCATCAGAAAATTCAAAGAATATATTGCTAACGATGAAAAATATAATAATTGGTCCGACTTTGAGATGGCTATGGCACGACACGCGTATATATTCGACTCAGAAAACGAATTCATTGAGTGTATGCGAGATTTTAAAAAGCATATGGTCGCACATTTGCAAGCGGAATATGAAAGCATATCGGAAATACTTGAGCATACTTCCAACGACGATTTAAAATTCAATATGTTAGAGTCACTTCAAAACTTTGAAGCGGGACTTATCCCCAACCATCTTAGGACAGTTCAAACACTAAAAGACGAATATCCGATATCATTTAGCTTTTTATCGTTTAATTATACGTACACATTGGATACATTATTGCGCAGAGCGGGAATTGGAGCAATACCGCTACATATACACGGAACGTTGGATAACGACGTAGTTCTCGGAGTAGACAGTGAACAACAGATAAAGGCAAAATTTTACGAGACCACGCGAAAGACTCAAAGAGCGTTTGTTAAGCCAAAATTTAATGAAGCCTTCGACACGGAGCGTTTGGAAAAAGCTAAAAATATGATAATGAGCAGTGATATGATATGCAGCTACGGTTTTTCTTACGGCGAATCAGACAGAATGTGGTTGGATCTGATAGCGCAATGGTTAATGGTAGACGAGCGTCATCATTTGATATCCTTTCAGTACGATAATAACTCATACGATAAATTTAATTCGGATATTTTGATGGAAACGGAAGAAGAAAAGAAGCAACTACTTTTTTATAAATTATTCTCATTCAACGTGGAGGAAGATTCCCCTGTTTTCGATCAAATACACATTCCCGTCGGATTTGATATCTTTAACTTTGAGTTTGTGAAAAATAAAAAGGCAGTAGCTTCTGTATAAATTATATTATAATACCGAATTTTTATCAAAGTCCTTGAAAAATTTCCAATTGTATAGTATAATATTATAGTTAAGTATAAAAAAAGGAAGTAATAAAAATGAAGCTTGGTATAGTAGGTCTTCCCAACGTGGGAAAAAGTACGCTTTTTAACGCTTTGACGGGGGCAGGGGCGGAGTCCGCTAACTACCCGTTCTGCACCATTGAGCCGAACGTCGGCGTCGTTGCAGTTCCCGACAGCCGTCTTGATTATCTCGCCAAGATGCACAATCCCGAAAAATACACCCCCGCGGTCATTGAATTCGTTGACATTGCGGGACTCGTTAAGGGCGCGTCTCAGGGTGAGGGTCTCGGAAACAAATTCCTCTCCCATATTCGTGAGGTTGACGCTATCGTTCACGTGGTTCGCTGCTTTAAGAACGACAACATAGTTCACGTTGACGGAAACATCAACTCTTTGCGCGACCTTGAAACTATAAATCTTGAGCTTATATTCTCCGACATCGAAATGGTCGAGAGAAGAATTGACCGCACCAAAAAGGCGATGAAGGGTGACAAGACCCTTGCGGGTGAGCTTGCGGTATTTGAAAAGCTCCTCGCCGCTCTCTCGGACGGAAAGTGCGCCCGTGAGGTAGAGCTTGACGAGAGTGAGAAGGAATGTCTTTACGACACCCCTCTGCTTACTATGAAGCCCGTCATTTACGTAGCAAACGTCGGAGAGGACGAGGTCGGTGACGAGCCCGTTGACAATGAAAACTACATGGCACTGAAGGCTCAGGCAGAGCGTGAGCACGCAGGTGTTATCGCCGTTTGCGCTCAGATCGAAGCGGAGCTTGCAGAGCTTGAGGGCGAGGAAAAGCAGATGTTCCTCGAGGATCTCGGCATAAAGGAAAGCGGTCTTGACAGACTTATTAAGGCAAGCTATTCCCTTCTCGGTCTTATCAGCTATCTGACGGCAGGTCCTCAGGAGGTAAGAGCGTGGACTATCGTCAAGGGCACTAAAGCCCCCGGCGCTGCGGGAAAGATACACAGCGACTTTGAACGCGGATTTATCAGAGCGGAAATAGTTTCCTTTGACGACCTCGTCAAGTACGGCAGCATGAACGCCGTCAAGGAGGCGGGACTCTATCGAAGCGAGGGTAAGGAATACGTCATGAAGGACGGAGACATAGTTCTCTTCCGCTTCAACGTATAACCGAGGTATGCCATGAGAATGAGAAAGAAAAAGCACGGAGCTGAGCGGATAGCCGCTTGCTCCGAGCTGCTTATTGAAAATATCGAGATATTGAAGGACGGATTTGACGGTATTTTCCCCGAAAGCCGCCCCGTACATATGGAGATAGGCTGCGGAAAGGGCAATTTCGCAAGCGGCATGGCGGCAAAGCATCAAGACGTCAATTTCGTTGCAGTGGAAAAGGTATCGGACGTATGCTGTATCGCGCTTGAAAAAGCCAAGGCGAGAACCGAGGAACGCCCGAACGACAACCTGAGATTTATCATCGGCGACGCAAAAAATCTTGCCGAGAACGTAAAGCCCCACTCCCTTGACTGCATCTACCTCAATTTCAGCGACCCATGGCCAAAATCGGGACACGCTAAACGCAGACTCACTCACAGAGGATTTCTGGAGATCTATAAAAACCTGTTAAAGCCGGGCGGCATACTCAAGCTCAAGACCGACAACGTAGGGCTTTTTGACTTCTCTCTCGAAGAATTCGAAGCCTTCGGCGCTGAGATAATGTGGCACACACGGGATCTGCACTCAACGCCCGAAAACGCCGACAACGTTATGACCGAATACGAAAAGAATTTCTCCGACAAGGGCACGCCCATCTGCTCTGCTTGGGTGAAATTCAGATAAAAATCAAAATTTCTCTTGACAAAAAAGAAAAAAGCGGTTATAATAATAACGGAGGATACCGTACGGTCACTTCCTCAAAGAGCAATTATAAAAAATAACCGCCTTATTGGAGAGTGAGGCGGTTATTTCTTTTTGTAAAAGCAAGATATAATGGCGAAAACGAGCAGAGCAATCTGAATTGCGTCATTCCACGTTATGTAATCCAAAATATCACCTCCCTCGGTATTCGAGGAAGGCAAAAAGAAAATTTCGACTTCCTCGAAGAAATCAAGGAAGTGACCGCACACCGAGGATAGTATCCTCCGGGCATTATGCCGTAAATATTATATCATAAATTCCGACGCTTGTCAACATACATGAGCTTGACGCAACAAAATTTACTTTTCCTCTTGACAAAAGGATAAAAAGCGGTTATAATAATAACGAAGAGAGTCATCGGTAACGGTGCTCCCTCACAATTTAGTTATAAGAAATAACCGTCTTGTCGTTGGGGAACTTAGAGGCGGTTATTTCTTTTTGTTATAAAAACAGGATATAATGGCAAACACAAGAAAAGCGACTTGCAATAAGTCATTCCATGTAATAAAGTCCATCGTATCACCTCCCCTCGCGGGAAGGCAAAAGAAATTCGCTTTCCCGATATTTCGGGAAGCACCGCCACCATCAATGATAACTCTCTCCGGGCAAAATTTGCCATGGATATTATATCATAAAAATCGACATTTGTCAACAAACACAAGGAGAACTTTTATGCTTTTTAAAGAACTCGCAGACAAAAACAGAAGCCACAGAGAATTCGTCTCGGGCGCAAAGATTCCCGAGGAGCTTCTGATAGAATGGATAGCAAACGCAAACCACTCTCCCGCGGCTATGAATTTGCAGGCGCTGAAATACAAAATAATCACCGACACCGATGAGGTTGCGCGCCTTCTTCCCCTCACTCGCTGGGCGGCGTCGCTTGAAAAAAAGCTTCCTCCCGAGAATCACGGTCCTGCGGCGTTTATCGTTATGTGCCACGATACGTCGATAGCGCCATTAAAGCCTATCTTCATGATAGACGTAGGGATCGCCGCGCAGACAATTATGCTGTCAGCAGCTGAGGCAGGCTTTGGCGGCTGTATTATTGGTTCGGCGTCCGAGCAGGTGCTGAAGGACACGCTTTCTCTTGACGATAACCTCACTCCCGTGCTTGTGCTCGGTCTTGGAGTTCCCGAGGACGAGGTCGTTCTCACGGTTGCGAAGGACGGTGTCAAATACTACCGCGACGAAAACAACGTCCATTACGTTCCCAAGCGTCCGCTTGACGAAGTAATTATAAAGTAAGGAAATTATTATGTCACAGATACAGAACACCGAGCCGTCGGGTCTGCTCATACTCGATAAGCCCGTGGGAATAACCTCTCACGACGCGGTATACAAAATAAGAAAGCTATTCGGCACAAAGCGTGTCGGACACACGGGAACGCTTGACCCGCTTGCCTCGGGAGTTCTCGTAATGCTTATCGGAAGGGCGGCAAAGGCGGCGGAATATCTCGTTTGCGACGCAAAGGAATACGAGGCGACGCTAAAGCTTGGTATAACCACCGACACCGAGGACGTCACGGGGGCGGTACTCACTCAGTGCGCCACGCTTCCCTCTCCCAAAGACGTTGCAGAGGCGGCGGAGAAATTCTTAGGCGTGACTCAGCAAATACCTCCCATGTACAGTGCGCTCAAAGTGGGCGGTAAAAAGCTATGCGATCTCGCGCGCGAGGGCAAGACAGTCGAGCGTCAGCCGCGGGATATTACTATAACGCATCTCTCCGTCACTCCCACGGACACGCCGTCGGACTACGCTCTGTCAGTCGCTTGCTCGTCGGGAACGTATATTCGAACTCTTTGCGCCGATATAGGCGCGCGTCTTGGCTGCGGCGGCGTTATGTCAACGTTGAGAAGAACCGCGGCGGGCGGATTTCGCATTGAAAACGCAGTCACGCTTGAATACTTGAACGAGCTTTCGGACGAGGAAAGGCTTGGACTTCTCATACCGACCGAGGAGCTGTTCCGCGAGCTTGACGCCGTTCGGCTGCCCGACTTTTACTACCGCCTTTGCGTCAACGGCTGTGAGATATATCAGAAAAAAATACGCACGAGCTACCCTTTGGGCACTCGTCTGAGACTGTATACCCCCAACGGTGATTTCTTCGCCTTGGGCGAAGTACGGGAATATGCCGAGGGAACGGCAGTTAAGGCGATAAAGCTTTTATAAGGCATTTACTCTTGTTTATTTAACAAAAAAAGCATACGATATTGTATTCTTAAAATTCAATAGACTTTTCCTACCGCCGTTTTCGGAGCTTGACGTATCCTTGTACGCCTCACGCCCCGAATAACGGCGTTTTTTATTTAAATCGGACTCTCTGCTGAATTTTTAATCTACACGTTCTTTTTTCTAACCCTTACCACCAAGGAAAGCAACGCCCTGCCGTTAAACGGTATCAACGGATAAAGGTAATTTCTCTTGCCGTTCACAGTGGTATTGGTAAGCAACAGTATGATTATCACGACGAAAGCGCCGCAGAAGCCCCAGAAGCCGAAAATCGCGGTCACTATCAGCCAGAATATTCGCAAAAATTTTATAGCGTAGCCAAGCTCGTAGCTTCTCTGAGTGAAGTTTGCGATAGCCACGAACGCCATATAAAGAATTACCTCGGGTATGAGCCAGCCTATGCTTACGGCAAAGTCTCCGAGTATCAAGCCACCGACGACGGACAAAGAATTGTTCAGCATATTCGGCGTGTTGAGGGACGCAAGTCTCAGCGCGTCAATTATAAACTCCACCAAAAGAAGCTGTACGATAATAGGAAGCTTGCCGCTGTCCTCAGGCATGGCAAAGCTCAAAAACGACGGAACAAGCTCGGGGTATTCAAGCATCAGATACCACGCGGGCGTAATTACAAGCGTCAAAAAGAACACTATATATCTTACTATCCTTATATAAGTTCCCGTCAGCGGCGGAAAATAAAAGTCGTTGGATTCCTGCATAAAGTCGAATATCGAAACGGGCAGAACCATGACCTCGGGGCTGTTATCTATCACGAGCAGTATACTGCCCTCCAACAGCTGAGCGGCGGCGACGTCGGGGCGCTCGGTAGTCCTCACCTTTGGAAAGGGATTGTACCACCTCGTTTTTATAAGACATTCCTTTAAGGATTCGTGACCGATAACCAAGGAGTCCGTTTTTATCGCCTTCAGCTTGCGTTCAATAGTTCTGACGTATTTCATATCCGCTCTGTCATTCATATAGCACATGACCACGTCGGAACGCGAATCCTCTCCGATGGAAAAATACTGCATAGTAAGTGCGGGATTTCTTATTCTTCGGCGAATAAGCGCGGTATTGAATATAAGCGTCTCAACAAATCCGTCACGCGAGCCTCGCATTACTCTGTCGCCCTCGGGCTCTTCCGTGGTTCGGGCGGGATAGGTTCGGGTATCTATAATGATAGCCTCCGCTCCGAAGCTTGAGCCGAGACACAGCGTGCAGCCCGACATTACGGCAGTTATCATTTTATCAACGTCGGTGACTGTATCAGTCTCTATATACGGAACGCTCTGCATCATAAACTCTGACGCGCTTCCCTTTATCTTGCCCAAGGAAATAAAATGCATCATCAGCTTTTGCATTACCGTATCCTTGGTAAAGCCGTCAATATAGAAGAAGGACAGCTCTCCGCTGCCTATGGTAAGCTTTTTATATAGCACGTCAAAGCTTTCGTTTACCCTGAGCGCACTTTGCATCAAAGTCACGTTCTCGGAGTAATTTTCGGTCAGTGTTTTATTCATATCTCACCTCGGTAAAATATTCTCACTGCCTATTATAACCGCATTTTCATTTTTTATCCGCATTCTTACGATAGATCCGCAAACATAAAAGACAAGGGGCTGAAATCAACCCCTTGTTTGTTTGTTTATTTCTTTTGCTGCTTGCACCATATTTTCATAACCCATTTATGAGGCAAAAGCTTTGCAAGGAATACCTGAAAACGCGTAGACGCTCCGCAGACAGAAACGTCCTTACCGCGCGCGATATCACGGTACGAGCGACTGACTACCTGCTCGGGAGTTACGAAATTATTATAGTACACGATAACGCCCTCGTTCTCCACGGCTCTGTCAAAAAATTCGGTACGCACCCAACCGGGACAAACGGCAATAGTTGAAATCTTTCTTTTTTCAAGCTCCTTACCGATAGCTCTCGAAAAGCTCAGCACGTATGATTTAGTCGCCGCATACACGGAAATATACGGAACGGGATGGAAGCCCGAGCGTGAGCCGACGAAAAATATCTTCGCCCCCTCGGACATATACGGAAGCGTGTGGAAGGTTATTTTCGTCAGTGCGTTGATATTAAGCTCCACCATTCCAAGCTGCTCCGAAAGCTCGATGTCGTTAAACGCTCCGAATTTTCCGTAGCCCGCCGCATTGACGAGCACGCGCACGTCGGGGCTGATATCCGCAAGCATATTTCTTATTTTTTCATAGCCGCGCGGCTCGCACAAATCAACGCATATGGGAACTATTTTTGTTTTTATCGCGCTTTTCAGCTCCTCAAGCCGTTCCTCTCTTCTGGCAACGACCCATATCTCGTCAAGCGCTTCTCTTTCCGCTATCTGTCTTACGTATTCTCGTCCTATACCTGACGACGCACCCGTAACGATCGCAATTTTCATCATTCACCTCAAAGAATAATATGCTTTGGCAATCCTCTTTCGTATTTAACGGGATACTCTCCTTCGATAAGAGGAAGTAAGTACTCACAGCAAGCATCGGTCACGTTATTGTCGCCCTCGGAAATAAATTCGTCGGGAACGTATCTCGTTGCGTTGGCAATACCCCTTACGCTTCTATGCTCAATACCGCAAGCGTAATTCTCCGTCTCGGCGCGAACAAAGACCATAACCTCTCCGCTGACACCCGACACCGCCGCTCTTACAGCCTCACAGCCTATGCTGCGCGATTCGGATATGTCGGTCATGGAAAGCAGATGTCCCGCGCAACGCTGAGGAAGATTAAGCTCTACCGAGCGCACCTTACAGCCGAATCTGTCCTTGATAGCAAGCTCAAGCGCCTTTCCCGTACCCGCAAGATACTTATGACCGAACACGTCGGTGCTTCCGCTCTGCGTTCCCTCGCCAACGTATCTGCCGTCGGCATATCTCAAGCCCTCGGAAACCGCAACGACGACGTTGGGATGCTTTTCAAACGCCTTTTCTATATCAGCAAAAAAGCTCTCGATATCAAAATCACGCTCGGGCAAATAAACGTAATCGGGCGCCGCTCCGTCAACGATTCTGCCTATAGCCGAGGACGCCGTCAGCCAACCCGCGTCACGTCCCATTATCTCAACGACGGTAACCGCCTTGACCGTATAAACACCGCAATCGCGGACTATCTCACGGACTGTGGTTGAAATATATTTCGCCGCCGAGCCAAAGCCGGGGGTATGGTCGGTAAGCGCCAAGTCGTTGTCGATAGTCTTGGGAACACCCATTATTCTTATCTCAACGCCCGTCTTTTCGGCATATCTCGACATCTTAGCAACGGTATCCATAGAATCGTTACCGCCGATGTAGAAAAAGTATTTGATATTGAATTCATCTATAACCGAAAATATCTTCTGATAAAACGCTACGTCCTCGGGACGCTCGGAATCAGGGTCGGGTAGCTTTTTTCTGCAAGAGCCGAGAGCAGCCGCGGGAGTCTGCTCAAGAGTTTCAAAAGCCTCCTCGCTTGCAAATACAGAGTTGAGGTCGATAAGTCTTTTATTCGCAAAGCCCTCAATACCGTTTCTCATTCCGTAAACCGTTTTTATGCAGTCCGCCTCAAGCGCTCCTCTGATAACACCTGCAAGCGTTGCGTTTATCGCCGCCGTCGGTCCTCCCGACTGTCCAACCACCGCATTTCCAATAAGCATATTCTGTCCTCCAAGAAGATAATATTATACATACCAATATTTTACCACAAAATATAGCTTCTGTCAATGAAAAGCGACAAAGCTCGCTATTAAATTTATCAAAAGTCCTATCTTGTCCCTGCGGATTATTTAATTCCCCTCCGCATATTATTTACAGAACGCAAAAATATATTCGGAGGATATTATGCTTACAGGTATTATTTCGGTCTTCGCCAACTTCTTTCATCTCATTCTCGGCATCAACACGCCAAGGAGCTTTCCGCCGCCACTCTCCCCAAAGCAAGAGGAGGAGCTTTTCGCGCTTGTTGAGCGTGGCGATGAGGAAGCAAGAAAAAAGCTCATACTGCATAACCTCAGATTAGTTTCCCATATCGTAAGAAAATACTACGCGTCAAGCAAAAATCAGGAAGACCTCGTCTCAATCGGAACTATCGGACTCATAAAGGCGGTCGATACCTTTAAGGCTGCCAACGGCGCAAAATTCGCCACCTACGCCGCGCGCTGTATTCAGAATGCTATCCTATCATAACGGACTTTTTTGGAGCATATGACGCAGATAAAGTTCCATATGATCAAAAATGGCGTGTATTCCAGCAATTAGGCGAGCAAACATACTTGATGGTACAAAACATATCCGGTGAAGTAAGGTTCTCTCCCCTGTTCATCCACAGCTTTCCTTTGTTAGCTCCTCATCATTTGCTTGAAGCTGCAAAGTTCAACATAATGTTTTCGAACCCATCCGAGATTACCGAAGTTGCGGACAAACTCAGATGGTACCGATACAGCAAAGCTCTGTTACAAAGAGAAATTGCTGATCTTATAGGAATTGATCGTAGCACGTATATTCGATACGAGGAATACGGCCACGACTATTATCCATTAGAGCACATGAAGAAATTAGCTGAACTGTATAATATCCCTGTTACCGATTTGTTGGATGACTTCAACCTATTCTTATATAACAATCAAGGCAAGCAAATAAGAGCAAAGAGAATGCAACTTGGATTGTCAAGAAAAGAATATGCAAAGATCATAGGAGTCCATCCCGGCTCCTTGAAAAAATGGGAGCTTAACTCAGTTAGGATATTCAAAAGCACATGGGAAAAGTACTTTAAGGAAGATTCGAACCTACCATCGGCCTTATGAGCTAATTATATCATAAAAATGATATCTAAGCAACAAGAAAAGACCAACTCGAGCAATTATTAAGCCCTATAACAACGAAAAGCGAGGCAAATCATTACGACTGCCTCGCTTTTTACATTATATGTCATTTTTTCCTTTTTCTTCAGATTCCTCCAGTATTGTTTGCGCTACCGCATCAAGCAGCTTTAATTTTTGATCCGTGGGGCAATTGAGCTTTTCAATATATTGTGCAACATATTCAGCGTGAAATTTTGCCACTCGAGCATCAAACTGTGCTTGCTTTTCAGGTGTTTCTGGATAATGTACAATAATCTTCATAGCCAATCACCCCTTTCTTAGAATTTGTTCAAATATATGTGGCTACATCAAACAAATATGAACATTTTCGATAACAAATTTCTAAAAAACGTTCTGCTGTATGTTTTCGCTTGCTTTGACAATCATTGTCAATGTCTCAAAGTATTCGATATCGTAAGTCATTCCGCTGTTCTGGAGCTTACAAAACTCCAAGAGATTATGTAAAGGTTCGAATCCTTCTTCGATTATCAGCTCCATAAAATCTCCCGTAACAGGGTGCCTAACTACTGTCGGGAGTCCAACCAGCCAACGGTGAAGGTTGTTCCCCTCATCCTTAAAATACTCTCTGCAAACCTGATACGACCGTCTTCCAAGCTCGATACATCTGAGCTTCTTGGACATATCAACATCCTCTGCAAGTATCTCGTGTCCGTCGAGGATCAACGT
>JAFTXE010000030.1 GCA_017461745.1 Clostridia bacterium | reverse complement strand
TGATTTATCGGACTGTTTGCTATGTACGCACACTCTCTGTGTCATCCTGAGCGTAAGCACTTTATTGGGAGAACCAAAAGTACAATTCGAAGGATCTTTGCCGCTTGCGGCAACAACCAACTTCGATGGGTAACCCTTTATTCTTTAAGGGTTCTCCCATTATATGCGGTTAGTAGTTGCTCCTTACGTCGCAAAGATTCTTCGCATCGTTTATCCGTCTCTCCCCCAATGTCTCATCTGCTCAGAATGACACGTAGAGAGTGCGAACATAGATAATCAACTCCCCGATAAATCATAATTTAATGCACTATGTTCGCTCCAATATTGTCATTGCGAAGAACGAAGTGACGCGGCAATCTCATTGCATGATTTAGAAATGATTTTATAACAAAACCACGCTGACAGCTCTCCTACAAGGAGAGCCTTTGCAGACGTTTGAACTACCTTCAATTTTTCCGAGAACCATACGGTATTACATATTATAACCTTCAGGGAGTTAAAATGAAATACCGTATTAAAAATTTTGAATACAGAACGAAGAACCAAAGACACGGAAGCTTCAGGTCAAAAAGAAGGAATGAACTTCTACCGAGTGTATTACCGCCCGAAAGATATGGTAATAAGACTTACGCTGAAAACATAGATTTTGACTTGCTTTTTGAAATAGGTCAGCTTCCCTCTCCCAAGCGTCAGCCTTTTTTCAAAAGGGCGTTACGGTGGCTCGGCGGCTTAGTATCTGCGATTACGGGTGCATTTGGGGCTATCGGAGCGTTTCTTTGGCGAACGGCTAAAAAGGTGTTCCGAGTCTTAATTCCCAAGCGAGACAAGGTTCAACGTATCTCGTTTTATTTGGGTGCGTTCAGCTCCGCCGTATGTATAGCGCTTCTGACGCTTGCGACAGTTCTTCTCGGTCTGTTCGGCGGTTTTCTTGCCCCATACGACGAGCTTACAATTCCGTCCGTGGTCGGAGAAAGCTACGCTGAGCTTGAGACCGAGCTTGATGAAAGCTATCAGCTTCTCGTTTCCTATGAAAACAGCGACGATATCCCAGCTGGTGTGATAATATCACAAAAGCCAGATGCGGGAGTTGTCAGAAAAATATATCAAAACGGTGGCTCTTGCTCACTTTCCGTAACGGTAAGCATAGGCAAAAGCTATTATTCCGTCGGCAATTTTTCGGGCAAGGACGCGCGCACCTCGTTGCTTGAGCTACAAAACAACGGCGTTGCCGTAAAGCGCGTATACGAGTATTCCACGACCGTTGACAAGGATATTATAATATCCACCACCCCTGCGCCCGACGCAAAGCTATACGAGGGTGAAACGCTGACGGTAAAAATAAGTCTTGGCAAAAAGATCACTACGGTAAAGATTCCCGACCTCTACGGTCTTAGTGAGGCGCAAGCAAGCTCCATACTTGAAGCGCGCGGACTAAAGCTCGGCAATATAACCTACAAGACTTCAACCGTGGGCGCGGGCAAGGTTATAGAGCAAGCGCTCTCGCCATACTCCACCGTTCCGCTTGGAAGCAGCGTTGACATCAGCGTCAGCATTGGTACGTCTGCGTCCCAGAAAAAAGTCCCCGACCTCTACGGCCTTACCGTATACGAGGCTCGGCTCAAGCTCTCAGAGGTGGGCTTGGTCGTCGGCGAGATATACTCCGTATCAAGCGGAGCGCCCAAGGGGACGGTCATAACACAGACGCCACTCCCCAATACGCCAATTACCTCATCGATAACCTCAGTTGATATTTATATAAGCTCATAAAGGAATGTTATTTCATGGAAAGCACTGTAAAAGGAAAAATTCTTAAGGGCGTCGGCGGTCTGTACACCGTCAGCGTTCTTTCGGACACCGTAGAAAACAAAGAAATACGCTGTCGCGCGAGGGGCTCGTTTAGGCACGACCGTCTGACGCCTTTGGCTGGTGACAACGTTATTCTCTCGTACGACGAAAAGGCGGCTGACGACGACGGAAAGTTCGTAATTGACGAAATAGTTGACAGAAAGAATGCGCTTATCCGTCCGCCAATGGCAAATCTTGACTACCTTTTCGTCACTATGGCAACGGCATCTCCTGCCCCTATTCTATCCACGGTTGACAAGCTTATATGTATTGCGGAGCACAACGACATCGAGCCTGTCATCGTCATAACAAAATGCGAGCTTGACGAGGACAAAGCAGACGAGCTTTACAGAATTTATTCCTCGTGTGGCTTTGAGACCTTCAAGCTGTCTGCGGTTGAGGATATAGGCATATCCCCTATTGACGATTTTATCAAGCAAAAGCTTCCGACAAGAACTGCCGCTTTTGCAGGGGCTTCGGGAATAGGAAAGTCAACGCTTCTTAACAGGCTCTTCCCCTCCCTCAATCTATCTACCTCGGAGATAAGCAGAAAAATAGAACGCGGTAGGCACACGACGCGCGAGGTCAAGCTTTTTCCGCTCTCAG
Organism: Clostridia bacterium; assembly: GCA_017461745.1. Taxonomy (GTDB): domain Bacteria; phylum Bacillota; class Clostridia; order Oscillospirales; family CAG-272; genus HGM12713. The sequence goes on along the minus strand of JAFTXE010000030.1, from coordinate 23,671 downwards.
ACGCCGCTGATTGCGGCTACATAGCGGACACCCCCGGCTTTTCCATGCTTGACTTCAAGAGATTTGATTTCTTTGAAAAGGAAGATCTGCCCAACACTATGCGTGAATTCGCGCCGTATCTCAGCGGTTGCAGATACACGAAATGCTCGCATACGAAGGAAGAGGGTTGCGCCGTTTTGCAGGCGGTCAAGGACGGATACATTCCAAAATCAAGACACGAGAGCTTTGTTGAGCTTTACGATATTCTCAAGACCCGAAAAAAATGGGATTGAGCTTTGAAAGGAATACACATGAAAGTATTTATTTATACGGGCGGCGGAATAGACGTCAACGGTATTACCGAGCACCCCAAGTCCGACGACCTTCGCATCGCCGCTGACGGAGGATATAAAAACGCTATGCTTCTCGGTGAGAAGGTGGACGTGCTTCTCGGTGATTTTGATTCGTATACGGACAAGCTCCCCGACGTCAAGGAAATACTCAAGGTCCCCGCCGAAAAGGATTTTACCGACACGCAGATGGCAATAAACGAGGCTCTCGCGAGAGGGGCTGACGAAATAGTTATCATAGGAGGACTTGACGGCAGACTTGACCACGCACTTGCTAACGTCTCTATACTCGCTGAGCTTTGGAAAATGCGAGTACATACCGTCATAACCGACGGTAAAAACAGAGTGCGCTATATGGATTCATCAAGCACTCTCATTGCTAAAAGCCATTTTACTTACGTGTCTGTAATTGCACTCAGCGAAAAGCTTAAGGGCGTCAGTATCGAGGGCTGTAAATATCCGCTTGACAATAAAACCGTGCTGAGAAGCGAGCCGTCGCTCACCGTTTCCAACGAAATCGTGGGTAACTGCGCGCTGATCTCCGTTCGCCGCGGTCAGTGCTTGATAATTGAGAGTAAAGGTTAAGAGATAAAAAAAGTTAGTTTATGACGGGAATTTTTGGGGGCTTTCTTTCGGAGAAAGCCCCCATACCCCAAAGAACTTCTAAAAAATAAATATTAAGACTGTTTAAATTCGGTACTGTGCTTAATTGGAAGTATGGTAATTTATAAGGTAGAAACCCGTCAAACGCTACTACACGTTTTACGGGTTTCTTTTTGTTTTGAATACATATTCGGCTGTTCGGTTGCCAATAATATACATATAAACAACGTACAAAGAAAGGATATACGTATATGAACAAGCCGCAAATTATAAGATGCTCTGCGCGTGAAATCCTCGATTCACGCGGAAATCCCACGGTTGAGGCGTCGGTATTTCTTGCCGACGGAACTGTCGGTATGGCAAGCGTACCCTCGGGCGCTTCAACGGGAATTTACGAAGCTCATGAAAAGCGCGACAAAAATCCCGCAAGATACAACGGAAAAGGAGTTGAGGACGCCGTTTGCTCGGTTTGCAGAAGAATTTCTCCCGCAATCAGCGGAATAAACGCAACAGAGCAGGCTGAACTTGACAGAGTTTTGCTTCAGCTCGACGGTACGCCCGACAAGTCGCTTCTCGGAGCTAACGCAATGCTCGCCGTCTCATTGGCTACGGCACGTGCCGCCGCAAACTGGTATCATCTTCCCCTTTATCGATATCTCGGAGGACTTGACGCTTATAAGCTTCCCGTCCCCATGATGAATATTCTCAACGGAGGCGCTCACGCCTCAAATAACGTTGAAATTCAGGAATTTATGATAGTACCCGTAGGATTTTCACGTTTTTCAGAGGCTCTGCGCGCAGGAAGCGAGGTATATCACGCCCTTGGCAAGCTTTTGAAGTCCAAAGGATTATCCACGGGCGTTGGTGACGAGGGCGGTTTTGCTCCTACACTTGAAAACGACGAGGAGGCAATACAGCTTATACTTTCCGCAATAGAGCTTGCGGGATACACCTCGGAGCAGATAAAAATAGCGCTTGACGCCGCCGCTTCAGAGTGGTTTGACGAAAACTCGCGCTCATACGTCTTACCGAAGACAAACAAAAAAATGAGTATTTCCGAGCTTGTTGAGTATTGGGTAAATCTATGCGACAAATTCCCCTCTATCATGTCAATTGAGGATGCGCTCGACCAAAGAGATACTGAGGGTTGGCTTTCAATCACGCAGAAGCTCGGTGGCAAAATAATGCTCGTTGGCGACGATTTGTTCGTAACTAACGCAAAGCGTCTTGCCGATGGAATTGAAGCCAATATCGCAAATTCTATTCTGATAAAACCAAATCAGGTCGGCACGCTCACCGAAACCATGGACACGGTTCATATCGCCAAGAACGCGGGCTACCGTTTTATTCTCTCACACCGTTCGGGTGATACGGAGGACACGACGATTGCCGATATTGCGGTTGCCTTTGGGGCGGGCTTTATAAAGACGGGCGCACCCTGCCGCAGTGAAAGAGTTGCAAAATACAACCGTCTGCTAAGAATAGAATCCGCGCTCAATTGTTGCGCAAAATACGGCTTTTCGGGTATGCCGACAGCTCACCCTCAAAACGTATATCAAATATAGGCAATAAAAAAGCTCACAAAAAGAGCAACGTTTTATTGTACCTGCGATAAATTAAGTTATATTAAAAAAGACATGTTCATTTCGAGCATGTCTTTTTTCTTGCAATATCACAGTATTTATGATATAATATCTTTGAAAATCAAAGCAACGCTATACTCAACTTCTACAAACACTTCGTGGAATAATTTTTTAGATCTGATATAATAAAATCATAAAAGCGCTTTTAAATACTTTTTGGAGGACAAAACTATGTCTATTGGCTCAACCATTAAACGTTTGCGACGAGAGAAAAATATCACGCAAGAACAGCTTGCCGAATATCTTGGAATTACATCGCGCGCAATCTCTCAGTGGGAGTGCAACCGAACTGCCCCCGACATCTCTCAGCTCCCTGCGCTCTGTCATATTTTTGACGTTTCATCAGATGTTCTACTCGGAATAGATATTGAAAAAAATAACGAGGAAATAAAAAAATATTTAGCCCAAGCAGCCGAGCTTGGCTATCAAGGAAAGGGTTCAGAGCGTACCGAGCTTCTCCGCGAAGCAAACAAAAAATTCCCGCGCGATTATAAGATTATGCAAAGCCTTGCCTACTCGTTGGTGTGTGAATATTCTCGAAAAGGCATCAAGGAATACGACGAGGTGTTTGATCTTTGTAATCGAATCCTTGCGGAGTGCACCGATAGCACGATTCGATATGAAGCAATCGACACACTTGGAAACGCTTACGCATACGCAGGCAAAAAAGAGGAAATGATAAAGCTTACAAAGGAAATGCCGCGCGCGCATTTTTCGTACGAAGACTTTATGAGGTATCATTGGAAGGGTGACGCAGACTTCGAAGAGTTTCAAGGCTATTTATCATTTTTGCTTTACCGTACTGCCGAAATGATTGAACGCGCAGCCATCCAAAGGCACGATAACGGAGACTTCATTTATTCGCTTGAAGACAGTATTCATTTATGGAAAACAGAAGTAGGTTTTCTTGACTTGATTTTCCCTGACGGTGATTATCAATACAAAGCCCAACTTGGCGAAGCTGCCTGTAGTCTTCTGTGCACCGCATATCTGAGAAAGCAGAACTACGAAGAAGCGTGGAAGTGGCTGGAGAAAAGTGCAGATTTTGCTATTCATATGGATACCTATGATTTTGATGCGCCGCACACCTCACCAATTCTTCGCGGATACTCAAGTGGCGGATGGATCATGGAGGCGGACGGCAATCGTTCGCAATCTCTGCTTGAATGGTTGGAAATTAACAACGAAGTTGCCGTTTTGCGTTCCGATGTTCGTTATAAAGTACTTGTTGACAGATTGAAAAAAGTTGCAAAAAAGCCGTGATTTCTCGCCCCGCTCCTTGCGGGGCTTTGCTTTGGTATGTGTAAAATCAACTTTCCAACCCAACCACGCTGACTCCGTCGGCTACATTCATCCACCGCTATCGCGGTCGCAAGCTACCTCGCAATGATAGGACGGTGCGTATATTGATAAACCTCAAAGTAGTGGGGAGAATATCTCAAGAGGCTGGTGATTACGATTTTTGTTTGTGAATTTTTTAATTTAAACATTTTTGATAATTTTTTCAAAATACTATTGTTTTTTTCGACAAAATATGATAAAATTGTATTATAATATTTCTATGGAGGTCATTATGACAAAAACTAAAAAAATCGTTTTGGCAATTGCCGCTGTCGTGATAATCGCGTTGCTTGTCGTTGCGTTTATTACCGACGGTTCGCTTGCCTCTCTGTCATGTCCCGACTGCGACGGAACGGTGGCAGACTGCGAGACCTGCGGCGGTTCTGCTGAGGTCAGAGGCTCTCTTTGGGCTCTCCTTCCTCCGCTGATAGCTATCGGTCTTGCACTTATCACCAAGGAGGTATACAGCTCGCTGTTCATCGGTATTCTGTCGGGCGCTATACTCTACTCCGATTTCTCCTTCACGGGAACTCTTGACGCTGTAATCAACGACGGTCTCATTTCCGCCGTTGCGGGCACTGCGGGAATATTCGTATTCCTCGTTGAGCTTGGTATCATCGTCGCTCTCATTAACCGCGCAGGCGGCTCTGCGGCATTCGGTAATTGGGCAAAGACCCATATCAAATCCCGCGTTGGCGCTATCATCGCAACCTTTATTCTCGGTGTACTTATCTTCGTTGACGACTACTTCAACTGTCTGACGGTCGGCTCCGTTATGCGCCCCGTAACCGACAGCAAGAGAGTTTCAAGAGCAAAGCTTGCGTATATTATCGACGCTACCGCCGCTCCTATCTGTATGATAGCTCCTATTTCAAGCTGGGCAGCAGCAGTTGCGGGCTATGCTGAGGACGGTCAGGGACTCAAGCTGTTTATTCAAGCTATTCCCTATAACTTCTACTCATTGCTTACAATAGTTTTCGTCGTTGCTATAACCGTTATGAAGTTCGACTACGGCTCTATGAGAATTCACGAGCTTAACGCTATTGAAAACGGCGACCTCTACACCTCGGGTGACAGAGTTGAAGCAGGAGAGGACGATATTTCCTCAATGTCAAGCAATAAGATAATAGACCTTATAATTCCCATCGTTATACTTATAGTAAGCTGTGTATTCGGCTTGGTATACGTTGGCGGAATTCTTGACGGTGCTAACCTCATTGACGCATTCGCAAATACAGACGCAACCGTTGGACTTCCTTGGGGCGGTCTCGTTGCTCTCGTTCTTATTGTTATCTATCTGCTTATCCGCCGTGTTATTTCCTTCAAGGAATCCATGGAGTGCGTTCCTCAGGGCTTTATCGCAATGGTTCCCGCAATACTCATTCTTACCTTTGCAACCGCTCTTAAGAACATGACTTCTATTCTTGGAGCTAAATACTTCGTCGGTGACCTCATGAGCGGACAGGCTGAGGCTCTCGGCTCGTTCCTCCCCGCTATTATATTCCTCGTCGCTTGCATTCTCGCATTTGCTACGGGAACGTCTTGGGGTACGTTCGGTATTCTCATTCCGATCGTTACGGCTATATTCGAGCCCGGCTCAACGCTTCTCATCATCGGTATGTCCGCGTGCCTTGCGGGCGCTGTTTGCGGTGACCACTGCTCTCCCATTTCCGATACGACCATCATGTCCTCGGCTGGCGCTCAGTGCAATCACCTCAATCACGTTTCAACGCAGATTCCTTACGCTGTTACTGTTGCGGCTATCTCCTTTGTTATGTTCGTTATCTCGGGATTCGTGCAGAACATATTCATCTGCCTCCCTCTCGGTATCGCACTTACGATAGGTACGCTGTTCGTTATTAAGGCTGTAACTAAAAAGACCGCTAAATAATTTTTAACCTAAGTTTTACGGGGACTTTCTTTCCGAGAAAGTCCCCGTAGTTTATTTATGATTAGGTAGTCCTCTCGGTCAGCTTACGCTGACAGCTCTCCTACAACGATAGCCTTTTTAACGTAATCAGTTAATAACGCTAAAGTAAAAGAGCTAAGTCACATAAAACGACTTAGCTCTTTTTAGCTTGAATTACGTAATTAAGCTTGCTCAGTTAGGACGAATGATAGGTCCGTAGCCTTCATCCTTGTTAGCGCCTGCGTTTTCGATGCTTCCGCTGTCACTGCCCGTGGTTTCGCTCGTTTCATCGGGCTGACCGTCTCCGTCGGCATCAAGAGCGGTTACGATGTTTCCTTCCTCGTCCGTCATGGTCTCGCCGTAGATATCGGTAACCAAAACGTATTGACCATCATTGCTGTCGCAAGCTATCAAGGCGAACAATAGACACAGTGCCAAGGAAAGAATAAGCGCCATTCTCCAAACGTTCTTCATTATACTTCCTCCAATATATTTAATTCATTTACAATAATAATTGTATCATATCACAATTAGTTTGTCAATACTTTTTTGAAATGGATTTGTTTTGTAATATTGACATTTGATGTAATATATGATAAAATTATTATATAACTCATCAGCGAGGTACTGCAAATGAACGAAAATAATTATACGAAATGCCGCAATTGCGGCGCGGACGTTACACCCGACAGCGTATTCTGCTCGACGTGCGGCTCAAAAATAGAACATTCTGCCAATGAAAGCTCTTTCTGCCCCAACTGCTCCGCAGAGGTGGCTCAAGGCGCGCTATTCTGCTCAAAATGCGGACATAAGCTGTCCGAGCCAAATCTCTGCCCCAACTGTGCGTCTCCTATTGAGCGCGGCGCTAATTTCTGCGCGGCTTGCGGAACTATGATACACGGCGAGGCAGGTACTGTTCAGCCAAAGCCCAAAAAGCCTAAAAAGGCTAAAAAAGCAAGCGTTATTCCCCTTATAAGAAACTGCATTTTAGTGCTTGTGAGCGTTATCATGCTGATCTTCTCCTTTATGAGCGTCGCGACGTACGATTTGTCGCTCATGGGAATGGAAGCAGATATCAAGCTCTCACCTATGCGCACTACCGTTATTTTCTTTGATACCTTCAAGGATCTCGACGCTGACGAGCTTATGGAAAGCGACCTATACGACGACGTTGAGAAGGCGTCCAAGGAATTTTATTCTGAGGTCGTCGGCGGCACCGCAGATATAGTTTCGGGTCTGTTCGGTCTTGAAAACACCGACGCTGAGCTTTCCCCCGAGGTTATGGCTAATTACGATGATTTCTATATCAGTGGCGGAAACAACAGTGGAAACGACATTTCCGACGACGTGATATCGGAGGATTCCATCTCGGATTACGATATAATTTCAATGCTTGACGATTCGAGAAATAACATAAAGCTTTCCAAGGACGCCGAAAAGGCTTTGGAAAAGCTGATGTATCTCTCACTCAGACTTGAGGCGCAAGGTGAGGAGATAAAGCCGACGGCATCGGGAGCTGTCACCATGCTCACCTCTCTTGCGTTCGTTGCCTTGTCAATAGCGTTTTTCGCCGTATCGGTCATCAATCTTCTGCTCGGTCTGTTTGGTAAGTCAGCGCCCACAAAATCCGCGCTTAGACTTCTCCCGACCATTCCGCTTATGGCAGTAATAGCTTATTTCTCATGCTCAACCTTTTTCACGTCGGGCGGATATTACTTTATAACGACAAAAATGGGCGTTGCCACAGTCGTTGCGCTTATAGCGGGCGCTATCGGCGTTGTCGCTTGCATCACGCTCAAAATCGTCACCGACCATTCCGAGCTTTCACTGAGAGGAATAATCACTCATTCAGTATCCTTTGCAGCGGCTATCGCTGTAATCTGCCTTGTATTTGCACCCGTTATGACAACCACGGTAAAGGCGCGTATCGGTAGCTCTCTCGGTACGAGTGAAATAAAGACCTCTATCGGAGCTGATTATTTCGAAGATCTTAATCTCGGCGAGGAGGTAAAGGACGCATATGACGATGCGCGTCCCTCGGACACCAAGAAGAATATTGAGGAAATGCTCACATCCTACAACGATGCGACAAAGGCTGATATAAAGGACGGAAAATTAAAGTTCGTTAACCAAGAGATAATGACGCTAACCTTTTCGGCTTTGGGCGGCGGAACGCTTGATTTCTGTTCTGTATTCGCGCTCGTTCCCGTTTTGCTGGCACTCTCCGCATTGGCTGCGGCTTTGGTAGCTTGGCAATCCGTTTGCTACTTTACCGTAGGAAAATCAATGAAGAGCGTTACCATTCCCGCCAAAATACTCACAATACTCTGCGCTATGGCGGCGGTAGCTCTCGTAATAGTATTCTGCGCTATAATAAACTTCAATATCAAAGAGTTCACGATAATCGGATTTGAATGCAGCTTCGCCGCAACAAGCATTATTCTCGTTGTAATGAGCTTGATAACAGCCGCCGCGCCTATGCTCAACAACAAGAAGCACGATAACGACGAATACCTGATCCAAGAAGAAGTGCCGCAAGCAACCGAAGCGGACAACGGAGTTCAGATATTTTAACGTAATCATTCCATACCTATAACAGACAACATCCCCTACAAACGCGTTTGTAGGGGATGTTTATTTTTAATTTACAGCGTCAAGCTTTTTGACGACGAAATCGTTATATCCGCCGAACACGTACATATATCCGTCGATATAAACGCCGCGCTTCAAACCGTTTCGTCCTTCTATTGCAACGTTGAGTATTTCCACGAGCCGTTCGCCGTCAAACTCAAGCACTACGTATCTTGACGAGTCACCTTCGTTTTGATAGCTTTCGCCTCCGCAGGTGATACCTATTCCTATAAGCCCATTTGCTCTGTCTACGTAATACGATTTATAATTTTCGGAGAACGACGTATCCTCGTATACGTATTGACAAACAGACTCAACGCTTCCCTCGCCTTCCGTATATATCTCTATCTTAAGGTCGGATACGGTAGAGCCGTAGCCGATACCCATAAGATATCCTTCTGCGAAATTAATGAGAGAGCTTGAATATCCCTCGATTGTTCCCGTATCCTTGACGGTTATATTTTTAAGGTCGGAAAGGTCGAAGAAAAATACGGGATCGGTAAGCTGTACGGCTTGCACGGACGTACAAATATACGCATTCGTACCGTCGAAGCGCGCTGACCTTACCACCTCTCCGTCGGGCGCAAAGGCTATGACCGAGGCAACTATGCTGTCGCTGTCAAAGTCTATGCAATAGAGATTGGCATTGGTATCTCCACGCTTTGTTGAAGTAGCTCCGTTTTTATTCAACTGCGTAACCGTATCCGTTCGCGTCGTAGTGGTTACTCTGAGCAGACCGTCGTATTCGTCCATGCTGTATTGATCTTTGATATGTCCGTCAACGGTAACCGTTCCGAGATGCTCAAAGCCGCTTGCGGAATAGCACATTGCCGATATTTCGGACGTATCCGTTTTTAAGGTTGTGTTATCACCGAAATCCTCCTCCGCGCTGAACTCTCTCGCAACGTAGAGGTTATCTTCGGAAACGTATATATCCGTCGTGTAGGAAAGGAATGCTGAGCTATCCATAAGCTCGACGTTTTCCCCGTCAAATCTGCATACGACGGTATATTTTGCCGTGTTGAGCTTATCGGGAGAAATTATATCCTCAACGGGAATACTTTCATAGCCGTCGCCCGTGTCTATCTGAGGAATAAACGTCTTCTCATCGGAAAAATTGGGCTCAAAGGCTACGTTGAAGGTCGAGAACATAAGAAAATCACCGTCGGTAAGTCTTGAGGAAAGATAATTTCCCGTAACTAAAACTCTGTTCTTTTCCTTTATGTTTTCAACGTCCGACACGTCAAGAGAGAGTATGGATATCTCATTTCCTTTCTTGCCGTTTTCATAGTAACGGGTAAAAATAGTTACAGTCGTTGCGTCCTCGGACAAATACATATCGCATTTTTCGTAGTCGTACGCGTAGTTTATCTTGTAATACCCTACCTCGCGTGACTGCTCTCCCTCAATGCTGTACACGTCAAGGCTTGCCTCACGCAAATAGAAAATATACTTGTCGCTCCGCTTTATTCTATCGCCCTCTATAACGTTTGCCACCTGATTGTCGGTTACCTCAACGTAAGACGAGCCGTCGACCACTCCTGACATGATCGAAAACGACTCCGTTACTTCCGCCCCGTCTTCCATGGCGTTCTTAAATCTACTTCCTTTTAAATATCTTTCGTAGTTATTCTTATACTCGGGCTTCCTGTAAGTCAGCTCGTTGATCTTCAATATAATTGAATAATATTCGCTGTCCGAGTATTCAGACATATCGGGCACCGTATCGTAAATGGGTATAAACAGCCAAAGATTTATAGCTATCATAAAGCAAGCGGCAACGGATAGCGCTATTTTCAGTTTCCTATGGCTGTTTACCTTAACGGAAGGGTCAGCCTCCCTTACGTATTTGTCGTCTGCCAATGAAAGCGAGCGCAAAAGCTTATGCTTTTTTTTCATATCGATATTCCCTCCTTTGCAAGATGCTCTGCGAACTTTCTCCTCGTTCGCATAAGCGTTACCTTAACGTTGCTTTCGCTCATTCCAAGTGATCTCGCAATGTCAGACACGGAGCAAAGATACCAATATCTGCGCATGAAAACTATTCTTGCCGTCCTTCCAAGACCTTCAAGAAATCCGTCAATTGCGTTTTTTAAGACGATCTCGTCGCTTACGGGCATATCCGCGCTATCGGAAATACACTCGCCAAGCTCATCGAGAGCGAGCTCCATGTTTCCGTTCCTTTTATGCGCCCGTCGTGCGTCGTATCTGTCAATAGCGAGATTGCGGGTGATTCTTCCGAGGAACATCCCAAGCTTATTCGGGCGCTCGGGCGGCATGCAGTTCCACGCCCTGACGTATGTATCGTTTACACACTCCTCGGCATCCTCGTCGGAATTCAAAATGTTTTTGGCAATTCGGTGGCAGTATCTTCCGTATTTTGTCTGCGTCTCGGTAATAGCTTCCTCCGAGCGCTCCCAATACAGCTCAAGTATTCTACTGTCCTCCATTTTCTCACCTCCTAAAAAGCTTCTTCACCCTTACAGACGGATTTTTTGATGCCAAGGTTACACATAAAAGGAAAATTTTTTTGATAAGCTCTTATACGTAAAACACTCTGCCTTGTTTTCTCGGAAGGTCTGCGTTGTAATCGCCCTCAATATAGCCAAGCGCGCAATGACCAATGCCCTCATATTCGCCCTCAACGCCGAGCGAAGCAAGCCATTCCTTCCATTCCTTAGCTTCAAAGGTCTCCTTTGCTCTGTGTATCCAACAGCTACCAAGCCCCTCCGCATGAGCGGCAAGCATCAGATTTCCCATAACGAGACTTCCGTCGTACACGTGCGTCGGTACGTTCTTATCTGAAAGGACTATAAGTATAACGGGCGCGTTATAAAAGGGGTCCGTGTCAGCGCCCATTATTTCAGCGTTTATTTTAACGAGCTTTTCTCTCGTTTGCTTATCCGTCACCGCCACTATTATAGCGCTCTGACGGTTTCTTCCGCTTGCGGCATAAATTCCCGCCTCTATTATTCTGTCAACAGTCGCCTTGTCGGGCATATCGGACTTGAAGCGTCTAACGCTTCTTCGGGTTTTGATTTTTTCAAGAACTTCATTCATAATAAGCACCTCTCTTAAATTTATTCAAGAAAATTATATCACACCCAAAGAATAATGTCAACCGCCAACCGTCCTTCAGGCAAGCATTTGCAAAAAATACAGCACAAAGCCGTATATTACTCCCGCAACAGTGCCGTAAAGCAACACGGGTCCTGCCACCGTAAATATCTTTGCGCCCACTCCGAGAACCAAGCCCTCGGATTTACTGTCAATCGCGGGTGAGGCGACGGCATTGGCAAAGCCCGTTATCGGAACGAGCGTTCCCGCTCCCGCATGCTTTGCTATATTATCAAACACTCCAAAGGCTGTGAGTATTATGGCTATAGCCGCCAAGGTTATTGACGCAAGCGCCGAGGCGTCCGACACCTCAAGATCCCATATCCACATATAAAGCTGACGAAATCCTTGCGACAGTGCGCAAATAGCTCCGCCAAAGAGAAACGCTTTCGCGCAGTTTTTAGCCAACGGCGATTTAGGAGCGTGCGCCTTGGCGTATCTTTTATAGCTCTCTCTGTCCATATTCATAGCTATTTCCTCCGTTCTTTTTTTACTAATTTTCCCCAAGACAGATTTTTTATGCGTTTTTTCAAGCATACTCTTTACATTTTTGAAGTTTTGGTGTATAATAATATTGAATAAGCTTAGTTTAATAAAAGCTCATGAAGGAGAGGAATTAAATATGGCAAATTGGAACGAAATAGGCGCAAAGGTCAGCCACGCCGCAACGCAGACAGTACGCAAAACTGAGGAAATAGCTGAGACTGCCACCATGCAGCTCAAGCTCTCTATGCTCACCTCCAAGCGAGACAAGCAATTTGAAAAGCTGGGTAAGCTTACTTATAAGCAGCTTAAGACTGGCGAATCTCACGCTGAGGAGATTGCCGCAGTTATTTCTCAAATCGACACATTGGGCGCTCAGATAGCAAAGCAGAAGGGCAAAATTGAGCGTGCCAAAGCCGAAAAAGCCGCAGAAAAGGCTGCCGCTAAGGAGAAAAAGGAGCAGGAAAAGCAAGCTGCCGAGCAAGCTGACTCTCCCGAGTCCTGCGTCAAAGAGGTTCAGGAAATAATCGACAGCAATAAAGATACCTCCAACAATTAAATCAAAGTCATAGAAAAATAAATATCCACCCGCAATAGAGCGTTACTCTAAAGGACAGTTTTACCTACCGACATAAAAGCAGAAACCGCAGATTGATTTTCTGCGGTTTCTATGCTATAATATGGATATGGGCGTCCCCGATGCATTTATAAATAGAAATACGAAACCGGCGCGATACATTAAGAGGTATAATATGAAGTGTGGAATATGCGTATGCGGACTGAATGGGAGTGGCAAAACGACACTTGCCTGTGCGCTTGCAGAAGAATTAAATTTCAAGCATATGGATATAGAACAATATTATTTTACATCTACTGATAATCCGTATGCCTCATCAAGAACGAGGAAAGAAGTTGAACTGTTGCTTTTAGAAGATATAAAGCAAAATCCCTGTTTTGTTTTTTCCGCCGTTAATGGAGATATGACTCCGGAAATCAACGAAAATTATGCTCTTGTGGTATATCTTGACGTTCCTCTTGACACGCGAATGAAACGAATAAGGCAAAGAGCTATTGCTAAATTCGGTGATAGGGTTCTCATCGGCGGCGATATGTATGAGCAAGAAGAAAAGTTTTTTGCATATGCGAAAAACAGAAATCCTGAAAAGCTTGAGAATTGGCTGAAAACAATATCGCACAAAGTTATTCGACTCGATGGGACAAAACCGATACATGAGAATGTTGAATTTATAAAAGCCTCCCTTGTGTAAAGGGAGGTGGCACGCGAAGCGTGACGGAGGGATTGTGATGCAGAGAAAACATAATAAAGACATTGTTCCAACCGCAAAAATGCTGCGGAAGAACATGACCTGGGAAGAAAAACACCTTTGGTATGATTTCCTGCGCACTTATCCTGTTCGCTTTTCTCGTCAAAAGGTTCTCGGAAAGTATATTGCGGATTTTTACTGTGCAGAGGCAAAGCTTGTCATAGAGCTTGACGGGTCGGGACATTATACTGAGGAAGGAAAGCAATACGATGAAGAAAGAACTGCTTTTCTCGAAGAATACGGATTAGCGGTTATCAGAATAGCAAATACGGAAATACATAAAAACTTTCGGGGTGTTTGCGAATATATTGACCACCTCGTGGAACAATCCCTCAGTCAGCTTCGCTGACAGCTCCCTTTACACAAGGGAGCCTTTGACACAAGGACATTCTTCGCTGATTTTTATTTGTTTTCTGCTCATCGGCAAAGCCTTTATGGAACCCCGCCACTATGGCGGGGTTTTCGTTGTACAGCAAAAGAGACCGACGCAAACGCAAGTCGGTCTCTTTTGTATTCGGTTTTGTTAATTTGGTTAAGCAACAGCGATATAGAGAACTACAACGAGGATAACGAACACGAAAGACATAACGGTCGTAATCTTTGCGAGCATCTTATCTCTGGTCTTGCTCTTTCCCTTAGCAAAGAACGTCTCTGCCGCGCCTGCGATAGTACCGGAAAGTCTCTTATCCTTACCGGACTGAAGAAGAACGAGCGCAATAAGGACAACTGCCATCAAGATTATTATTATTCCCAAAACAATTTCCAAAATTCCCATTGTTTTCACACCTCCAAACCAAAAGTATTAACGCTCAAAAGAGCGAATGAAGTCATTAACATTAATATTGTATCACAAACCAAAGAAAAAATCAATAGTTATTTTCATATTTTTTTAGATTTTACAAAAAATATCCTTAAAAATCTTTTTCAGCGTCTTTTTGTAATCGCTCCCACAAGGCAACAAGCGCCAAAAGCAACTATATCTGCGCATACGACCGTAGGTCCGACAGGTGTTGAGAACATCATGGACGCAAGTATTCCCACAGCCGCGCACACGACCGCAATTATTGCCGAAGTCACGACAACGCATCTGAAGCTTCTGCACACGCGCATTGCCGACAGCGCGGGAAAAATTATAAGTGCCGATATAAGAAGTGAGCCGACGAGGTTCATGGCAAGCACTATTATCACGGCTATGACGACAGCCACGAAAAGATTATACAGCCTTGCGTTAAGCCCTACCGCGCGTGAGAAGCTTTCGTCAAAGGTAACCGCAAATATTCTGTTATAAAACAGAACGAACAGCGCAAGCACGACGACGGACATGATAAGGCATACCCAAAGGTCTGTTTTTGACAGAGTAAGTATCGAGAACGAGCCGAACAGCGTACTGCACACGTCCCCTGCCACGTTTGCCGACGTAGAAAAAGCGCTCATAAGAAAATATCCTATCGCCAAAGCGCCGACCGATATCATGGCTACAGCCGCGTCCCCTTTTATTTTTGCGTTCTTCCCTACGCCTAAAAGCAGTACCGCGGCAACAACAGTCAGTGGCAAAACTATCAGCATATTGTCCGTGACACCGACTACCGTTGCTACAGCCATAGCGCCAAAAGCGACGTGAGAAAGTCCGTCTCCTATAAACGAAAAACGCTTAAGCACGAGCACGACGCCAAAAAGTGCGGCGCACAGAGAGACGAGTATTCCTACGATAAACGCGTATCTTACAAAGTCGTAAGAAAAATATTCCGAAAGTGAGTAAAGGCTCTTATTCATCGTCCGCACCTCTGCTTATCGGAAACGCCGAGCTTTGTCTGTATTCCGAAACCGACCCGAAAAATTCGGGGCGCTCGCCCATATGTAAAACACAGCTTGCGTATTTTACGGCAGCTCCTATATCGTGAGTTACCATTATTACCGTAATATCCGATTTTCTTCTGAGAGAGTCTATAAGCGCATACATTTCAGACGCGACAACGGGGTCAAGTCCCGACACGGGTTCGTCAAGCAATATCACCTTTTTTGCGGCGCACAAGGCTCTCGCGAGCAACGTTCTTTGCTGCTGTCCACCCGAAAGTATACTGTAAGGCTTGTCCGCAAGAGCGGATATCCCAAGCTTCTCCATGCACTCAAGCGCAAGCTTCTTTGCCGCCTTTCCATAGAAAAAGCGTTTTCCAAGGTCTCCGACACAGCCCGAAAGGACAACCTCACGCACCGTTGCGGGAAAATCGCGTTGAAGCTCACTTTGCTGAGGAAGATATCCGATAGAGCCTACCGTCATTCCTTCCCCCTTGATTATCTCGCCCTTGAGCGTAGGATTAAGTCCGAGAAGCGCCTTCATAAGCGTGCTTTTACCCGAGCCGTTATCCCCAACTATGCAAAGATAATCTCCGCTGTTAACCTCAAAATTCAAATGCTCGCAGACCGTCACACCGTCGTACCCGAGTGAGACGTCACGACACACTATCAAAGCCATAGATCAATCCTCTGTTACCTTAAATATTTTTTCAAGAACGCTTACGTTTTTATCCATAACGGACGTATACGACGCGCCTCCGTCAATGTCCGAGCGAGTGATAGACTGCATTGAGTCAAGCGCAATTACGGTTGCGTTTTTGCTCTGCGTTTGCGCAATAACGCTATCAGCTAAGTCCTTCTCTATCGGTGACTCCGTGACGAACAGATATTTTCCGCTCACCTCGTCAAGCCTTTGAGCAAGCTTGATAGTTGTATCAAAATCAGCGTCTGCCTCAGCCGTACAGCCCTCAAAGGCGGCAAAATAATCTATTTCGTAGTCCTCAAGCATATACACGAACGGAAATCTGTCCGCAAATATCAGCGGTTCGGAAATGCGTTCACTGAGCGAGGACAACCGTCCGTCAAGCGCTTCAAGACTTTCAACGTAAGCCACGGTGTTTTTTTCGTATTTCTCAGAATTCTCCGAGTCAAGCTCACAAATTATATCGCACAGCTCCCGCGTTGCCGCAATAGCGTTCTTGACGGACAGCCAGATATGCTCGTCAAACGCGCTTGAATGGTCATGAGCTTCGTGTCCCTCCGCGTTTTCCTCATGCTCGTGTGCTTTTACAAGGCTATCTGCGGAAACCTCATAAAGAGTCACTCCGTCAACCTTGGAAAGCTCTACTGCTACAGAAGCCGTCTCAATCGACTCAGCTACCCACGCGTCAGATTCACCGCCGACGTAAACGACGACGTCACTATCCTTTATTCTTGCCATATCGGCAAAAGAGGGTTGAAAGCTATGCAGGTCCGTCCCGTTTTCAACGAGCAAGGACAGCTCAACCGTCTCGCTATCCCCAACAACGTTCGATACCCAATCGTATGCGGGGAAAACCGTACACAGAATTTTTATTTTACCGTTGCTGTCTTTTTCGGAAGTGCAGCCCGTAAAGCCCAAAGCTCCCAAAAGCACCCCGCAAAAAAGAAAGCATGCTATAACACCTTTATAAAAATTTTTCATTCAAAAACCTATCGAAAATATTATTTTTTGTTGCGCTCACCGCAGTCACTGCATTTTCCGAAAAGCACCGTTGCTTCCTCGTTTACCGAAAAATTGCTGATATCTCTGACTCTTCCGAGAAGCTCGTCCGAGGTATCCTCGTCAAGATGGATAAGCTTTCCGCAATCCATGCATTTGAGATGCAAATGGCAGTCGCAATGCTCGCCCATTACTATCTGATACGCGAATTTTCGGCTACCCTCACGGAGAAATTTTTTGACAGTTCCCTCCTCTGTGAGGTGAGTGATGAGCCTATATACCGTGCTTTTTCCCGGTGCGCGCTCTCCTGAGCTTTGGCGCAGCTTCTCCATAAGCTCCTCGACGGTGTACGCCCTATCGGCGTTGTCCTCAAGTATTCTTTTGAGTATTCTCTTTTGTTCAGTCATGTATTCCGCCATAGCAGCCTCCAATTTGAGAATAATTCTCAAATATTATACACGAATATTGCGTTTTTGTCAAGTGTTTTTTGAAAGTTTACAGTTAGTTTGTAAGGAATAAGGATACAAAGATGCGTTGCCACTTTCCATAAGTAAGCGCAAAAAACGAGGTCATCTCAAAATGAGACGACCTCGTTATATTTCTTAACCTTAGTCAGTTACGTAAGGAAGAAGAGCAACCTGTCTTGCACGCTTGATAGCCGTGTTAAGCTCACGCTGATGCTTGGAGCAAGTTCCGGAAATTCTTCTGGGAAGAATTTTGCCGCGCTCGCTGATGAACTTTCTGAGCTTTGCGGAGTCCTTATAGTCGATGAACTCTATCTTATCAGCACAGAAAATACAAACCTTTTTTCTTCTGCGCACCATAGGACGGGGCGCACGAGCGGTGGTTACTTCAGTTTTAGTAGTATTCGTATCCATGATTGAAACCTCCTGTTAAATTTGATGATGTGTTAACTCAGAACGGCAGATCGTCGTCTGTGTTATGGTCCTCAAAATTAGGCGCTGCGCCTGCGTTTGAGGAATAGGACGGAGCTGATCCGTAAGCGTCGGTAGTGTAGGACTGAGCCGCGTTGCTCTCGCTGTTGCGGGACTCCACGAACATAGCCTCATCAGCCACTACCTCCGTGGCATATCTCTTGTTACCGTTGTTGTCGTTCCAGGTTCTTGTCTGAATGCTTCCCGTGACACAAATTGCAGAGCCTTTTCTGAAATACTTAGAAATAAATTCTGCCGTCTGTCTCCAAGCGACAACGTTGATAAAATCAGCTTGTCTTTCGCCCTGCTCGCTATTCTTTGAAACATAGCTGCGGTTTACGGCGATTGAGAAACTGAGTACAGAAACACCCGAAGGAGTCTGCTTAAGCTCGGGGTCGGCAGTAATTCTGCCAGCAAGCACGACCTTATTCAAATTAAGAGACATACTTTTTTCCTCCGTGAGATTACTCTGCGTCTACAGCTTCGGTAGCAGCTTCTTCAGCCGTCTCGGTAGCCTGAGCAGCAAGCTTAGCAGCCTTCTTCTCAGCTGCGTCGTAATCGAGCTTAACAATCATTGAACGCATAATAGTTTCGTCAATGTTGAAAAGACGATCCATCTCGCCGGGGAATTCGGGCGCAGACTTAAAGGTTACTACAACGTAGTATCCCTCGGGCATATCGTTGATAGGATATGCAAGACGGCGCTTGCCCCACTTAGCCACGTCTACGACCTCGGCATTTGCCTCGACCAAAGATGTGAACTTGTTCACGGTTGCTTCGGTAACTGCGTCACCCGCTGTCACATCAACAATGAACAGGCACTCGTAAGAATTGATTACCTTTTCCATTTTTTACACCTCCCTATGGACTTTAAGACCGCAAGCATAGATAAAAGAATTTACCTGCGGTAAGGAGACGGAATTCCGATATTCTCAAAAAATCCCGTACTGAATGAATATTATACCACAACCGAACTCATATGTCAAGAGATTTTTCGCATTTTCTCACCAATATTTTTACCCCTCCGAGAGTTTTGCTAAGTGAGATACCCACATTGCGAAAAAATCAAGGTGTACAAAGGACACACGCGCCCTTTACTTATTCATATTTCACTATTACTTAAATTCCGTGCTCTGCTTTAGTGAAAAGTGAAGAGTTAAGAGTGAAAAAGTAAAAATTCCGCACGCTAAGGCGCGTGTTCTTAAGGACAGTTTTTGAAATTTAATAAAATACGTTACCTACCGACAGGAAAAAGGATAGAGAAAGCAAAGTGCAATCTCTATCCTTTTTTCTTGACAAGCACTATATTTGTAGACACAAATGCAAAAACAAGGTTATTATTTTATTTTATCTTCAATTTCCTTTGCATATCCTAAAGCTTGCTCCGCTTCAACATCATATCCGTTTTTGCGATGAATATCTGCAATCTCTAAATATACCTGGTATGCTTCTTTGAATTTTTCGAGTTTTCGATAGCACAGCGCAATATCATATTTTTCGTCGCAGAAATATGTTCCTATTTCTCCTGCCTTTTCGAACCATACGATTGCCTCATTGTAATTTCCCATGCGGTAGTAGATATCACCCATGCTGATACACAGTTCCCAATTATCCGGGAATTTCCGTAGAGCCTCCGCACAAACGGTAAGCGCTTTTTCGTATTGATGCGCGTTCTCGTATGCTTCAATCAATAAGAACCATTCACGCTCGTCAAGATTGCCGCCCGCTTCATCCATTGCGAGTTGCAGCTCTGACAAAATTTCTTCGCCCTTACCCATGGAAAAGAGCATATTCATTTTCATAGATGCCGCTCTTCTGTAAGGCAAACAATTTTTGTCCGATTTATCGGCTAAGACTTCGTCAAAGTATTTGAGTGCTTCATCTCTGCAAAATGCCATCATTGCCTTATGGAGCCAGCCATAGTTCCATTTATCATACAAGGACAGATCACCTGTTTTCATCAGCTTTTGATATTCAAGGCGGCACCTCAAAAAGTCCTCGGGATCTTTGCTTATTTCATAGAGCGCAGATAATCTTTGAGCGTAATTATCGTAAGCCACCGACTGCTTTTTAAAAAGATCATCCACCATAACCCCGTAAAGCTTGGCGATTTCGGGAAGGAGCATTACGTCGGGCAGAGTATTTCCACACTCCCATCTTGATACGCTTTGAGCGGTTACGCACAGCTTTTCAGCAACGTCTTCCTGTGTGTATTTCTTAGCCACTCTGAACTTTTTCATATTTTCCGAAAACACAGTTGTGTTCATATAAAATTATCTCCTTTTTTATTTTTCGTAAGCTTACGATTATATTATAGCACCAATAAAGGAAAATAACAATATCTTATTTTATGATTAGACTCTCAGTTTATGCACAGAAAAAGATAACAAAAGTCGCCGAGAGAACTATTTGCTCTCTCGGGGGTGCAGTATTTATATAGCACAACCATCGTCGGTGGTGAGTAAGTGCGCACTTGCAGGCAAACAAAAAAGCCTCCCTTGTGTATGAAGGGAGGTGGCACGGCTTGCCGTGACGGAGGGATTGTAAAAACTAAAAAACAATCCCTCAGCCGCCTTCGGCGTCAGCTCCCTTTACACAAGGGAGCCTCTGGTAGTAGTCGTTTGTTCGGTTAGTATTTCATTAGTAAAAACTGTCCTTAAGAACACTCACCATATCGCGCACGGAATTTTTGGCACCCGCAATGGGAATCGAACCCATAAATACCCCTTAGGAGAAGCCCCCGAGGGGCATTTTTGACTCCCTACAAATCCCCGAAAATCCTTGATTTTACTGGCTTTTCTGGGATTTCACTGTTAGTAAATTCTCGTCCAAAACCTGCTAATTTTTCGTGGTTTTTTGCCTTCCTTTTAGCAGGGTATTAGCAAATGCAAAGAAATATGGGAAACATCATTGAGTTAATCTGTAGCCCATAAATCACAGGAAACGCATTTGAAGTTTACGCATTCTCTTATGCAAATCAATAATCTGTGTTCAAATATTATAATGGTTTTTCTTCTTGATTTCAAGATTTTTCAGGAATTACAAAAGGCAACCCTGACGGATTGCCTTTTTTGTATGACTAAATTGTTTTCGCTAAAGCCTTTAATAATGCTGCTGTTTCCGGATTTGATAACAGTTTTGTGAGCAAGGCGGCGTTTTCATCTGTACTGTTCTCAGCAGGCTTTTCTTTTTCAACTTCGCTCTCTTTTTGAACCTCTGCCATTGGGTCAAGGAGTTCAACCGAAGTTTCAAACTTGGGCATTGGAGCAGTTTTACCTTCTTCCGCATTTTTGAGACCTTTAGCGTTGTAGAACTGTTCCTCAAACTTCTGTGCGTTATATCGCCTGTCCTCGTCGATTATATGGCTGTAAACATCGGCAACCATATCCATTCGGGCGTGTCCTGAGTCGCCTTGAACCGATTTCATATCGCCGCCGTTCCATTTCAGCTTGTAGGTTATACTTGCGTGACGGAAGCTGTGAAATACCACATCGGGTAAGTCGTTGTCCTGTATCAGCTTTTTCAAAGCACGGTTGATTACCTGACCTTCCATCGGTCTGCCTGACGAATGGCAGAATACCAAGTCATAATCCAAATACTCATCACCGAAAAGCTCTTTCATTTCGTCAATCTGCTTTTTTCTCTCTAACAGCATTTGAGCTACGGTTGACGGCAAGAAGATTTTTCTCACACTTGTTTTAGTTTTTGGCGTTTTCAAAACAAGGGAGGTATTTGTATTTGACAGAGTTCTCGGAAAGACACGGATAATGTCCTTATTATCAAGCACCTCCATTACATCTCTGTTTACTCGCTGAAGCTCTTTATCTACAAAAATGGAAGCGTTGTTTTCTTTCAGGCTTTCCTCCGAAATATCAATGCAATCCCAAGTAAGACCGAGCATTTCACCCATACGGAGTGAACAGGCAAAGGATAAATTGATGGCTAATGCGAGAATATCATCATCGCACACTTCAAGAGCGTGCATAAGAGTTTCTGCTGTCCATATTTCTCGTTTCTGATGTTCCTCTTTCGGGAGCGTTGCATTGAGAACCGGGTTTCTTGTCATCAACTCCCATTTTACCGCCTGATTAAAGGCACTCCTTAAAAACTTATGGATTTCTCTTACGGTATGTACGGTCAGATACTCATTTTTAGGCTTTTTATTCTGTACCACTTTGGTCTTAACTTTCAGAAGGCTTTGATAGAATTTATCCATAAGTCTCGGAGTCAGTTCATCAAGTTTCACATCGCCGATAAGCGGAATGATGTAATTATACATAAGCCCTTTCTTTGAACGGTAGGTTGACATTGCCCAGTTATTTACTCCGTACACGGAGCAGTATTCTTCAAGCAAATCCGCAACTGTCGTAGCATTAGGAATGATGAATGTACCGCTTTGCTGTTCAAACTCAATTTGAGTTTTTCTCTTTTTAGCGTCTGCGTTTGTATCAAAGGTTTCCCATTTTTGATGTTGGTTTCCGTCATCGTCTTTGTAGGTATAAACGACGGAATATCGATTCTTTCTCTTTACAATAGAAGCCATAGTCGTTCCTCCTTATTCATTATCCAGCCATTTATCAAAGCTGGTCTTTATTATGCGGTATCCGGTTTCGAGCATTACTGCCTGAAAACACCCCTGTTTGATGAGCTTATATACGGTCTGTCGGGTAATACCCAAGATTGACTGAACTTCCTCTACGGAATAGCTCTTTTTTGTATATGTACCGCCGTTTAATTCACGAACTCTATCCTCAATCGACATATCCCTCCACCTCCTCGATTTCCTTAACTTTAGTGTATTTACTTTGCGAAGCGTACCACTTATCAAAGCTTTCTCTTTTTATTCGGCGTTTACCGTCAACCCATATAAACTCAACAATGCCATCGTTCATAAGGTCATTTGCGGTGCTTCTCGGAATGCCGAGTACCTTTGCAACAGTAAGAGGAGAGAGCGTTTTGCCGTATTTCTTACCGGGTCTTTCGCCGTTTACTTTCTCATAATGGAATTGTCCTGCATACCAATCTTCAAAGCTATCCACATCAACTCTCATTTTGCCCAGTACCAAATAGGTCTTAAATCGGCACTGATTGATGAGTCGGTATGTAGCCGTCTTTCCAAGACCGAGTATTCTCATTACGTCGGGTACAGACATTGTCTTTTTGTCCTGATATGTAAGAACTGCCTTGACGATTTTCTTATTTTCTTCAACGCTTTTCTTTGAAGCTCTGTATTCGTTGCCGACTCGGTATGTTTTGAATAAGCCGCAATTCATCAGTTTCAGTGCTTCTTCTTCGGAAATGGAAAACAACCGAGATATTTCCTTGACAGAATAGGCTTGCCACTGTGCTTCCTCCTGAAGCTTTTCATCGCTGAACAATTCTGCCAAGCGTTCATTTTCCTCTCTGAGATTAAACTGCTCCACTCGGTCATTGAACATATTAACAAATGCCATCTTCAGAACCTCCTTTCTCGCCATTGAGCCAATTTTCAAAGCTCTTTTTAGATATTCGATATTGACCTCCGACACGAACGCTATGGAATTTCTTGCTTTTAAGCAGCTCATAGACGGTAGTTCTGCTCACTTTCAAGATGTGCTGTATATCATCTACCGTGTATTGTATCCGCTGGTAGAAACGTGATTAAAGCCTGCGTCTCTTTCTCCGACAATCGTTTCCCAAATCAAAATCTGAGTGGCATAAGCGTGTGCGATGCAGTTTGCGTCGCTTTCATTCTGCGACTTCCAGCTTGTCGAAATACCTCCACGGTAGCCGTACTGCAAGATACGACCGATAAGCAGGCGAATGTCATCGCCGGAAATCGTTCCGTTCGGGCTGATGTTATTAAAGAAGTTCTCGTCC
>JAFTXE010000029.1 GCA_017461745.1 Clostridia bacterium | reverse complement strand
CAATGCTTTGTACAATCTCTCTTGTTGTTCAATTTTCAATGACCGTGCCGCCCTCGGTGGGACAGCTTGACTATTATACCACAATCACTTTCGTTTGTCAAGAGCTTTTTTGAAATTTCTTAAAAACTTTTTCCAAACCTTTCTTCGCGGTATGCCTCCCTCATGGGCGACTCGCATATTATACCTCTTTTTTTGGGGTTTGTCAAGGGATTTTCGAAAAAAACTTTTTGATTTTTTTATGTTTTAAATAAATGTGCACAAAGAACAAATTGTTTGTTGATTATTTGTGCACTTTTGATAACGTTGAGTTATCCAAGGAGCATATCAGTAATTAGCATAAGGCAGAAACCGACAAGCAATGCGTAGGTTGCTCCCCTCTCATGTCCGTGAGCGTGAGTTTCGGGTATCATTTCATCGCTGATAACGTACAGCATAGTTCCGCCCGCAAACGCCAGCGCAAATGGAAGGATAGCAGAAGAGACGGTTACGGCAAAGTAACCGATAAGAGTTCCAACCACCTCAACAAGTCCCGTTGCCATTGCAAGCACGAAGGTTCTGCGAGGAGTCACTCCAGATGCAAGCATAGGTCCTATAATGACCATTCCCTCAGGAACGTTCTGCAATGCGATACCGCCCGCAATAATAAGCGCTTGCGAGGTATCTCCCGAGCCAAAGCCAACGCCCGCGGCAATTCCCTCGGGCAGATTATGGATAGCTATCGCGGTAACGAACAAAAGCACCTTGCTCAGCTCTTTATTTTTATGCGTTTCGATATCCGTTCCTGCCAATTTATGAAGGTGAGGGACAAGTTTATCTATGAGGTTAAGACAAAGCGCGCCTGCAAATATGCCTATCACCGTAATGACTATGCCAAATTTTCCGCCGTATTCTACGGAAGGCAATATAAGCCCCAGCACTGCCGCCGCAAGCATAACCCCCGCCGCAAAAGACAGAACGATATCCGAAAATTTATGTGATACTTTTTTAAAAGCAAAGCCGATAATCGCGCCTATGACGGTCGCTCCACCAACTCCAAGCGCTGTAAGTAATACGAGTTCCATTACAATCTCCTTATTATATAAATAGGAAAGCTCCCACAGCCACCTATGCGGCGATGCTGTGGGAACTGCAAATTGCTGTTTTATTCAGCAACGCTGAAGCTATCCTTATCTACTCCGCAGAGGGGACAAACAAAATCATCGGGAAGATCTTCAAATTTCGTTCCGGGAGCTATGCCGTTTTCAAGGTCTCCTTTTTCTTCATCGTATTCCCAACCGCATACATCACACACGTATTTTTTCATAGTATATTTCCTCCATTTTTTTATTAATAATTATTTTATCAATATGTATTGTTTTTTATTCTCAAAGTACTAAGGACGGAGCTGTATACACTCTCGCCGCAAGCTCCTGATTGAGCATATAAAGGCTCTTAGGGTCAGAACCGAACAGTTCCATCTTTGAGATAAGGTCGTTGGCGTTGGTCTCTTCCTCTCCCTGCTCCTTTACAAACCAGTCAAGGAACTGCATGGTACGGAAGTCTCTTACGTCGTACGCCGCTCCGTAAATATCGTTTATCAGTGACGTTACGTACTGCTCATGCTCAAGTCCGGCTTCAAGAACCGACATATTGCTATCAAAGACCTTATCGGGCTTATCTATTGCCTCAAGAGTTACGGGCATATTCTCGTTTTGAAGGTATGTATAGAACAGCATTGCGTGGTCTCTTTCCTCCTGAGCCTGAACCATATACCAATTTGCGAAGCCATCAAGTCCCTTAGCCTTGAAGTAATTTGAAAAATCGAGATAAAGATAAGCGGAATAAAATTCTTTATTGATTTGCTGATTAAGTAATTCATGTACCTTTGCGTTTAACATTTTTAATCCTCCAAAAATAATAATTTTTACTTTGATGGAATTATTATACCATACTTTTTTATGAAAATCTGTTGAATTTTCAACAAAATAAAAAAATTTTATATTTTTTAATATTTTTTATAAAAACGAACCTCGTAATAATCGCAACTGCTTAGTCGGGCTCAATCAAAGAAAGTGCCGTTCTCAAATCAAGAACAGCACTTCTATATTATTATAGTTTTTCTCAAGTTTCCCTCTGTATCGAAAGCTCCTTCAAATATTCCTCATCTTTGCAGACCGTGCATAAATCCCTTTGTATCGGCAGAGCAGACGTCACCCGCGATGACTTTATTACGATAGACAAGGATATTCGCGTAAACTACGCCGTTATATCCATCGTAGTTGGTTATCTCGTATGTATAACGTTGAACGTTTTTCTTCTTGAATTTAGTGAGATCAAGTCCCTGACGCTTCTGGAGCTCGTTATAGGCGGTAAATATTTTATCAAAATCCTCGGGTATCGTCACCTCAACGCTCTGCACTGCCTCGGGGTTTACCTGCCAGCCGAACTGAGCAAGGAACTTGATTCTGTCTTCATTGGTCTTTATACCGCTGTAATCTATATCCGCGTCAGCCGACGCCGCAACGTCGTCCACGGCGGCAACGGGAATAAAGGCAATCAAAGTGATAAGTGTGGCAAGCGCTACGCACACGACCGCAAAAAACTTTATTGTGCTTGCCTTTAAAGAATAGATAAACATTAAAAAATCCTCCCGCAATATAATTCTAATTAATTATATTGAAGCAGGAGGTTTTTTATGCGTCTATATTTCTCTGCCAAAATAAAATTTTTTCTCGTGAGCGCAAACACTGTGCGCAAGACCCATGAGAACGTATATCGCCAGCACGGACGATCCGCCCGCGCTCATAAACGGCAGGGTTATTCCGACTACGGGAACAAGGGCGAGGCACATCCAAAGGTTTTCAAGCGTCTGTATAATTATCACCGCCGCGCAACCGCAGAGTATCAGCTTGCCAACGTTATCTCGGCAACGAAGTCCGACGTAAAAAAGTCTTACAGTCAGCACTACTAAAGCAATTACGACCAAAGCTCCGCCTACAAAGCCAAATTTTTCACACACTGTAGCGAAAATAAAGTCGGTATGTGACGCCGTCAGGTCCTCGTACATTCCACCCGAAAAAAGTCCCTTGCCAAAAAGTCCGCCGCGCGATATTGCTTCTCTGCTCATGAGCGGCTGCATACCTACGCCTACGGGATCAAGCTCAGGCTTAAAGCCGTATATTATTCTCTCCTGCTGATACGGCGCGAGAAAGTCCCAAAGGAACGGAAACGCAACCACGGCAATTGCCGCAATAGCGAGAAAATACCACCCCGACAGTCCTGCGCAAAACAGCATGATAAGTATTATCCCAAGATAAACGAGAGCAACGCCGAGGTCACCCGAAATAAGTATAAGTCCCACTATTATTCCCGCATGTAACAAAAGCGCAAGTAGCTTCTTAGGGGAATTTATTTTGTCTCCAACCATATCTATATGCTTTGAAAAGGTACACAAAAACGTCACCTTAACGAACTCCGACGGCTGAACAGCAATATTCACAACGGGAATATTTATCCAGCTCTTATTTGCCGTTTCTATTCCCGTTCCGCTTATACCGAACAGCAAGGTCACAGCAAGAAACAGAGCAGAAAACAAAAACATGATAATATAAAATCTATCAATAAAAAATTTATAGTCTATGCTTGCAAGAAAAAACAGTGCTACCATTCCCACAACGGTCATGGCAAGCTGCATTATAAGCTTGCTCCGTCCGAAGTTCTCAACGCTTCCGAGAATGGTGAGTATACTCATAAGCGACAAAAAGGAGGAAGCACCGAAGAGTATGGGGTCTATTCGTTTTATTATGTTCGCAATAGCTCTCATGGGCTTTCTCCTTTAAAATATTTTTCGTTATGTTTGCATCAAGCTTCTTAAAGTAACTTTGTACGAGGGTATATGTCCCATAAACACAGCAAACGGCATACTCGGTGCCGTTTGCTGTAAGATTCGATTAATACTGTCTTCCCCAGACGACCATATGCTTTGCGGGCTTTCCGCAGCATACGCACACGTCGGAGATGTTTTCTTCAACAAAAGGAATACAACGGGACTTGACGCCACCCGTCTCCTCCTTCAGCTTGTCCTCACACTCGGACTCGCCGCACCACATAGCCTTGATAAAGCCGGGGTGGTTCTCTGCTACGTCGAGGAATTCCTCGTGCGTCGTTGCCACGTTCATCTTCTCGGAAAGATTATTGAGCGCGCGGTTATAAAGCTCCTCATGTACAGCCGCCAGCGCCTTTTCTACCTCCTCAACGATGTTATCGAGAGAGACGAAAGTCTTCTGTCTGCTTACTCGGCTGACGAGCACGCAGGAATTATTATCTATATCGCGAGGTCCTATCTCAAGACGGAGCGGAACACCCTTCATCTCGTACTGACTGTACTTCCAGCCCGTAGAGTTGTCGCTGTCGTCGAGCTTTACGCGGAACTTTTCAGAAAGAAGGTTCTTAAGCTCATTAGCCTTTTCGAGAACTCCCTCCTTATGCTGAGCAACGGGAATGATAGCAACCTGAATGGGCGCTACCTTAGGCGGCAGGATAAGTCCGTTATCGTCGCCGTGGGTCATGATTATAGCTCCTATCATTCTCGTGGATACGCCCCAAGAGGTCTGATGAGGATAGCATATCTTATTTTCTCTGTCAGTATACGTTATATCAAAAGCTCTCGCAAAGCCGTCACCGAAGTAGTGCGACGTACCGCCCTGAAGCGCAACGCCGTTATGCATCATAGGCTCGATGGTATATGTCTCCATAGCGCCCGCAAACTTTTCCTTCTCGGTCTTGCGTCCCGTAACAGCGGGGATAGCGAGCGTTTCACGGTAAAAGTCCTCATAGCACTTGAGCATACGAAGGGTCTCTTCTCTCGCCTGCTCCTCATTCTCATGCATGGTGTGTCCCTCCTGCCAGAGAAATTCCGAGGTGCGAAGGAAGGGACGCGTGGTCTTTTCCCATCTTACGACGTTACACCACTGATTATAGAGCTTTGGAAGGTCTCTGTAGGAATGAATTATATTCTTATAGTGGTCGCAGAAAAGCGTCTCGGACGTAGGACGGACTACAAGTCTTTCGGAAAGTCTGTTCTGACCGCCGATAGTAACGATAGCACATTCGGGAGCAAAGCCTGCGACGTGGTCCTTCTCCTTCTGCAAAAGCGACTCGGGAATAAACATGGGCATATATACGTTTTCATGTCCGAGCTTCTTAAATCTTGCGTCGAGGTCGTGCTGTATATTTTCCCAGATAGCATAGCCGTACGGGCGGATTATCATGCAGCCCTTCACACCTGAATAATCAACCAGCTCAGCCTTTTTAACGACGTCCGTATACCACTGAGCAAAATCGGTATCCATGGACGTTATCTGTTCAACCATCTTCTTATCGTTAGCCATTTTTCTTAAATCCTTTCAAATGTAAGCGCATTAATAGTTATACATTATAATATTATAAATCAAATTTACGGAAAAGTCAAGGAAAACACGTATATTTTTTCTAAATCTTTGACATAAAAAATAATTTTTGACTTTTTTTAAAAAAGGTATTGCAAAATCTGAGAATTTGTGGTATTATATATAACTGTATGGACGAATACGGTTGCGTAACCTCTCATGCGCGCCGTCGAGACTTTTACCAACATAAAATGACGGAGGTGAAATTCAATGCCGAATATTAAGAGCGCTAAGAAGCGTGTTATCGTTACTAAGACGAAGACCCTTCAGAATAAGATTTTCCGCACTCAGCTTAAGACCGATATCAAGAAGTATCAGGCTGCTGTTGCTGCCGGTGATGCGGCTCTTGCACAGGAGACCTACAAGGCTGCTGTAAAGAAGATCGACAAGGCTGCTGCTCGTGGAATTATCCACAAGAACGCTGCTGCCCGCAAGAAGAGCCAGTTCACAAAGGCACTTAACAATATGTAATATTAACCGTGTGTAGACTCTCACCTCTACGCACGGTTATTTACTTTTTATAGGTATTTTTTCGTGACATCTTGAAAAATTACTCAAAAAATGATATAATATACTATCTTCTTACCACGAGGTATATTTATGAAAAAGATTTTAAGCCTTTGTTTAGCACTGATAATGCTTTGCGGCTCTGCCACGGGGCTCGCTTCCTGTGGCGATGACGTTATTATAAACGACACAAATATTGAAACTCTGTCCGACACAGAAAAGCCGACAGACGACGGCAATTCCCTGCTCCCCGACGATAAAGGCAGCGCTGACGGTGAAAAAGATGAAAAGAATGATATTGGCGTCACCGTCGCTCAGTTGAAGCAAGCCAACGAAGCATACGCGCTTTTAAGTAAGCACGGCAATATTCTTATCAAGGAGACGTCCTACGGTGCGGCGGACGCCGTTAAGGAAGCCAAAGAGCTTTTCTACTCCATGGACACTGACGGGCGCGTCACTCTTGATGCCGTTTGCTTTGACGAAAACGGAGAGGTCGATATGCGTGTAAACGCCCTCGACGGTGCGGTTTACACCAAGCACGGTGAGAATATATATTTTTCAATAATCCCCGATGCCGATTATGACGGCGCTACCACAAAGCTTATGATGTCTGACCCTTGGGAAAATTCTCAGACAGTAAGGCTTGAAAAGGCTGACGGAAGGATAGCCATGAATGTCACGCGCTCCGTTTCCTACGACGTAGACGGTAGCAGTTCGAGCTTTTCACGTATTTATACGTATTATTTCAACGAGCAGTCGCTATTGCTTGAAGGATATAACTGCGAACATACCGAAAACGGCGAAGCCACGAGACGCGTAGAAGGAACTTACACCTACGGCGGCGAATACGAAAGAAATACCGATGCTTACAAGGCTATCAGCGCATCCGATGACGCAAGGGAGTTGACCTTCGTCATCTTCCCCGAGAGTGAGAATGAGGAAACGAGAAAATACAGCGTTTCGGCAAGCGCCGAGGTCTCAATTGAGAACGACACCGTCGGTGACTCTTATTCTTTGTACAAAAATATGGGCTGTACCAAAAAGATAGAGGAGCTTTGGAATTACGTCACGTCATTTGGCGAGGAGAGCTTCCGAATATACGTAGGCGTTACCTGCCCCAAAGTTTCGTTTGAATACACGCTCACCGAAAACGACCTTGCAAAATTCCAGCAGCTTGCGGACGCCTTCGTTTCTGCGGCTCTTGAAAACAGCGACGAGGACGTGCTAAAGCTTTGTGAAGAGCGCCTTGACGCCAAATACGACTACATCGTTTGGCAGATGCAGGTAGGTCGCATAAAGTATTCCGAGGACGCAACCGCGGGAAAAGATGCATATATAACGTCGGCGGATATCTACGGCAGAGCGTATATTATTTTGATAGAAGCCTACAAGTCGATTTATAAATCCGACGCGGAATACTCCAAGTCCATTATTTTTGCGGATTGGTCAAATTCGGATTTTGAGATATTTGAGCGCGACAACGAGACGATAGTGGAGCTTGAAAACACCAACGACGAGCTTGCGGCTGACGCTTACGACATAATAAGCGCTGCCGACGATACCTGGGACACCTCCGCTGTCGACGCTATATTTGCTCAAATGGTCATAAACTACAATGAGCTTGCGCGTCTTGAGGGGTATGACGATTATTATGCTTACGCCTCAGCCGAGAATTATAACAGATATTACACTCAAGAGGAGCTTGAGCTATTCCGCAAATACATAAAGGAATACATTTCTCCGCTTCTTCCGCAAGTCGTCCAAAGATACGACGAGCTTGTTTCTTCATCAAGTGAAGCTCAATTCAACAAATTTATAGAATTTATGAGCACCGCATATCCCGACGTACAGCACGACTACGTCAGAGAATATATTAATTCGTATTCGGGAAGCATGAAAGAAAAAATGAGTGCCATGCTTGACGATGGCTTGGCTTTGTTCGGCACGAGCGACAATTCTGCGGCTACGGCATTCGTTAACTACAGCTCATACTACGGCACGCCTTATGCGTTTTTCAGCGCTGATTATCAGGATATGCTGACTATAATTCACGAAATGGGACACTTTGTGTCTATGTACTACTATAGTATGTCTTCAATGCCCTACGACACCGCAGAAACGCACTCTCAGGGAAATGAGTGGATGTTCCTTGCATTTATTGATGGGAAATTCGATCCCATCGTATATGAGCTTATCGTTACCTACCGTCTCTATACGGGTCTTTCCACGGTGGTAATAAGCGCCATGGTTGACGAATTTGAGCAAGCAGTATATACGGCAAGTACTCCCGTAACGAATTTTGAAGCCTTGGTTCGCGAGCTTATTGAGGAATACTGCGGTTGGGATTTCTTCTGCTCGATAAGCGGATATACTCCATACGAATACGTTCAGCTCGTTACAACGCAATCACCCGTTTATTATCTCAACTATTCGACGTCAGAGATAGCATCACTGAGCTTCTATCTGATGGCATCTGAGAATTATGCCAACGCTCAGGAGGTATACAGAAAGCTTCAGGAAGCGGCAACACGCGGAAAACCTCTGTCTTTTACGGCAAACGAAATCGGTCTGCTCAGCCCCTTTGAAGAATCCACATACGTCAAAATACAAGAAACGTTCGGAACAACAACCGCTTCTCTTATGGCAGCGTAAAGATGCGAGGACGCGAGGACGCGGGGATGCGTTTTGGGGTCTTTCTTTCGGAGAAAGACCCCATACCCCAAAGAACTCGTAAAAAACAAATATTAGGGTTGATAGAATATAGTGATGTGCTTAATTGGGAGTACGCATTTTTCTAAGTTAGAAAACACCATACTTCTAATTAAGCACATCACTATATTTCAACAACTATTATATTATTTTTTCAAGTTCTTTGAAGGTGTCGGAAACTTTCTCAAAAGAAAGTTTCTGACAAAAAAACTCCTCACAGACTAACCTTATTTCTTCTTCAATTTAAGAATATAGCGTCCTATAAAGCTACGGAATTTTGTTTCTTCGCCCGTGCGGATGCGCTTTATATTTTCGGTATGCTTCAAGAACACGCTTATACTGCATATTGCCGCAATAGCGAACGCCGCTACGCTTCCGAATTTAGCCCACGTAAGAAACGGAAATATTATCGTTGCGGACAGTGCGATAACACAGCCGTAATTTAAAATAAACGCGCATATCAAGCAGGATATCAGCAACATAAGAAACAGCAAGGGGCTGACTCCGAGGACAAAACCGCCGTAGCTCGCAAGTCCCTTCCCGCCTTTAAATCCGAGGTAAAACGGATAATTGTGTCCGATAACCGCAAATGATCCCGAAACGAGTCCCGCAAATACAAGCTCATGGAAAATAAGCTGACTGAGCTTTACCGCCAAAAACGCTTTAAGAATATCGAACAGCATAACGAATATTCCCCAGAATCTTCCGAAATGCATGAAGGTATTGCTTGCGCCCAAATTTTTAGTGCCGCTCTTTCTCATATCGACTTTCTTTACTTTACCGAGTATATAAGAAGGACTTACGCTTCCCATAACGTAGCCTATACCCGCGCAACAGAGATAATACATAAAAATTCAGCTCCTGAAATATTTTTACAACTTCTTATATTATACTCCAAAAACATATTGAAGTCAAGCGAAAAAGGCGATAATTTTATATTTAATGTAAAATTTTTATAAAAGCCCTTTAAAAATTCAGAATTTTGTATTATAATATAAGTATAATTCGACATAATACGGAGGTCACTGAAATGAAGCAAAGATATACTATAAGAATTGCCGATATTGAGATGAACGTTATTGCTGAGGAATCCCCAGAGGCTGTCGAGGCGCTCGTCGCTATCGTTGACAGAAAAATGAGAGAAATAGAGGCGGCAAGCAAGCGTTGCTCCAAGAGCGAGGCGGCTTTGCTTTGCGCTCTTGATTACTGCTCAGAGAAGATAAAGGCGCAGAGAAAGATAAAGACGCTTGAGTCCAAGCTTGCTATGGCTGAAGCTACCGTTGAAGAGCTTGAAATAGAAAACGAAAATCTCCGCAAGGGTAGCGGTGGCGGTCTCGGCGGACTTCTCTGAGAGCACTCTCTGTATGACTGCACCTAATAAAAACGCCGCTCTCATAAGAGAAGGCAAGCTCCGCCCCGAGCTATTGTCACCCGCAGGCTCTTACGAAGCTCTTATGGCGGCGATAGAAGGAGGAGCAGACGCCGTTTATATGGGCGGCGTTGCTTTTAACGCACGGATAAACGCCAAGAATTTTACCGAGGATGAGCTGAAAAGAGGCATAGCCCTTGCTCATTCCTACGGAACTAAAGTATATATAGCCGCCAACACTCTCATTTACGACCGAGAGCTTGACGGCTTTTTGCGCGCGGCTGAATATGCTTATCTGTGCGGAGCGGACGCATTGATAGTTGCGGACATGGGCGCGGCGGCTGAGATAAGACGCCGTATTCCTATAGAACTTCACGCAAGCACTCAGGTATCGGGACACGGAGCGGACGCCGCTGACATTCTTGCCCGTGCGGGCTTTTCAAGAATGGTGTGTGCAAGAGAGATGAGCAAGGACGATATAAAGCGCTTTATAGACGTCTCGCCAATAGAGGCTGAGGTATTCGTTCACGGCGCTTTATGTGTTTGTCATTCAGGGCAGTGCCTGTTTTCTTCCCTTGTCGGTGGACGGAGCGGAAACAGAGGTGAATGCGCCCAACCGTGCAGACTTCCCTACAAGGTGAAAAAGGGACAGCGCGAATATCCTCTTTCCCTTAAGGATTTGAGTCTTGCCACACATATTCCCGAGCTTTGTGAGCTTGGAATAGCTTCGCTTAAGATAGAGGGACGAATGAAGTCCCCCGAATACGTGCGTGACGTTACTGCAATATGGCGTCGGTTGCTTGACGAGGGCAAGAGCGCATCTGCAAGTGACTTCAAGGAGCTTGAAGCCATTTTCTCACGCGAAGGCTTTACGGATAAATATTTTTACGGCAAGACCGACTCCTCTATGCTCGGAGTTCGCACGGAGTCTCAGAAGCAAGCTTCAAAAGAGCTTATACCGTTTACAAAAATCACCCGAAAGTTCCCCGTTGATATGCGGCTTTCAATAAAGTCGGACGTCCCCGTCTCGCTGACCGTAACGCGCCTTGACAACGGTCTTAGCGCACGCGTTGAGGGAGATATTCCATTGGTTGCAAAAACTGCGCCAATCGACGATGCAACCGCAAAAAAATGTATGTCCAAGCTCGGCGACACTCCTTTTACCTTGAACAATATCAACGCAGAGATTGACGGCGGTCTTATGCTCCCGATATCATCTCTGAACGCTTTGAGAAGAAGCGCCATTCAACGTCTCGTAGAAGAAATTGAAACGCCGAAAGACGTAAAAGATATCAAAGACAAATCAGCGCCAATCGGCAAGCGCAGTCGCTTCAACACGGCGGTATTCCTTTTCCCCGACAGGATCCCCAACAGTGCGTTTGAATATTTCGATATAATATATACACCGCTTGAAAAATATACGGGGAGCACCAACGGTGTAATGCTACCCGCGATAATTTTCGATGGTGAGAAGCAAGACATACAAAGAATGCTGTCCGACGCCGTAGCAAAGGGCGCAAAGCACGTACTCATCGGCAATCTCGGACACATTGAGCTTGTAAAGCATAGTGGTCTTACACTTCACGGAGATTTCAGACTCAACGTAACCAACAGCGCAAGCGCCGCTTTTATAGAGGAGCAAGGCTTTGAGGACGTCGTCTTATCGCCCGAGCTTACCCTGCCGCAGATAAGAGATATCGGTGGCAGAACCTCAGCTTGCGTGTACGGCAGAATGCCTTTAATGATAACAGAAAAATGCGTTGGCAAGGAGCTTGGCGATTGCAAAAGCTGTAAGTCGGGCGAACTTACGCTGACGGACAGACGCGGCATGAGCTTTCCAATATTACGTACCTTCCGCCATAGAAGTCTTATACTCAACTCAGTTCCCTTCTATATGGCGGATAAGCAGGCTGAGCTTGAACGAGCAAAAATTTTAATGCGTCATTTTATATTCACCGTTGAGACCTCCAAGCAAGCCGACGAAATAATTTCGGCTTACAAACGGGAGCTTCCGCCACGTGACGCTACGAAGATTAAAAGAATTAAGTAATTTTTGATTGGGATTTGAGGTTTGAATTTTTTCGGGGTCTTTCTTTCGGAGAAAGACCCCATACCCCAAAGAACTCGGAACAAATTATATTGTATTTGTTGTAATATAGTACTGTGCTTAATTTTGAGTACGACATCTTCTAAGGTGGAAACCACGTCAAACGCTGCTGCACGTTTGACGGGTTTCTTTTTGTTTGAAAAGATAGTACGAGCACCTATAAAAGATCTCCTCGCAGGAAAGCTGTCAGCGGAAGCTGACTGAGAGATCTATTGATTATGCGCTAACTTAAAGTGACACTTGTACCAATACGCAAGTCTTACTTTTTTCCTATATAAATTATCTCCCCCTATAAATCACAATTTGAAGTGCTGTATTCACTCTAATATAAAAATGACAGATAAGCTTTGCCTCTCTGTCATTTTGATGTTTATTCATTGCTTTTTATATTGCTTTACGTGGTGCTTGATAGCTTCAAGCGACTCGTCGCTGATAACGTGCTCTATCTTACAAGCATCCTCAGCGGCAATCTCTGCGGAAACGCCGATAAGCTCCAAAAACGCACTTATCTCCGTGTGCCTATCATATATCTTTTCCGCCACCTCTCTGCCAGCCTCAGTAAGCGACAGATATCCGTTCTTGTCGGAAATAACGTATCCGCCTTCTTTAAGTAACCCAAGGGCGCGGCTTACGCTCGGCTTTGAATATCCCATATATTCGCATATATCTATGGCTCTGATATGAGTGTTGGTTCTTGAAAGCACAAGTATGCTCTCAAGGTACATTTCTCCCGATTCCTGTAAATGCAAGTCCGTCCCTCCTTTTTTTATAATACGTTAAATATTATTATATCATAATAAAGATAAAAAAGCAAGTGTTTTCGTCAAAAAAATGAGAGCAACGGAATTACCGTTGCCCCCAAGTAAGAAATTAATAATTCTCAGCGTGCAACTCAAAGTAAGCCTGCGGATGAACGCAAACGGGACATACCTCGGGAGCCTTAGTTCCAACGACTATGTGACCGCAGTTGCGACACTCCCAAACCTTGACCTCGCTCTTTTCAAAAACCTCTGCCATCTCAACGTTCTTAAGAAGCGCGCGATATCTTTCCTCATGGTGCTTCTCAATTGCCGCTACCATACGGAATTTCTTTGCGAGAGCGGTAAAGCCCTCTGCCTCAGCCGTCTTTGCAAACTCCTCGTACATATCAGTCCATTCGTAGTTCTCGCCGTCAGCAGCCGCTTCAAGATTTTCAGCTGTATCTCCAATGCCGTTCAATTCCTTGAACCACATCTTTGCGTGCTCCTTCTCATTATCCGCAGTCTTAAGAAAAAGTGCCGCTATCTGCTCGTAGCCTTCCTTCTTAGCCTTAGACGCAAAATATGTGTACTTGTTACGCGCCTGAGATTCGCCCGCAAAAGCCGCCTCCAGATTCTTCTCTGTCTGAGTTCCACTGTATTTGTTAGTCTTTTCGCTCATGTTTCTTTTCTCCTTTTTGTTTATTGGGAACTTTTTCCCTGTCCCCTATTATTATCATTATAGCATAGGTGTTTGAATAATTCAATAAATATTTGTGAATTTATAAATAAAATAAGTTTTCGAGTTTTTTGAAAATGACTATTGACAAAGCACTCTCATTATGGTATAATATATGATGTTCCACGCAAGTAGGGATTAAGCGGAACGTGGCAACTATCCCTCCGCCTCGGAGACCTCACTCCGTGTAAAAATTAAAGAGCAAAACGTAATAGCGAGAGCGACTTCTTTACTATTCACTCTTACCTATTACTTCATATGCGGGTATGGCGGAATTGGCAGACGCGCTAGATTCAGGTTCTAGTCGGGGTTCCTCGGTGAAGGTTCAAGTCCTTTTACCCGCACCAAACAGTAGAAATCCGAACCCAACACCAATAGGTGATGGCTTCGGATTTCTTGTCTTTCTTGACAATTAAAGCTTAGGGCAATTCACAAAATGTGAGTTGCCCGATATTTTTATCTCTCCTCTCTATCGAATCTTCTCTGCCTTTCCCTATTCCTTTTCCAATCCTTGAGGATTTGAAATATAATCGTCTCCATGTCTTTAGGTAAACAATCGGGGAAGAAATCTCTTAGCTTGTCCATATCAAGCTTGAGTGTTTCTTTTTGATTAGCTTTGGGTATCGTCATTACGTCATAAAGCGTATCTGCATCAAGCTGTTGTTTTGAGCTCAACTCTTTTAATTTTGCAGTTTGAGATAATGACGGTGTGCATTCCATATCCTCTATCAACTCTGCTACGGATATTTTCAAAAAAACAAAATGGGGTTTGGGGTATCTCCCAACAAGAGAATTGGGGACTTGTACGTACGTATGTCCTCAAAATTCAGTGCTTGCTAAGACTTGCAGACATTGATATTTTTGAGGTGTACGGACAAAACACGCATAATTAAGCAAAAAAGGACGCCGATAAACAGATACTCTGAATTGAGTACCTACTTATCGGCGTCCTCTCGTGTATGTTCGGTTTAAACGTCCCGATTTATCGTGTATGACCTGATAAGGATTTACATGGGCTCTGTTTCAACCCGACCTTACCGTCGTTACACCATTCAGTTTTTTAAGGTTTATTTAAAATATTGCTACCTGCTCCACTGGAGCGTATATATCCACTTGCGTATGTCGTCTGCCCATTTGCTTTGACACAAGCGAGCATTGACATCGCGAACACTCGTATTTTGTAATGCTCTCATCATTCATAAAGCCCATGAGCTTTTGTGAGCAGTTGTTACAATACATTATCATTGGCTTCCAATTACTATTTGTGTGCTTCATACTACCTCCAAAGGTCAATACATCTTTATACAACTTACAAGAACGCCCTGTATATCACACTCTTTAACTATAATATCTTTCATAGTTTTATTTTCAGGGTGAAGTATTATCTTACTTCCGTCTTTATAAAATCT
>JAFTXE010000028.1 GCA_017461745.1 Clostridia bacterium | reverse complement strand
GGGAAGCCTTGGTTGTAATCGCTTCTGCATTTACACCAATTTTATTTGTTCTTAACCTACGGTTTAGCAAAAATAATATTCAAAATAGCAAATGCTCGGCTTATATAAAGGCTTCCCTTGGGGGAAGCTCCCGCGCAAGCTGGCAATGTTCGCTTGCGAACTTGCGGACTTGCCCTGTGATGAGGGTAGCCGACGGAGGCGGCGTGCTCTCTGCGACAGTGTAACTTTAAAATACATATAAGTTGTTAGTTGCTCCGTCATTACGCAAGCGTAGTAGGCACAAGCGTTATACCAAGAACCTTAATGAGAGGTTTACACATTTACAATCATCAAATTTGTAAATCGTAGCAATAAAAAACCTCCGAAATATCGGAGGAAAGCAATTGCTTATTCGATTTTTGCTGTTCCTCAGACTATTCGGCGAGGAAATCGTTTACAATATCACAAAGATGGTCGCAAGAAAGCTGTAGCTCGTTACATTTATTTGCAAGCGTCATTATTTCATTGACATCAACGGAAACGTCATGCGCTGACGCTACGACCGTAATGTCGTCAACGTCATATGCGGCTATTCCGTACGATGTTCTTGTCTTTTCAAAACAGTGATACGTCTCTTCGATTATTCCGTATTTTACTTCAGACATACTTTTATCCTCCTTAACTTAATTTTATTTTCATGTGGCAGAATCGGCACAAATATGTAACCAATTCTGCCACCGTGAAGCAGTTTAATTATTCGCAGATTTCATAATGCTCAAACGTTTCAGTTTCCGCGTATTGACCGTCGTGTGCGGTTACGATAAATACAGCTTTATATTCAACGCCTGTTTCACCTACAAATTCAATATCTAAACCTAATGTCCCT
This sequence comes from Clostridia bacterium, assembly GCA_017461745.1. Taxonomy (GTDB): domain Bacteria; phylum Bacillota; class Clostridia; order Oscillospirales; family CAG-272; genus HGM12713. The sequence continues at coordinate 10,090 of JAFTXE010000028.1, read as the reverse complement.
ACTGACTTACTTCCATAAACAGCATCAACGTATTGCCAATCATTGTCTTCCCACTTATATAGATAAAGAGTTCCTTCAATTAAATCTGCATTAGAAGATTTTCTTGCGGCTACTGTAGCTACACCATCATTTCCATCAAATACTATACCTATATTCACAGTAGCAATATTATCCCACAGTGGTATAATTTCATTTTCTGGGGGAAGTGCTGCAAAGATATTTACAGAGCAACTAAAAAGCATAATTATTGCTAACAATGATATTATAATTTTTTTATTTAAAGATTTTTTTAACATTATATTCTCCTTTTATTTAAATGTTTTTTGTGGCCACACTATATATAATCTAAAAAAATCGGAAAATGTGACAACATTTTCCGATTTTTGTAACTATAAACAAAAAGCCAAGTCTCTTTTTGTTCTTTTTGTATTATTTTACACTTTTAGCAATATCAATCAATTCTTTCATCTCATAAACAGTAGAGCTAATTTGATAAATATATTCTCCATCATTCCAAATTATAATTTTAAAGTTATCTGCTTTATTTTCTACTGCTTGAGCTTTATAACCATTAATATTAACTTGAGATATCGTTACAGTTTCATTATCAACATATGCAGCAATTTTAGTTAGTAATTGTTGGCTGAAAGAAAACATATAATCATTATTGCAATAATAATCTATTATTACCATTCCGCTATTCTCGGTTACCACATTTTCAACCACTCCCTCAGGAACGTACGTAGGCTTTCTTACTTCCTCAATACTCTTCGGTGGTATTATAGTTTCTGCGGGTGTCTGCAATTCTTGTGAGCTGCTTGTATCTTCCGTCGTGATTTCCGTTGTTTCCTCTTCCTCGGGATATTCCGATTCGGGAACGTTATATCTTATCGTCAGATATTCGTCGCGCCATTCGATAATAGCGTCGATGACGGCATTACGCAACGGCTTTATTGACGTGACTGCTATAGTTGCGGCAGAAAGAATCGCCACGATAAAGACCGCTACCTTGGGTACTCCCGTCTTTATATGGCGCATCACCGTTTTTATTCTGTAATTTCTGAATATGCTTTTCTTGACTTGATAATACTTTTTATCCTTGATTACCTCCGAGGTGTCAAGCTCGTCAAACATGACGAGGTCCTTGTCCCTTTCAAGCGAAAGAGCCAAGCCTATCATAAGGTCTAACTTATCTCTTCCCGTATATGCCATACAATCTATCCCCCGCCATTTCTAAAATCTTTTTTCTCGCTCTGAGAGTTCTTTGTCTTACAAGGTCAACCGAGATATCAAGTATCTGTGCAATTTCTTCGTTATCGTATTGTTGCTCCCTTAGCCATATTACGTCGCTGTATTTATCGTCCAACGCGTCGATTAGCTCTCTGAGCACCTTACAATTTTCCTCACTTATTATCAGGTCCTCAACGCTCTCTTCGACGTCGGACAGCTCTATTTCCTTCCGCTCTCCCTCGTCCTCAAAAACAATAGAGCTTTTCTTGCTGTTAGCGCGCTTTACCGCATTATATCGCTTATAGCTGATGTTCCTGCAAGTAACTATAACCAGCTTTGTGAGATATTGCTCCTCATCTGCTTTCTTGAATTTTTCAATGTAGTTGATAACGTTTTCAACAGTCGCGCCCGCAACGTCCTTGGCGACACTATCGTCCTTGACTATCTTCTTCGCTACCAATATCATTTTATCATAGTAATCTTCGACTAATTTTAAAACAAAGTGGCGGTCTTCTTCATTTTCAATCGCCATTATCATTTCAAGCATTACCCAATTCCCTCCTTTTTTTCGACATATTATACCATATTTTGTGGTGTTTTGTCAATACTTGTTAATAATATTAAACTATTTACTCGCGTGATTTTGTACAAAAAAGCAGGACAGAGAAACCGAAATTCTCTGCCCTGCTTTTGTCGGTGTATATTCAGCTCCACCTAAAGATAAGTACAAGGGAGATTTCTACTTGGTAAGCCGCAATTTAAATTTAAATATGTATATTAACTCCGTTGACCTCGACCTCGCCGTCGGCGCGGATAAGTATATACTTTACTCCGTCGATAACTCTCGTCTCGACTGCGCTGCCGTGACCCGCCGCAACCTTGACCGTCGCTTCGGGAGTCTTTACGCTGAGCGTCTTGACGTCGGCTATATTATGGGGGTTAAGGCGTGTATTTTCGCCAAACGCCTCGTCATATTTTTCCGAGAAGGTATCAACCTTTTCGTCTGCAACGCCGCTATATCTGAGTATCTCGACGACGTCGCTCTTAGTAAGCACGGGCGGCTCTTCGACCTTCTGCGCCTTATGCTCCTCAATCATTCCGCATATTTGCGAATGTACCGTGCGTACTACTCTCATACTGCAATCGTCCGCAACCGCTTCTTCAAGTATCTGCGCAAAGGTCTCCTTTTCAACTGCCGCAGGCATTGGAAGCTTTGAGCGGAAGAGCGCGTCAACGGTCTCGTCGTGGCTATCGTTGAGCTTCTTTGTGTAGTAAAGCGCGCCGTAAATATTCGTAGTTCTGTCGTCGAACGCGGGATACATAAAGCCAAGCTCGGGCGCGCCAAGTACGGTATCAGCCGCAACGGTGCGGAAGCACTTACCCGGGAGATAATAGCTGAGCGTTGCCTTGCCCGTCTTTACGGGGCAAACGCTGCAAAGGAAATAATTGAACACGCTCGTGGACTCGGTCTCCGTCTCGCCGTCGGCGCTCTTTGAAAAGACGTCGTAGCAGTCGTAAGCGAGCAAAATAAGGTAGCTTGCGTCAAGCTCCAGCGTGCCTATTATTTTATCGTAAAGCTTATGCGCCGTCTCGTCGTCGGCAAGCTTTGAGTGGCGCAGGTCGGCAAGCAGCTTATGCTCCTCGCTCTCCATTACCTGCTGAGTTGAAAATTCTATATCGATGAGATTTCTGCCCTTTGCGCCCGAAAGAGTTTTCTTCAGCACCTTGAGCATTTCCTCAGCGTCGTCCTCGGGCATCATTCCGAGGCTCTGGTCGAACTCTGAGATTATCTCCTTTTTCTCATTAACGTAACAGCCTCTGACGTGGCTTATATTGCTTTTATCCGTTCTGAATCTGCGGCGTATCTCCGCAATTTCCTTATCCGTCATTCTTAATTCTCCTAAAATACAGTATTCCGCATTGCGCGGTCTTATAATTATATCATATTAATGGGTAAAATTTCAACACTTTTTTGAATTTTTTCGCTCCTTTGGGATATAATAAGAGCAAAAGTACATGGAGGTATTTTTATGAACCGAAATTGCAACGAGGGCGAAAGCTGCCCTATTCCCGAAATGGCTGCGGCAAGAAACTGCACGGCAGAGCTTCTTGACGAGCTTCACAGAAACGTCACTATGGGCACGGAATCTATAACCGACGTGCTTCCCAAGGTCAAGACAAAGGAGCTGACGGAATTTCTTACCTCTCAGCTAAACGACTACGCAAAATACAGCGCGGAAATCAAAAAGCAGATGGAGGAGTGCGGCGGTGAGATAAAGGGCACGGGAATCATGACCAAGATGTCCGCAAAAATCGGAATCGAAATGAACACCTTAAAGGACTCCTCCGACGAGCACATTGCGGAAATGATTATTGAGGGCACGACCATGGGCATTACCGACACCATTCGTCTTGTCCGTGATTATGAAAATTCCAATTGCTCCGAGCAGGCGCTGTCGCTCGCCAGAAGAATAGTAAGCTTTCAGGAAAGGTCTGTTGAAAAAGCAAAGAGCTTTCTTTGATAGGCGGCAACAAAAGAGCCGAGTAAAAGTAACTCGGCTCTTTTGCGTTATTGTATTTTTTATCTGTGAACTTTTTTCGACACTTATTGACAAAAAATTATATTTGTGGTATAATATTACCGTGAATTAATTGGGATTTTTCAAGAATTATTGTATGATGATAAATTATATTTTAAAAGAAGAGGAATTGACAAAATGAAAAAATTCGACATATCAAATATTATCATTTCAAAAATATGCGACGTCTATTCATACACTCTCCCCGAGGACACCGAAAGCGAGTCCGTTGCCGCTCATTCAGCCATAATCATAAAGCGTAGAGGAAAGAGCGAATACACCGTTGGCGTAAAAAAATACGTTGCCGACAAGGATAATATTCTTTTTATTCCCGCAGGCACTAAATACTCTCTTTACGTATACAAGGCGGGAGATTGCGCAATAATTGAATTTGACGGTGAATGTGAAGGAGCTGAGGTCTGCGAATTTTTCACGGGTGAGGACAAGGAGGTTTCCGCTACGCTGAAAAGCCTTTCGCAGTATTGGAAGCTGAAGGGTCCCGCCTATCGCTCCAAATGTCTCTCCGAGCTTTATGCGCTCGTAACTCTGCTTTCATCAGTCAATTCCTATACATATTCCCTTGCGGGAAAATACCAAATGATACATAGGTCCGTAAAATACATAGAGGCAAACTACCGCAAGGAAGACCTTTACACCCCCGACCTTGCTAAGATGTCGGGCATGGGTGAGACCTATTACAGAAGCATATTCCTTTCGGTATTCAACGTCGCTCCCGCAAAATACATTCAAAATTACCGCATAGAAAAAGCCAAGGAGCTTTTGGTAAACTCCTCGGGCTCAATTGAAGAAATCGCCACAGCCGTGGGATTTGCAAATTCATCTTATTTCTGCAAGGTGTTCAAGTCAACCGTCGGAATGACACCATCTGAGTTCGCAGCCAAGAGCCAGACGCTTGGATAAATAATATAACAAATCAACGCAAAAATGCTGACCGCAAGGTCAGCATTTTTTGATTAAGGTTATCAGTTAAAGTAGCCTTCTTTATAGAGAAGCTCTGCAATAAGGACAGCGCCGCCTGCCGCTCCTCTGAGAGTATTATGGGAAAGTCCTACGAACTTGTAGTCGTAGAGCGTATCCTCGCGAAGTCTGCCTACGGTCACGCCCATACCACCGTAAATATCACGGTCAAGAGCCGCCTGAGGACGGTTATCCTCCTCAAAGTAAGTAATAAACTGCTCGGGAGCGTGAGGAAGCTTCATTTCCTGAGGCTTACCCTTGAAGTTCTTCCAAGCCTCGAGTATCTCTTCCTTGGTAGGCTTATTTTCAAACCTTACGAATACAGCAGCCGTATGTCCGTCAGTTACGGGAACACGGATACACTGAGTAGTAATAACGGGAGCATCTGCCTTGACTATCTCGCCGTTCTCAACCTTACCCCAAACGCGCAGAGGCTCTTGCTCACTCTTCTCTTCCTCGCCGCCAATGTAGGGGATAACGTTATCTATCATTTCGGGCCATTCCTTGAAGGTCTTACCCGCGCCTGAGATTGCCTGATAAGTAGTTGCGACTACTTCCTTGATGCCGAACTTACGCAAAGGAGTAAGGGCGGGAACGTAGGACTGAATGGAGCAATTAGGCTTAACCGCGATAAATCCTCTCTTAGTTCCGAGTCTCTTTCTCTGAGCGGCAATGACCTCAAGGTGAGCGTCGTTGATTTCGGGAATAACCATGGGAACGTCGGGCGTCCAACGGTTTGCGGAGTTATTGGAAACGACGGGGATCTCAGCCTTGGCGTAAGCCTCCTCAAGAGCCTTTATCTCGTCCTTCTTCATATCAACGGCGCAGAAAACGAAGCTGCAAAGCTTGCCCATTTCCTCAATATTAGCCGCATCGTGAACTATCATGTTCTTATACTGCTCAGGCATGGGAGTTTTCATCTTCCATCTGTCGCCTACGGCTTCAGCGTAAGTCTTGCCCGCTGAACGTGCGGAAGCCGCAAGAGCGGTAACCTCAAAATAGGGGTGATTCTCAAGCAAGGTCAGAAAACGCTGACCAACCATACCCGTAGCGCCTACGACGCCAACCTTCATTTTTTCCATAACAATATATCCTTTCAAAATAAAATACGAATATTATACATAATATGATATCATATTATACCAAAAAAATCAACAAAAATTCGCAGTTAAATATGTAGAAATCTAAAGCAATTACGGCGAAAAAATTATGAATGATGATAAAATCCGTCAATTTTTATCGTCGATAGTAGCTCTGTACACCTCGTTTCTCGAAATACCAAGGAGCTTTGCCGCCTCCTTGACTGCCTGATTTTTATTCATTCCCTGCTTTTCATAATATGCAACTGCCTCTTCGGGTGACATAACGGGTGCGTCAGACGGCGTTTGAGTGTTCACTCTGCCCTCAACCACGAGAACGTATTCTCCCCTCGGCTCACGCTCGGCGTAATATTCGACCGCCTCAGCAAGCGTCACTCTGATTACCTCCTCATTGAGCTTCGTCAGCTCTCGGCAAACGGATATCCGTCTGTCTCCCCCCAAGGTGTCGGCAAGGTCGGCAAGCGTAGTTCTCAGCTTATGCGGAGCTTCATGCAAAACGAACGTGCGCTCCTCGCGCGAAAGCGCGTCAAGTCTTTCTCTTCTCTCCTTGCTCTTCACGGGCAAAAAGCCTTCAAAGACAAAGCGTCTCGTCGGAAGTGCTGACAGAGTAAGCGCGGTGATAAAGGCGCAAGCGCCCGGGACGCTCGTCACGGGAATTCCTCTCTCGGCGCACAGTGCAACCAGATCTTCACCCGGGTCGGATATTGCAGGCACTCCCGCATCGGTAACAAGTGCGCACGACTCACCCGATGCAAGTCTTTCCGCAATTCTCTCTCCCGCCTCGCGTCTGTTATGGTCGTGATAAGAAATAAGCGTCTTGGAAATTCCGAGATTCATCAAAAGCTTCGCCGTATTCCTCGTGTCCTCGGCGGCGATAAAGTCAACCTCCGACAAGGTCTTTACCGCTCGCTCACTTATATCCGAAAGATTTCCTATGGGCGTTGCCACAAGATACAGCATACCACCCACTATTTTATTTTTTTCCCGTTCTATCACAGTTGAATACCGCCTTTCGATTATTGGTGTCATTTCCTTAAATCTCACGAATATAATATACTAACGAACTTTTTACACGGAGATAAGATATGGCAATTAAAATTTATATTGACCAAGGGCATAATCCGAAAAATCCCAATGCGGGAGCAGAGGGAAACGGACTGAGGGAGCAGGATCTCGTTTACCCTATTGGGATAGAGCTTGCCGAGCGTCTTAACGCCAATCCAAATTACGAGGCGCGGCTATCCCGTCCGACCCCCACGACGCAGATAGGCACGTCAAATTCCACAAGCCTCAGGCTAAGAGTTGCCGACGCAAACTCTTGGGGCGCGGATTATTTTATAAGTCTGCATACCAATGCCGCCGAGTCCTCCGCCGCCACGGGAAGCGAAGGCTTCGCCTTCTCACGACCGTCCGCTGCTTTCTCGCTCGGTCAGGATATTTTGAGAGAAATGACCGAGATAACGGGTCTGCGTAACAGAGGTATGCAGGTACGCACCAACCTCTACGTTCTCAGAAAAACAGCTATGCCCGCCGTTCTTATCGAGCTTGGATTTATAACCAATCCCGGCGATGCCTTTCTCATGCGTGACAACCCAGGGCTCTTCGCCGAGGGGATCTACAGAGGCATTTTAGATTATACGCAGTAATGCAGGGATGCGAGGGATGCGAGGGATGCGGGGATGCGTTGTCAGAAACTTTCTTGAAAGAAAGTTTCCGACACCTTCAAAGAACTTGTGAAAAATAAATATTATGGTTGATGAAATATAGTGCTGTGCGTAATTGGAAGTACGCATTTTTCTAAGGTGGAAACCGCGTCAAACGCTGCTGCGCGTTTGACGGGTTTCTTTTTTTATTTTTAAAAAATAGCGCGCTCTACATTGTCATTGCGATGTAGTACTGACACAGTGAGTCAAATTGTGATTTATCGGGGATCGGACTACCCACCCCGCAATGAAGTTTTTTGCCAAGCTTTTTTCAAAAAAGCGGAAATCTTATCCCCTGCGTCCCCATCATTTCAACAATTCCAAAAGCTCTGCTTCGGTTATTATTTTTATGCCAAGGCTTTGTGCCTTAGTAAGCTTGCTACCCGCGGCTTCGCCTGCTACTACGTAGGAGGTCTTTGAGGACACCGAGCCCACGGTCTTGCCGCCAGCCGACTTAATAAGAGCGGACGCCTCGTCACGAGACATAGTTGGCAAAGTTCCCGTCAGCACGAAGGTAAGTCCCTCTAATTTATTATCCGTCGGTGCTGCCGTTGCCTCGGTGAGAAGTCCAAGCTCAGTCAGCTTTTCGCAAAGTCTTACGTTAGGCTCGTGTGAGAAGAAATTGAGAACGCAATCGGCGGTTATTTCGCCAAAGTCCTCTATTTCGCAAAGCTCCTCACGCGTAGCTCTCATAAGAGCGTCAAGCGTTTTATATCTTGCCGCCAAAGCCGCTGAGGCTACCTCTCCTATATTCCTTATTCCAAGCGCGTAAACAAGTCTTTCAAGTCCCGCATTTTTGGAATTATCTATTGCTTTTATCAAATTATCCGCCGATTTCTTACCCATGCGTTCAAGCTCCGCAATGTCCTCGGACTTCAAGGTATATAAGTCGGCAACGTCGGATATAAGCTTATTCTTTAACAAAAGCTCAACTATCTGCGGTCCAAGCCCATCTATATTCATAGCGCCCTTAGACGCAAAATGCTCAATGCTCCTTGAAAGCTGAGCGGGACACGCGCTGTTAGTACAGCGCACCGCCGCTGCCTCGTCGGCATCGTAAAACACGGGCTCATTGCAGGACGGGCAGTGAGTGGGCATCTCAAAGGTGCGTTCACTTCCGTTTCTCTTTTCGGTAACGGCTCTTACGACCTCGGGAATTATATCTCCTGCCTTTCTTACCACTACCGTATCTCCAAGCTTGATTTCTCTCTTATTTATAAAGTCAAGATTGTGAAGCGTTGCTCTGCTGACCGTCGTTCCCGCAAGTCTTACAGGTAACAGCACCGCCGTTGGAGTCAGCACACCCGTGCGTCCCACGGCAACGGTTATATCCTCAAGTATAGTCTCTTTTTCTTCGGGTGGAAATTTATAAGCCACTGCCCATTTGGGTGTATTCGTTCCCTCACCCATTGTCGCTCTGTCCTCAAGACTATCAAGCTTTATTACAACTCCGTCAATATCGTAAGCAAGTCCGTCTCTTGCGCTACCTATTTTATTTATATGAGCGACTATATCGTCATAGTTGTCGGCTACCGTACGCATCTCAAGCGTCTTAAAGCCAAGCTCCGTGAGCCTATCGAGAGTTTCGGTATGCGACTTGGGCGCGTGTCCGTCGGCATAAAGCGAGCCGCCCTGAAAGTTAAATACGAAAATATCAAGTCGCCTTTTCGCCGTTATTTTTGAATCAAGCTGACGCAAAGAGCCTGCTGCGGCGTTTCGGGGATTTGCCATAAGCGCCTTGCCCTTGCTCTCCCGTTCCGCATTTATTTTTTCAAAAACGCTTCTCGGCATATAGACCTCGCCACGAACGGTAAGGTCAAGCGGTTCTGCCAAGCTGAGCGGTATTGAATATACGGTTCTGAGATTTTCGGTAACGTCCTCGCCCTCAACTCCGTCGCCTCGCGTCGCTCCCTTTACGAAAATTCCCTTCTCATAAATGAGAGACACGGAAAGTCCGTCTATCTTCGGCTCGACCGAATAGGCGGGCTTTTTTATCTTCTCTGAAACTCTTGCGCAGAAATCGTCAAGCTCCTCAAATGAAAAGACGTCTGACAGCGAGTCCATTCTATACGCGTGCGTTACCTTCTCAAATTTGTCAAGCGCTCTGCCCCCGACTCTCACCGTAGGAGACGTAGGGCTGTAAAGCTCGGGATATTCATTCTCAAGCTTCAGAAGCTCTGAGTACATCATATCGTAATCGTAGTCGGAAATTTCAGGCGAGTCGTATACGTAATACCTCTCGGAATGATACGTAAGGCTCTTTCTCAGCTCCTCTACGCGTTCTGTTATTTCAACGGGAATATTGTTTTCCATGCTTTTCTCCGCTTCTTTTATTCATTATATTATATTGTATCACAAAACAACAAAAAAATCAATGATAAATTATGATTTATCGGGGATATGGGGACGCGGGGGACGCGTTGTCGCTTTTCGAGAAAAGCTCCGCAAAAGCTTTCTTGCCGGGTTGTAGCCCGACTAAGCTATTCTTGGAATTATATTT
>JAFTXE010000027.1 GCA_017461745.1 Clostridia bacterium | reverse complement strand
CCGGCCGCGCGTTTTGCACGGAAGTATCATTATCACCGCTATCTGTCATCGCTCCCCGCAAGTAGTAAGCTTGCAGCCGTTCACAGGAATAATCCCAATCATTATTCCGCGTTTCTGTGGCTTGTAGGTCTCCCTACGATAACGGCAAGGTATCTGTTCAAGGTTATTTAATTGTGATGCTATTATAACATAACTTTTTGTCTTTGTCAATAGCTCGCTCTTTTTATTTGATTACAGCGACGCAATTTTTGATCGACAAAATTTGATACCTGTCAGCTATGCTGAACGATGTGGGGAAGACAATTTCTCCAGCTATTAAATCGAAGCAGTATTTTTTGCCTTATGGCCCATGGTTTTAATTTTAGAATAAGCGTTATTCTGCATTTTTCGCAAATCAAAAGGCACTTGTGATCCACCTCTGCTACGAGGATTTTTCCAGTGCCTTTTTATTTATTCAGTTCAATTAAATGTTTTATTCCAATCCGCCATAAACTTAGCGATGCCAGCGTCTGTAAGCGGGTGCTTGGACATCTGAACTATTACCTTATAAGGAATAGTCGCGATGTGAGCTCCTGCCTTGGCGGAGTCGGTCACGTCCTGAGGTCCGCGGATAGATGCGGAGATTATCTCCGTTTTGATATCGTGGATAGCAAAAATCTCTGCTATGTCTGCAACGAGGTCTATACCGCTATCTGAAATATCATCAAGTCTTCCGACAAAGGGGCTGACGTAGGTCGCGCCCGCACGTGCGGCAAGAAGCGCCTGTGTGGCACTGAATATAAGCGTTACGTTTGTTTTGATACCGAGAGCAGAAAGCTGCTTGGTAGCCTTAAGTCCCTCAAATGTCATGGGTATCTTGATAACAATGTTTTCGTGTATCTTAGCAAGCTCCTTAGCCTCGGCTACCATGCCCTCAGCGTCGGGCGCTACTACCTCTGCGCTTATCGGTCCGTCAACGATAGTTGTTATCTCTTTAATAACTTCCTCAAAAACCTTTCCTTCTCTTGCTATAAGCGATGGGTTGGTGGTAACTCCGCAGATAACTCCAAGCTCTGCGGCTTCTCTTATTTCTTCTACGTTTGCTGTGTCAATAAAAAGCTTCATTGTTTTTCTCCTTAGTCTCTTGGTTGCATTGTATTCTTGCTTAAAAAATCCTTTACCTCGTCTGCCGTCGGTATGGATACGCTCGCTCCCGCTCTGCCTATAGTGATAGACGACACCGCGCTTGCGTAATACACGGCATCATCAATGCTCTTCCCTTCACAGAGTGCTGAACAAAAGCCGCCTATAAAGCTATCTCCCGCGGACGTTGTATCCACTCTCTTTACGTCAAATATACCCGCATAGCTTATACTGTCTCCGTTATGGTATGCGCAGCCTCGCTTGCCGAGAGTTATTATTGCGTTCCCTGCTCCCATGTCTCGCAGTCTTGCCATTGCCGCCTCCGCGTCCGTATCATTATTTTGCTCTATTCCAGTTATAAGCTGTGCTTCAAATTCGTTGGGTATTATCCAATCAATATATCCATAAAGCTCGTCGCAAACCTCTTTTACAGGAGCGGGATTGAGTATGACCGTTTTTCCCTTTTGCTTGGCGACTCTTGCCGCATGCAATACGCTTTCGGTAGGTATCTCATACTGCATAACCACTATATCCGCCCAATCGAAAAGCTCTGCATTTTCGTCTATGAGCGCAGGAGTAACATAGGCGTTTGCGCCAACCTCAAGTATAATGTGATTATCTCCTCCGCATACGGTTATTGCCGCCGCGCCCGTGGGAGCGTCTGCTTTTATGAGGGACGAGGTATCCACTCCGAAGGATTCCAAGTTTTTTATTGCCAAGTCTCCGGACAAGTCCTTACCGACCGCTCCGAGCATTTTGACCGCACAACCCGATTTTGCTATAGCTACCGCCTGATTTGCGCCCTTTCCGCCGAAGTTCATAGCGAAATCGCTTCCCATTATAGTCTCTCCGAGCTTTGGAAGACGATCCGTGTGTGTTACGTAATCTACGTTTATGCTCCCTATTACAAGTATATTTTTACTCATTAATTACACCTTTTCTTTTACATTGTTTTTATTTCCATATGTCATTTCCGCACATAATAAGCGTTTGTGTCAAAAATGTGTGCCCCAAACCGCATACGCAACTTTAGGGCACAGTATGATTATCAATTTTTCTTTACATAAACGGTCTCACGCGAAAATCCAATCTTCTCCATAAGAGGATCGAAAATCTCCTTTTGTCGAGTACCGCTGAACTCGTACCAAAGCATTCCCGTAGCATACGGATCTTCAATAATACTCGTCAAAAATCTTTGCGTTGCGTCATCATGATAAACGCAAATATGCATCCAACAGGTCTTTCCCTGCTCATAGGCATACTTCTTTATTTCAAGTCCGACGCTTGCATCGTACACATTCCAAAAAAAGTCCTTGATGCTTATTTCATCTGAAAGGTCAACGCACTTTTTCCAATCGAGAATCACCTTGGGTCTGAAAGGATTTGCCACCTTGTTAATGCTGTACGTATCGAGTCCCCACTCGGATTCGTTGGCGTAATCGGCTATCAGGTGCATAAAGAATTTCTTACCGTTTGCATGAAGATATTCCGAAGCCTCCTCAAGGAACATTTCGAAAAATTCTCCTCGTATCTTCATTATTTTTACATACATTTCCTCGGTTATTTCTACGCTCAAATCCGTAATATCAACGCCATAAAGCTCCTTGTATCTCTCGGCAATAGGCTCATTGTAGCCGTAGTTTATACAATCGGTGGTAAAGCTGGAATGGTTTTGCAATCTTATTTCCACGCCATCATATCCACAGTCTTTGGAAAGATACTTTACGTAGTCAAGCCAATGCTGACGCACCTCAGCATAGCCCTCGCAAAGGGTACCCGCAAGATATTGAGGCTTTCCCTTGGTCACGCAATAGGCGACTCCGTTAGTCCAGCCGGAGCCCGAATATCCCGAGCCGTAGAACTCAAATTCAAAGCCCCAATTCGTGAAATAGTTTGCAATCTGATCAGAGGTATAAGAGTAGTTACCGCTGAAAGCAGGCTCATCCTCAAAACCCCAGGTGTGATTGTAGGGAGTGTCGTTTTTTACATAAGAATTGTCTTCCCAAATACGCCTTGCCCAAGCTGTCACACTCGACACGACCTTTTCGTCGCCGCAATAAACATCAATCATGGAATACGGAAGTGTCATCAGCTTGCTTCTTACCTGATCAGTAAAGGTAAAGGCGATATAATCCGTGCCCTCCTCAAAGCTAAATCCGTCAATAGTCAATACATATACATTTGCGTTAGAATACAGAAGCAATCCATTTGAGTCGTAAACATCGCGTTTATCTGTTCTCCACGAAGTGTTGAAGCTTCCCTCGTATTTCTTATACGTATAGTTGTCACTGCTTCCGTACAGCGTTATCTCGGGAGTACCTATAGAACTGGCGCGCTTAGCAGAATAGGTAACTGTTGTGCCGTATTTGTTCTTATCCTGTACCTCATCCAACATAAATGATATTTCGATCTTTGTAATGGGAGCGTCACTAACCTCATGTGCATTGTCACGGCGTGCTATACGCATCTCGGGATGCTCGGTTATAAAGGTATCGAAATAGGTACGCCTACCGCCCGGCACATCCTCATACCAATTTCCGTTATCTGCCGTCTGTCCCTCGGGCACGGTCATGCCTCCGCCTCCCTCGTAGGGCTTATATACAGCTATCGCTTCAAGCTTTAAGGATTTGGCTGCCTTGGCGTACGTTCTTATGGGATCGCCTCCACAATCCATAATATTGGTATCAAGCTTTGAGTCAAGCGTTTTGACAGGAGCGGAATATCTCATTGCGGAGAAAGAGGGATATCCTTCTCCTGGAACAACGATATACACTCTTGTATACCCTCGTTCCACTATCATCTCCATAGTAGATCTTATCGTATACCAATTATTGGTATTCCTTATAAGTCCTCCCTGAATATCCAAAACAGGTGCAAGCTGTGTACCGTTAGTCGTTTGATAACGTAAATACCCTGTCATTTCTTCAACCTCCGTTAATGGGTCGTCGCTTTCCACCGGTATTATTTCACTGTCAACGTCCGTGGTTTCGATGTCCGTGTTGTAGTTTTCATGCGCACAGCCGGTAAGTAGCATGGCAAGCACCAACAAAATACAGCAAACACCTGTTTTTTTCATAGATCGGTAAGTCTCCTTTTTAATTTTTTCTCTTGCGCTTTCCTATAACAGCCGCGCCTACTCCCATTAACAGGACGAGCAATGACATAGCTCCGATAGAGCTGCCGCAGCCACTCGTCTCATCCGTAGCGTCGTTTTCGGACTCGGTTGCTTCATTTTCGCCTGTAGTTGCGTTATCACCCGTATTTGCGTTATTGTCAGTATTTACGTTATCACCTGCATTGACACTATCGCCATTATTTACGCTATCACCCGTATTATCGTTATTACCCGTATTGCCATTATCGCCTGTATTTCCGTTGTCACCGATATCTGTGCCATCATTGGTATTTCCGTTGTTGCCATCGTCAATAACGGCATTGATGGTCTTTATCTCGTCCTCGGTCAATGCTCTGTCATAAAAACGGATATCATCATATGTATATTTGTTTCCCTGCATAAAGCTTTCCTGGTCTTGACCTGCGATTTGGTTAGTCATACGGCCTCCAAAATGCATTTTAGTATCGTTGGCTATAACAGGAATAGACTCAGCTCCCGTAAGATTTTCTTTGGAAGCGCTCATAGTAAGATCTCCCCAGTCATCATATGTCTGATATAATGTATTGCTGAAAGTTCCATCCGCATTCTTCTGTACGACTATGGCAACTGCTACATATTCATTAGCGTATACGGTTGGATCAGAAACAGCATAGTCAAATGCACTGTTATTATTCCAACGAACCTTCATAACACCCGCATTACTCATATATAAACGTTCCCTCATAGCTGTGCTACCACCATAATTCAGAGCCATAATAGTTGTCACTCCGGTAGGCGTAGCATCCATCTTAAATCTCAGATATACGGTATAGCTATCGGTTATGTTTTCAACGAGCTTAGTACCCTTGTTATTCTCGGTATCAATAGCAAAGCTCAGCCACTCGGTAGATTTGTCGCCTACGGTAATTTCGCCGTTCTCTATCTTAGTGCTTGTTCCGTCGGTGTTAAGCAAAAGACTATCTGCAACGTTGCCCGCGGGCGCCTTGTTCGCAAGTTGAGTTTGAAGATCCGTACCCTCGAAGTCCCAGTGAATCAATAAAGCCTCGTCAAGTGTGGTTGTGGTCTCTTCGGCGCTTACGCCAACCATACCGAATACGGTGGTGCAAAGCATCATAAGAATTACTAACATACATACTGTTTTTTTCATAATAGATTTCTCCTTAATGTTTAATTTATTATTTTTCCGTTAGGAAAGCTTCTTTACCTGTTCGACGATATCGTCAACAATTCCTTGCCACTTGGTTCCATTACGCTTTATTAAGCTTGAAACACCGGTATTTCCGAATTGGTTGACAGTTTGTCTCAGTAGTCCCGTTGAGCCGCTGAGCCATGATATCTGATTGGCCAATACTGACATTAGGTCAATAGAATAAATACCGACTATATAATCAAGCATTTCAACGAATGTCTCGCTGCTTGCCATAATTCCGTCAAGCAATGTATCGTAATAATTTGTACGAACAGTGTCTTTTGAATAAAACGTAAAATCCTCAAGCACTCTGCCGAGCATTTCAAGGTCTTTGCCGCAGTTCATTATCGCAACGCTCGAGCTGTTAAACTGATGAAGCCATGAATAGTATCTGTCCTGATCCTCGTTATATTTCGGACAAGGCAAATACAGATATTTGAACTCAACATCTCTAAGCTCCGTATTCTGTGAAGGCAATTGCGCCATTCCGAAAAGAGCCTGGTTCTTAACAAACAATCCCTCAAAGGTATCTCTGTTGAATTGAAAGGAGTGTTCAGAGGCATCCATATAGCAAGTCGTAGAATCATGGGCAAGATTATACATCCAGGTATACCAATCATAAAATCTGTCTTCTATGACAACAGATAGCTTTTGATTTGAGTCATATTGAATAAATCTAATGTCACAACCGGCCAAGAACGCATCCACCGCCATACTATTGGCATAAAATCCAACAGTATCGTCAAGTGAAGTTCCCTCATTTCCCTTATCCTCATAGACCAGCTTGGTATATTGGGTAAACTTCTCTATCGTCCAATTTTCGTCCCTTATAAGAGCGTATATCTCCTCGGGGTCTATCTTCCATGTCTCTGCCATATCCTGATTGAACATCAGACATGCCGACGCCATCCATGAGGTATATGCGAAATCTCCTATAAGGAAGAAATTCTTTCCTTCGATCTTAGTGCTGTCGATAAAATCGGTGTACCACCAATCTCTATCAAGCTGAAGATTTGGAATGCTTTCGACTGACACAACGTTCCCCTTTATACCCGAGGTTATGTTGTTCATAGTACCCGACAGAACGTAATCTATAGCGCCGTCCTGAGCCATATAATATTTTTCGACCTCGGTGACCGTAGCAGTATTTCCGGTAATGTCGATATTATTAATAACCACATTGTATTTGTCCTGTATAATTTGGTTTCTCTCGAAAATACCACGTTCAACGGGACCGCCATTTATATCTCCCCAAAGATCGTTTTGCGATGAGACAGTCACACCCTGAGAATATGTCAGAAAAACAAGCTCCTTTCCTTCGTAATCGCGGGCTTCAAGCCCATTGTATCCACCCGTATCCGCTCCTGTTGATACCGTTCCCGCTCCGTCATCACCCTCATTGTCTTGCTTACAACCAACGAGTGCAAAGGAAAGCATAACGATCACCAGAAGCAAGCTTATAATCTTCTTCATAAGATCTCTCCTTTTTCTTTATTGAACTGTATTTTTTTATATGAAATATAGACTTCGCTTTGCCCTCAGCGGAGCATCGCCATTCATGGTCTTCACCGCCTTTCTTTATTCACATTTTCAGCTCAAACGCTTGAACATATCGCCAAATATCATATTGCGATTCAGCCTGCTAATATAAATGTACTTATGCCTTGACTGATCAAAACTATATTGAAAATCATTGGTGACCGACGGTGTAGGACGAATATCGTACATAAACGCATCGGGTTTTACAAGCACCGCCGCCGCAGCTACGTCCCACATTATCTTAGACCAAGCGTAAGATTGCTTTGGTGCGTAGTCTACCACCATGTCGGTAAGCCAATCGCAAAGCTTATTCTTTCCGCGCAGATAATACTCAAGCTCGGGTAGCGTGGTAACAAGCTCGGAACACATTCCAAAGCACGGAACATGTATCACCGCAATCCCGGAATCGAATACCGTATTGGCGGCGGCGATATCCTGCTTCATGTTAAACTCGTTTGTATTGGGGTGCCAATATGCATGTCCTCCAAGCCAAATAACCACCGCCTTGTCCGCTATAGAAGGATCTAACACAATCGCCGACGCCACGTTGGTTATACAGCCTATAGCAACTATATAAACAGTTTCCTCGCTCTCGTTTACAATACGAACTATATTGCTCGCCGCATCCGATATCTGCGGAACATTCTTTTCCGTCATATATCCCGTAGCTCCGCGATACACGGGAACGCTATTCTTCTTATCTGCCATTTCCAGCGTATGCAGTATCTCATCGTAGCTTTTCAGCATTCCGTCCTCGGGAGATGAGGAACGCTCGTTCAAAAACGGCGCTGCCGTTATAGACAAAAGCTTAACCTTGTCCTCCGCACGAAGTAGATACGCTATTGTAAATTGATCGTCAACCTCATTATAGGTATCCGTATCAAGTATTACGTTCTTGACACTGCCATCCTTGATCTTCTTAAGTAATTCATTCATATCCATAAAAAGCTCCTCCTGTATTATTGTAGCTTGATAGATCAAAGCGTCACATCGAAAAAGAGTATGGTGTGTCTGTTGTGTTCTATTACAAACTTAATATGTCCATCCTCATAAAATCCGTCAGTATAGTTGTACGAGCCTGGAAAGTCTGCGAGAGTGGTTTTATTGCTCCAGGTCTTCATATCGTCATCGGATATCCAAAGCTGAAGCGGATATCTGTTTGCGGAATCAGGAGTATGAATCAAACCTATTCTTCCGTTGTCAAGCTGAAACAGGCGTGGTTTGTTTGACGGATTGGGAATATCCGTTCGATAAATATCGGACCAAGTTTCGCCAAAATCCTTTGACTCACAGCGATATAAGAAGCCGCCGCCCATTTTTGAATTTCCGTATTTTCTCAAAAGCATAACTATTGTTCCGCCAGAGAGCTCAACCAATGTAGGCTCATTCCATATCCAACCATTTGACATGTCCATACGACAAGCCATATGCCTCTGATAATGCTTTCCGCCATCTTTGCTTCTCAAAACACCCGCCTCACAATATGGCACACCCACACGCCATATTGTCTTATCATCTTCTTCCCGTAACACCCTGTCGTGTCCTTCCTTTGTGACAGGATAAGTCTGATAAGGTATCAGGATTGCACCGTCAGAAGCTTTGATCGGTGTTCTTATAAACGTGTATTCGGGAAAGTGAGGAGGAGACCCAAAATTCTTCCACGTATATCCGTTATCAAAGCTTTTCATCATAAGACATTTCCAATCAAGGAAACGCCCACTATGAACCGTCAAATACGCAGTAATTTCGTCTCCGTCAGCAGTGAGCTCGGTACAATACACCGCTTGACCGTCCTCCGGATAAATGCTTTCCTTTTCAGACCACGTTTCTCCATCATCTTTACTGTGGAACGCATATTCGCGATTTCTGATATCCGGTTCACGTGTACCGCCACACTGGCAAATACACAAAAGCTCTCCGCTTGCCGTTTTTTCCAACAGTGGCTCACAGCTTAAGGTATCCGTATATATCTGCCTGATTCTTATATTCTTAACCACCTATAATTCCCTCCTTAATATTTTTGCATCCATTAATAAGCATATTGAGCTCACTACCCTTACTTATCATTTTTATACCATAGCTGATGGAGGCGTCAATAAGTGTCTTATCTCCCGTAATGATACCGCAAGGCTTGCCGACATCATTCGCCGCTTCAATAATCTGTGCAACTGCCTGCAGTATCGCTGTTTTATCATTTATACTATTCATATCCACTGACAGGTCGTTCGGTCCGATAAATATTCCGCTCACTTGCGGATCAGCCAATATTTTCTTAATATTTTTTATACCCTTCACAGTCTCTATCTGCGCATATATACGCATTTTTTGATTAGCTATATTCATATAATCTTGAAGGGGAGGCGGATTATACAACGTGTGAACGCGCGTAGTTGAGACACCACGTTCTCCTATTGGCGGGTATTTTGCATATTGAATTACTCTCTCAATATCCTCCGGCGTATTGGTCATCGGAAGCAAAAATGCATTGACACCCATATCAGCAAGTTTGGTAATGTGTCCTCTGCTACTATCCCCTATCCTTACAATCATATCAATTCCGATTAATGTAGCTTTGATTGCTAATTGCGCAATATCGGAATAATCAAAATATCCGTGCTCATTGTCTACAATTACAAAATCCAATCCACTGTTTTTTGCAATAACGGGAAAATTGGAAAAGCAAACCTCTGAGAGCATTGTGCCCACTTCTATTTTTTTGCTGTCGGTCAAGTCAGCTATCATTTTCAATCCCTCCATTCCTATGTTATTTTCCGCATGATCACATTCAATGCCAAGCTTCTCAAATCTTGATGTCAAATACGAATATATTCGGCACGAACCTCCGCCACCAATAACTATCTTATCTTTTGGGGGCAACTTTTTTATGGCGTTAATAACCTGATCAAAAAGTTCTTCCCAACCTTTCCCCTCAAATAACCGGTCGCCTCCGATAAGACCGCTGATAGTATATAATCTTTTTTCATCAAAATAAGGACGTTTTTCATATTCTCCATCTGCGAAGCTTGCATCACTCAAGCACGATATTTGAGTAGCAGTTCCAATATTCAAGAGATATTTGTTAAGCTGTGCTCCACTTCCCAAAAAGCTTGCCTGGTGGTCACCTATAGGAGTATATATAAGTATGCCGTTATAGTTTCCAACGATACTTATACTTTTGCACGCTGTCGGCATTTTTAAACTTCCCGCATATTGATTATATTCTCCTGTATCAGCATAAAAGAATCCCGACGCACAGGCATCCGTAATATGTGTAGCATTGTTTTGAGTGAGCAACCATGCAATATATGAACCCAACGTAAAAAATTCACCCTCTAAATTACGAAAAGCCAACTTTGCAAGTGGCAAATTATTTTTCAATGAAGTACCCATCAAATTAAAATCGATCGCTTTTATAGCGGTGCTTGCAGTATCTCCGCTATTATCACGCCAAGAAATATAATCACCAAAGTGACCGTCTGTGTCGCGCAATACAAAGCCGTGCATCTGCACACAAATAAATGCTTTACCGCAACCATTCACTTTTGCCCGTAAAAAAACATCAAAAATTATTTTATTTAATTTAAGAAGGGATACCGAGAATCGTTTCCCATCATCCACATTGCTATCCGGAAAAGGATATTTATCAGATTGCAATATAGTCTTTGAGCTTTCGTCATAAAAGCTATATTTAATAAATGTACTACCCACATCTAACAACAAATATACCATAAAACCACCTCATATAATATTTTACCATAATGTAATTCCAATGTAAACGGAATTTTCTGCACAACATATTGACATTTCTGCTTTTTTGTTATATAATATTACTGAGGTGATTTTATGTCTGAAGAATTCGCAAAATTTGTAGTAACAAATGAAATCAAATTTAAATATGCCAAGGGTATGCGTGACATTACTGGCAAAGAAATACACATTTATCATGAAATTTTCTTCTTCATTGGTGGTGATGCCGAATTCATATCGGAGCAAGGCTCGACAAAGCTCTCGCCGTTTACAACCATAATAGTACCTAAAAATACCTTTCATTGCTTTATCGTTCATGGAGAAGAAAAGGACTATTGTCGCTGTGTTTTGAACTTTGAAAATGTTTCGAATGTTGAAGAAATAATAAATGAAAAATTGAAAAATATTTTTATAACAAAAGACAAAACCATTGAATTGTTGTTTTTGCAAATGCGTGAGATACACTCATTACCTCTTTCCCAAACTGAAAAGGAGATACTTCTTAAAAGCTATTTTTCACAGCTCATCGTTTTTTTGAAGGGACAAGAAGAACCGGCTTTCGAGATTCCCGTAAATCCCGTAACCGAAAAAGCAATAACGTATATAAATCAGAATATAGGAAAACAGCTCACCGTTCAACAAATAGCTAAAGCACAACATATTTCCGAATCTTATTTGGCGCATATTTTCAAGAAGGATATGCACATTCCTATTTACAAATATATTTTGGAAAAGCGAATTTTTCTTGCGGATAAAAAAATTAAATGCAACATTCCTGCTACGCAAGCGGCAATAGAATGCGGTTTTCAAGATTATTCGGGATTTTACAAACATTACAAAAAAATATTTGGAATGCCACCTACAGGTATGCGTCATTAGAATAACATTTTTGCTTGTTCGTACCATATTTATTGTTATATGGTTTAAAATTTGAATTTACCATAAATCAATAAAGCTCCAAAAAGAAAATCGACAGTCTTAAACTGCCGAAAAGGTGAACGAAACGGAAGTAAGATTTTGCCAGGTATTTTACTTTTCACCCACCGTCATTGACTTTGAAAAAACATCCGTCGTATCAGAGCAAATATTCTCCTTGCCGTACACATCTCTTATAAAATTAATGTTTCCCACTTGCTGTCCTCATTTCCAAAATTGTATGACTCCACATTTGATATTCAGTCTTTATGCACAGAACTGTCTAATATAATTATGCTATTTTTATATCAACAATTAAATACTAAAAAACCGTGCCACTTTGGATGTAAAATATACCATTTTGCTCGCAGTAGCCATTAAAGTATATTTCTAACTTTTTAAACCTTCCTGTATTTTAGAGAATAGCATCAATAAAGCGTCAGAAAGAAAAATCGGCAGTTTTAAACTGCCGAAACCGTAGCCAAAAGCGTTCAAAATGTGCGAAAAATCAAAAAAGCCTCCATGCTTCAAAGCCGCTCCAAAACCGTGGGTCGCGGGTTCGAATCCTCCTGCCCCTGCCATAACCGAAGCCAAACGGCTTCGGTTTTTCTCTTTTTGGTGTGTTTTATTCTGTATTTCCTTGTCGAAAGCGGAAATGACGAAATTTTTTAATGCTTTTAGGTCAAAATCTCCGAGTTCTCTTTCCAATAATTCCAACTATTCCAACCGTTCCGTCTGCCACAGCATCAAAAAAGCAGCAGCCGTATCAACAGAGCTTCAAAAAAGCGTTCGGGCGACCGCAGATTTTTCGTTATCTGCGGTCGCCCTTTTATTTGTTTACTCCGACGCAATTTTTGATGTGTTTTAACAACTAATTTTGTTTATTAACAGATAGTTAGAGGTTACATCATCATTTGTGGACCTGCATTGTTTTTATCGTGAAACAATTGCATCTCTTCGCTTTCATCTCCAAAAAATAGCTGAATATATCTCTCTTGAGTATCTTCCGTAAGTTGATAAACGCTTTTTTGGAAAATATTTTCCATTTTATCATATTGGCAATTAAACGCTTCAGCGCTCGCTACTATCATTTCTTGAGGTGTTATTTCGGAAAAATCAATTCCATATCCCGCAACTCCTGCAAGATATTCAATAAATAGTCTTTGAGCTCTTCCATTTCCTTCGCGGAAAGGATGTATAACGTTTATTTCTCCCAGATAATATGCCAATCTTTCAGGTATTTTTTCTTCACAATCAGTGCCTATTAAAAAATTCTCCTTTTTTAATTCTTTAAAAATTTTATTTGCATTTTCAACAATATGTTCTGATAAACAAAACGAATTTCCTTTTGAAATATTTACATGGCGCAATTCTCCTGCCCATGTATATATATCTCCAAAAATAAATTTGTGAATCATTTGTAGGTGTACAAGATCAAACTTTCCCCAAATTGGATTTTTCTTTGCAACGGCTATCTTTAAAGAAGTGATTTCTCTTTCTGCGGTTGAGAGACTCTCTTGACTTTTTATATTTAATTTATTTTTTAGAACGTATGAGTTTGGATAGCAATATTCTTTATCCCATTCATAATCATAACTGTATTTGTCCAACATCGGTATTTACTCCCATCGAGTGTGTATGTTTATCAATAAGTTGCTTTAGAATATCATTAAGCTTTTTAGGGTTTTCGATACAGTAACGAATCCTGTTTTTATCATCATCCGTAAGGCACATTCCCTCAATCGCCATACTTCCGTCTACTTCGCTAATTAATTTTTCAGTACTCATTTTATAAGTTACCTCTTTCTTAATTCACTATATATATTATATCATATATCGAGCAAAAAATCAAGATATTTACTACATTACAGTTGATTTTACCTTTAGCAGCATATTTTTGATGTGTTATAGGCAGAAGTCATTTGTTATGCCGCTGAGCATTGATGTGTCTTTCTTCACATAGTACATCTCTGTTACTTGCGTGGTCGAGTGCCCGAGCAGGTCGGCTACTTGCTTTACCGTCAAGGCTTTTATTGTTCCATCGGGCTGTTTCACACCGTTTACAAGATTTGTTGCGAAGGTATGGCGGAGGGAGTGTAATCCTTTACTCTCGATTCTCGCACCTTCGAGTAGTCGGTGGTATCTTCGTCTGAACACATCGGGTTTAGTGACACCGCTGTTCTCGTTACACACAAGCGGACTATCTTCTCCAAAGTAGAACTCTTGGCGTAGTTCTTCAATCATTTTTATTGCTGTATCGTTCAGCGGAATATCTCTCTTACTTGTGGCGCTTTTTAGCTTTCCGACCTTGACCTCCGTAGAGCTGTCAGAACGCTCTACGCCGTCTCTTTTGTTTACGACCTTCACTCCCCTTTGTACGTGCAGAACTCGTCTCTCAAGGTCTATATCGCTGTTTAGAACGCCTAACATCTCTCCTGCTCGCAATCCCGTGTTCAGCATGAGGATATATGCTCCTGCTTGTCGGTATAGCTTCTTACCTGTGCCGTATGCTTTGGCGGCTTCCGCTTTGAGCTTTTCTATTTCATCACTTGTGAACACTGTTATTGTCTCACTCGTCGGTAAGTCCTCTTTCTCTTGTATTGCATAGAAGTTACTTTTCTTTATCATCGGGGCGGCATTCATTGGATTTTTATTAATTAGCTCCTGTTGCGTTAGGTATCTGAAATATTCGTTTAATATGTTGTGTACCTTTTTCACTGTCGTATAAGCATATCCCTCATTCATCCAATGATTGAGGACTTTTTTGATGTCGGCTGCGGTTATGTTACCGACTATTTTATTACCAATGAGTGGATATATTTGGTTTTCTGCGGTACATTCGTATCTGTCATAGGTTGTCCTCTCTACCGATGGAAACTTGAACACTCGAAGCCAATTTGTCATGCTCTCCTTGAGTGTTTTATTGGCTTCTATTGAGATTTCAATCTCGTTATTAAAATTCTCGATATAGGCGGTCATTTTCTTGTTGACCTCTTGTTTGGTAGTGCCTGAAAAGCACTTGCGTTTTCGTTCGCCCGATTCGTCCATATACCATACCGTACCACCCCATCGACCGTCTGTTCGCTTAAAGGCGTTTCCGTTTGTTAGTAGTTTTCTTGTTGCCATTTATTCACCGTCCTCTCTATTTACGAAATTAGTTTAATTGTATAAACGCTATTAGTGGTTTCAAGTATGATAAAACTTTCATTCAAAATTCTTGTGTATGTTAGTTTTCCTACACTTGTTCTAATGTATCTTGTATCATTGTTCATTACTATAAAGTGTTGTCCTTTAGCCATACATTGACTTTCATAAATACTAATTACCCCTATGAAGCCCTCATAATCCTTTCTCCATATCCAACTTTCATCATCTTTAGTTTTCTCTGTCGGTTCT
>JAFTXE010000026.1 GCA_017461745.1 Clostridia bacterium | reverse complement strand
TACACTCATCCACCACTGTCGTGGTCCCCCTTCCCTCAAGGGAAGGCTTTATGTAAATAGAACTTTTGCTATTCTAAATTTTATCTCTACTTTATCTAAGTTTAAGATATAAATAAATTTCTGTAGTCTAAGGTTGGATTAAAATCAAGCCTTCCCTTGAGGGAAGGGGGACCGCGTCAGCGGTGGATGAGTGTAGCTGACGAAGTCAGCGTGGCTTTATTATAATGTTAATTCTATATCATGCCAAAGAATTGCCTTACAGCAAAAAAAGAAAAGACAGTCCGTATAGAACCGTCTTTTCTTTTTTTACGTATTACTTGCTCTCAGTATTGAGAACTTCCTTGCCGTCGTAATAACCGCAAGCCTTGCAAACGCGGTGGCTGAGAACGAACTCTCCGCACTTGGGGCACTTTGTCATGCCGGGAAGGCTGAGCTTCCAATTGTTGGAGCGTCTCTTGTCTCTGCGAGCCTTAGATACTTTCTTCTTCGGTACTGCCATTATCTACACCTCCTTGAAGCGTTGAACAATTTTTGTTGTATTAATTAATTTAATTAATCGCTGGTTTCTTCTTTGTCAAACAGTGTTGCCAAAATCGCAAGTCTTGGGTCTATCTCCTTGGTGGGACAACCGCAATCGCCCTCACGCTTAGGCTTGCCGCACTTGGGGCACAAGCCAAAACAGTCCTCAGAGCAAAGCAATTTCTTTGGAAAAGCAAGAACCAATTCCTCGGAAAGAGGCTCGTCTACGTCAAGCTCAGAGCCGTGAATAACGACGTATTCGTCGAGATCTTCCTCAAGCTGACTGTCGCTAAGAACTCCCTCGGTGGTTACCGTACGCTCAAAGTCAAGAGAGAAAACTCCGCTGACGGGAGCAAGACATCTTGCGCACTCTCCGTGGTATTTCAGCTCCGCCTTGAGAACGAGGCGCATATAGCCCGCGTTATCGGTAAGAGCGCCCGTCACGTGAGCGTCGGACTCAAACTCGATACCCCAAAGCGCTTCGGGGGTAAGCATATAGTCAATATCGATTTTTTTAACCTCTCCTCTGAGAAGCGGTCCTACGTCAATGACCATATTTTCCTCCGCAAAACTGCCGTTTTTGCTTGCATTTTATTTGCCTTATTTTGTTTGACATAAAATGCGACAATACATATTATAATCCATTTTGAGCCGATTGTCAAGAGTTTTTTTAAATATTCCGTCTTATTTATTAAAATTTGTTAGAAATTGCTCCCATTCCTCTTTACTTACGGCGGTTTATGTGATAAAATTAATACAGATAAACGTATTTTTCAGTTTTTGAGGATAAATATATGAATTCATTGAACATTTTTTCTTATTCCATAAAGGACCTCTCTCTGATGCCACCGAGGATAGCCGACTCTAACAAAGGGACGTACGGCAGGCTTTTGTGCGTGTGCGGCTCTGTCGGCATGGCGGGCGCGGCATATCTTTGCGCCAAGGCGGCGTTGAGGACGGGCGCGGGGCTCGTTGAGATACTGACACCCGAGGAAAACAGAATACCTCTGCAAACGCTTTTGCCCGAGGCAATAGTCACCGTTTACAGCGCTGACGAGCCGCAAGCCGAGATAATAGATGCGGCGCTTAGCAGAGCGGACGCGGTTGCCGTAGGCTGTGGCATGGGTATCAGCAGACAGTCGCTGTTCGTTTTGTCGCGCGTGCTGAGAACCTGCACGCTCCCGACGGTGCTTGACGCCGACGCACTTAATCTTTTGAGTCGCAATGCAAGTCTTTATAAATATGCCAAGGGAAAAATAATAACTCCGCACCCGATGGAAATGAGCAGACTTACGGGAATAAAAGTCGATGATATAACGAAAGACCCTCTGCGCGTTTGCCGTGAATTTGCAAACAAGCACGGAATTATCTGCGTCCTGAAGGGGCATAACACCGCGGTGTCCGACGGCACGGAACGAATTTACGTAAACAACACGGGCAACAGCGGCATGGCGACGGCAGGCTCGGGAGACGTGCTGACGGGTATTATCGGCGGAATACTTGCGCAGAACAAGAGCGGAAGGCTAACGGCGTTTGAGGTTGCAGCTCTTGGCGTCTATCTGCACGGTCTTTGCGGAGACTCGGCGGCGGCAAGCCTTGGAGAGTATTCGGTAATAGCCTCGGACATCATAGCGTGCCTTCCCAAGATACTCAAAAACGCAAGTCAAAGATAAAACTGACGATAAGGAGAGCTTATGCAGAAAAAGCTACATGAAAATCATCGCCAAAGACAAAAGGAAAAATTCCGTAAGGGACTGCTTGCTCCGCACGAGCACGTTGAGCTGATGCTGTATTATCCACTTAAAAGGATAAATACCAACGAAATAGCTCACGAGCTTATGAACGACCTCGGCGGCATCAAAGGAATATTTTGCTCTGACGAGGAAAGGCTGATGCAGATAAAGGGAGTTGGAGCTGATACGGCGCTGTTTATACGCAATATTGCGGAAATAATGCGCTTGTACGAATTGCAGAACTGTCACGTTGAGGAGCTTCTCAGCTCGGAATACGAGCTTTATAAATTTTTGAACGCGCTATTCGTGGGCGCTTGCAATGAATGCGTGTATATGCTTTCATTTTCGGAAAAAGGGAAGCTGATAGCATACGACAAGCTTAGTGACGGATTTTTTGGCAAAGCCGTGATAATGACGAGAGCTGCGGTAAAACAGGCAATGAAGGCGGGCGCGGCAAGCGTTATTATCGCTCACAATCACCCCGATGGAATATGTATCCCCTCTAACACCGACAAATTGAGCGCGGAAAAGCTTACCGACGCTTTTGCCTCCGCAGGTATTGCCGTCAGAGCGCACTACGTAGTGGCAGACGGCAAATGCGCGGAGATCCTTTGAAGCAAAGTTAAGACCACCGTTTGAACCGGTGGTCTTAACTGTTATATAAAATTTTCAACTAAAATCTTGATACCCAAAGCAAGCAAGATCATACCGCCCGCTATCTGCGCCTTTGTGCTGAAGCGCGAGCCGATTTTTGAGCCTGCCGCCGCTCCGACAAAGGAAAACAGAAAGGTGGTTATTCCGATAAACGTTACGGCGACGAAAATGTTCGCGCCCATAGCCGCAAGTGACAGACCCGCCGCAAGAGCGTCTATGCTCGTAGCAATAGCGAAGACCAACATTACCTTAACGCCCAACGACGCGTTCTTTTCATTATTTGCGCAACCGCAAGCGTTTATTCCCTCGGCAAGCGCCTTTTTCTGCTCGCGAGCCTCGGACAACGCCTCCCATATCATTTTGACGCCGAGAAAAGCGAGAAGCGCAAAGGCTATATATGCCGAATAGCTTTCTATATAAGAGGAAACGGTCGAGCCGAGAAGCCAACCTATAAACGGCATCAGCGCCTGAAACGCTCCGAACCAAATTCCGCAAACCAGTCCCGTTTTAATATAGCTCCCCGTAGTCGCAAGTCCCTTGCAAATGCTGACGGCAAAAGCGTCCATGGAAAGCGCTACCGCCATTATCAACAACTCCCAGATCCCCATAATATCCTCCGTTTTCTTATGAAACATAATTATATCACTAATGAGGCTTTTTGTCAAGTAATTTTAATATAGCTATTGAAAAATCCGTTCAAATGATGTATAATATAATTTAATCGACAAAATATATTCATGAGGTTATAGATAATGAGTTATTTCAGAGACAGTAAAAGAGTAGTAATTAAAGTGGGAACGTCTACGCTGACGCACAGCACGGGACATCTTAATCTTCGCAGAATAGAGAAGCTTGTCAAGGTGCTTTCCGACATGAAGAATTGGGGCATACAGGTAGTCCTCGTTTCCTCGGGAGCGGTAAGCGCGGGCGTTGCTAAAATGGGATTCGGAAGAATTCCCGAAACGCCTGAGGAAAAGCAGGCTATGGCTGCTGTCGGTCAGAGTGAGCTTATGAAGATATACGATAAATTTTTCTCGGATTACGGTCATACCGTGGCGCAGATACTTATGACCAAGGAGGTGCTTTCCAACCCCGAAAGACGCGCCGCGGCTGAGAATACCTTCCGCCGACTGCTCGATATGCATTGCATTCCCGTTGTAAATGAAAACGACTCGGTTTCCACCGACGAGCTTACCAAGTTTGGCGGTAACGATATCCTTTCCGCATACGTCGCTGAGCTTTGTGACGCAGACCTGCTTCTCAATCTTTCCGACGTTGACGGACTTTACGACAGCGACCCTCGCTCCAATCCCGACGCCCGACTTATTGAAAGAGTGGAGTGCGTCGACGACAGCGTATATAAAATAGCTGGTGGCGCGGGTACGACGAGAGGAACGGGAGGCATGATAGCCAAGCTCAACGCGGCTAAAATGGTTACCGAGAAGGGAATTCCCATGTTCATTCTCAACGGTCAGGACCCCGAAATACTTTACACTCTGCTTGACGGCGGTCATATAGGCACGTACTTTACGGCAAGGAAGAAGTCTGATGACTGAGGCGGCAAAGAAAAAGCGCATGGCGGCGATAGTCACCGAGCTTGAAAGAATATATCCCGATGCCGCTTGTGCTCTTGAATTTGGTGGCGAGCCTTGGCGACTCTTGGTCATGGCGCGGCTTTCGGCGCAGTGTACGGACGCAAGGGTAAACGAGGTGTGCAAGGAGCTGTTCGCAAGGTTTCCGACGCTTGACGCCATGGCAGACGCGCCTCTTGAGGAAATAGCAAAAATCGTTCGTTCTTGCGGATTGTGGCAGAAGAAATCGGAGAATATAAAGTCGGAATGTATTGCCGTTCGAGACAGATTTGGCGGTGTCGTGCCCGACAACATGGAGGACCTGCTCTCGCTTGACGGAGTCGGCAGAAAGATAGCAAATCTCATTCTTGGGGATATTTACGGCAAGCCCGCCATAGTCGCCGACACACACTGTATTCGTATCTGCGGGCGATTTGGTATGTATCCCGAGGAGCTTAAGGACCCTCACAAAGTAGAAAAAATAATGTCCGCGCTCGTCGAGCCCTCAAAGCAATCCGATTTTTGTCATAGAATAGTTCAGTTCGGAAGAGACGTTTGCACGGCTCGCTCTCCGAGGTGCACGGAATGTCCTTTGCGCGAAATTTGCGACCACGGAAAGCGGGAAAATAAGAAAAATCAGCCAAAAACCTCTTGACACGGTGGCTGTGTTTTATTATAATATAAGTAGTTTATCAATGAAAAAACATAAGGAGATTGAATTATGTACAGAATAGGCGTTGACCTTGGCGGTACGAATATCGCCGTAGGAGTAGTTAATGAAAATTTAGAGCTTGTAAAAAAGTTGAGCGTTCCCACTGGAGCAACGCGTCCCGGTGAGGAGATAGTTGCGGACATCGCAAAGCTTTGCGTAGACGTTTGCAAGGAGGTTGGCTGTGAGCTTGAAGATATCGTAAGCATCGGTATAGCTACCCCAGGTATTGCAAATCACGACACGGGAGTGGTTGAATACGCAAATAATCTTCCTTTCAGTCAATTTCCCATTGCCGACCTTCTCAAAGCTCAGCTTGGTGGCAAGGTTAATGTCAAGATAGAAAACGACGCGAACGCTGCCGCATGGGGCGAGGCTTGCGCGGGCGCGGCTAAGGGCACTACCAACAGCGTTATGATAACGCTCGGCACAGGCGTTGGCGGCGGTATCATTATAGATAATAAGGTATATTCGGGCTTCAACTATGCGGGCGGCGAGCTTGGTCACATCGTTATAAGCGTTGACGGCGCTCAGTGCTCCTGCGGAAGAAAGGGCTGCTGGGAGGCTTATTCCTCTGCAACGGCGCTCATTCGTATGACCAAGGAAAAGATTGAGGAATGTCGCGCAACGGGCAGAAAGACCGTTATGCTCGACGCACCCAAGATATCGGGCAGAACCGCTTGTGACGCAATGCGTGCGGGCGACGAGGCGGCAAAGGAGGTCTACGACGAGTATATCAAATATCTCGCTTCGGGAATTGCTACTATAATTAATATCTTTCAGCCCGAGGTTATCTCACTTGGCGGCGGCATTTCGGGTGAGGGACAGTCGCTTATCGACTCTCTCCTTCCCATTATCCGTAAGGAGCAGTACGGCGGTGGCGTTGTTAAAATGACCGACATCCGTATAGCTAAGCTCGGAAACGACGCGGGTATTATCGGCGCGGCTATGCTGTGATAGATTAGTTAGCAATCAAATAAAAAAGTAGATTTATCTGTAAAACAAAGAACTGCCGAAAGTGATTAGACGTTACTTTCGGCAGTTTTGTCGTATATCTATCTACATTTGCGGAGATGGGCTATATGAAGATTACGCAGAGGGGCGGGGGGCGATAATGTCTGAAATAGAGCAGATAAGCTCCGATGCCGTCGAAGTATAGAAAAATCAAGCGAAAAAAGGTAGTAGCTGTCAAAATTTTTTAATATATTTTTTGCCGTGAATTATTGACTATGCGTCAAAAAAATGGTATAATAAATTAATTATTTATTCAGTATTTATATTATAAAGAATTATCTGCCCCAAGCGGCATTTCATAAAGCTCAAGGAAGTTAAAAACGGAGGTAAAAAACACCATGACAAAACGCATTTCAAGAATAACCGGATATATCGCTCTAATACTTGCGCTACTAATGACGTGCACGGTGTTTTTGCTTAGCGCCTTCGCCGCAACTCCTGAGGAAATAAAGGCTGAAAACGAAGCGTTACTTGTTGAAAAATATAATGCGCTTAATGATAAATCCGCCGAGAATATAAATTCAGAGGTGGGAAGAAGAGTAAATATGCTTCTTTCTCAATATCAGTTAAAATATAACTCACTTGATGACAATGCTCTATCGCAGGAGTCTACGGCAGAAATTATAAATCTGTATTACGAACAGGGAACTGCTATTAACGATATAGCATGGATATATTACACGCATCTTGATTCTCTTGATACAGAGGGACAAGCCGCTGTTACTGCTAAGTTTGAAGAGCTGAAAAAAGAAATTGATGAAGCGACCAATGCAAACGTACTTGCGGAAAAGAAAGACGCTCTTTTTGGCAACGGCGGACTTTGCGCTCGTATGCAGGTTAGTATTTATAGCGAAAAGCTTGACGATCTTTTGATTGCTACGGATTCCGAGGCTGTAAAAGCAAAGGTAGACGTGGCTAAAAAGAAGCTTGAGAGCTGTAGCGACAGTTCTTTAAATTCCACTGAGTATGAAAAAATTCTCAATGATACTAAGACAGCGGTAGAAATTCAGCGAAATCAAGACTTAGCATTAGCAGAGCTTGATGAAGTTTTTGCGATTTTATACGGTGCTGAGGATTTCTCCGCTAATCCGTTTTATATTGCCGCTAAGTCCAATATTGATGCCGACGACACTAAGACCATTGAAGCGATGAACTCTTACTTGCTTGAGGCTGTTGAGAACGCAATGGACGCATTGGCGGCTGACGGCGGTAAATACGAAAAGGCATATTACGATGCCTTGAAGGCTCAGGGCGGCTCAGCTGTTACTGCGGCGGGAAATACTTCTATAGCAGACCTTGATAGCATTCTTGAGAAATATGCCGAAGACCTTTACCATGCGCAAGCCAAGGACGACATTCTTGATTACATAAATACCAAGGATTGCAAGGATGACGCCAGAATGGACGAATTGGAGGCGGAATATAACGCCGACAATGGAAAAATAGATCAAGCGAAGAGTACCACAGAGGTCGATTTTGAGGTTGAAAAAGCGCATAAGCGTACCGACCTCTACGAGCAGTACGTTGATACCGTTGAGGCTATAAAGGCTCAGGACCCTGACGCTGACGTAAGCAGAATTGACACGGTTTACGATCGGTATGATAATTCAATAAGCGGAGCAGCTGACGAGGCAGCTTTGGAAAACGAGTATAACGTAGGTATGGCAGAGCTTGAAATTGAGGAATTCAAGGCTCTTTACGACGAGATACTCCACACAGATGTCAAGGACGTAACGGCAGATGACATAGCCGATATAGAGACCGCAATCAAGCACTTGAACGGTATGAATGAAGTGGCGAAGGACGACGAGGATTTCTTCGGAAACAATTCAAACAAGCTCGCGAATCTTTATAAAACCGCTTTGAAGGATAAAATTGATAAAATTCTCAATGGCAATGATGAGCTTTACAGCACTTACGCTGAGCAGCTTAAGCAAAAAATAGACGGCTTATCCGCGGAAAATATAGATAGCATTATTTCCGACGCTGACGCTGTAATTGCCAAGGCTGACGCGATAAACGAGGTTCTTGACAGATATTTTGAGATCGTCGCCGACGCGGATTACGCAAAGTTTACCGACGCCGAAAAGAAGGCGATAGAGAAAACGGTTACCGATGCCTGCGATGATATCGTAGCCACTGCCGCCGATCCCGCCGATATTGCGGAGAACGCAATAGTTAATGTCAACAGGCAGCAAGCTATCGCGTGCATTGAGGCAAAGGCAAGAGAAAACGCAGACGCAGCGCTTTCCGCCGAGGTCAAGAGCGCTATCGACAAAATCAAGGCTGACGCTATATCCGCGGTAAACGCTGCGACGGACGCGGCAGAAATACAAAATATTGCCGATGACGCTATATTCGATATTGA
This sequence comes from Clostridia bacterium, assembly GCA_017461745.1. Taxonomy (GTDB): domain Bacteria; phylum Bacillota; class Clostridia; order Oscillospirales; family CAG-272; genus HGM12713. The sequence continues at coordinate 6,824 of JAFTXE010000026.1, read as the reverse complement.
AAAGGAATTTAAGCTTCAATTGGCGTTAGATAGCGCAGAAGAGCTAAGAAAAAACATGGCTGATTCCTCGCCTTACATTAAAGATGCTCTCATAGAAAAGCTTAACAACTTAATTGACGAGTACAAGCAAAAAATAAGAGACGTATCCGACAAAGACAAGCTTATGCCCGTTTTGAACGAATACGCTGACAAGGAAGCCGAAATCAGCAACGAATGGCGAACCAAAAGCCGTGCAATAGATGATTTGATCGGTGAAAATAAAGCTGCGGAGAAAGAAATCGACGGAATGACGGGACTTTCTGCCGAGGAGAAAGCTACGTATAAAAACGCCTTGAAGGAAATATACGACAAGGCTTGTGACGATATAGACAAGGCGACCACTGCTGAGGTCGAGGCTATAAGAAGCGAGGCGCTTGATGATATTGCGTTCATCGAAAGCAAGGCGAAGGCTAACGACGAGATAAACAAGAAATACGCCGAGGCACTGGCGGCAATTGAAGCGCTCGGATATCTGAACGCTACCGAAAAGCAGGCTCTTAAGGACCAAGCTACCGATGCGCATAACACGGCAAAGGATGCGCTTAAGAACGCCACCGACGCAAGCGATGTGAATGGAGCAAAGTCAGACGCTGACGGCGCTCTGAATACTGTAACGTCAAACGGAGCGTCCAAGAACGATACCGCAAAGGACTCTCAGCTTGCCGAGGCGGAAAAAAAGCTTGAGGACAAGCACAAGGAGACGGTTGACGCTATTGACAGCACGACGTATCTGAGCGAGGGCGAAAAGCAGGCGCTCAAGGCTGACGCGGACAAGGCGCTTGAGGACGCAAAGCAGGAGCTTGAGGCAGCAAAGGGAACTGAGGATATAAACAAGGCGGTAAGTGACGCCGAGACGGAATTTTCAAAGCAACAGACGGACAGTGCCGCTCAGAACAGCTCCGCAAAGCAGAATCAGAATACGGTTGCAAGCTCCGAGCTTGAAAACAAGAAGCAGGAGATATACGACGCGGTTGACCAGATGGGTTATCTTGATTCCGATGAAAAGAAGGAAATCAAGGATAAGGTAGACAGCATTTTCGACGAGGCTTTGGCAGATCTTACTATTGCGGAAAGCACCGCCGATATAGACAAGGCGAAGTCCGACGCTCTTGACGCTCTTGACGGTGTGTCAGAAAAGGCGCAGGCTGACAATCTTGAAAACGCCAAGGCGCAGGCAATTGCCGAGCTGGAAGCCTCAAAGAATGAGATAGACGCTGTAATTGACGGCTTTAAATATCTTGACGAGGAACAGAAGCAAGCGCTTAAGGACGAGCTTTACGCCGAATTCGTTGCGGCAGAGCAGAGAATTTCCTCTGCGGATAGCGCAAGAGCTGTAGAAGTTATGCTCACCTCCGTGCTTGACGGATTTAAGACGAGAAGCTCTCAGGCGCGTTTGCAGGAGGACGAGGCTTGCGTGGACAAGCTTACCCCCGTAATGACGTGCCTTGGAGTTATCGGACTTATCGAAGCAGTTGCGTTGGTTATGATGGTACGCAAGAAGAATTCCATGGCAATGGCGGCGTTCATTCCTTTCGGAATGACTCACGTGGCTATAAAAATGCAGCCCGTTACCGCATGGTCGCTTACCTGGGTTATGGCGGCGGCTGACGTTATTATGGCTATATTCATAGCGTACCTTGCCGTTCAGCTCTTCAGGCAGCGAGTGCTTGCGGTAGAAGGAGAATACGACGCGCAAACTCTTGACGACGAATTCTTCAGAAACGACTCTGAGCCCGTGGCGCAAACGCTTCCCGAGCCCGAGGAGCAGCCTATGCTTGAAGAGGCAGAGCCTGAGGAAGTTATTGAGCCTGAGCCCGAAGAGGTCGCTATAGTTATGGAAGAGCCGTTGACCGAAGTGACGCGCAAGAGCAGAAAAGTACGCAGACCAAAGGTAAGAATGGCGATAATCAACGTTGACGTGCTTGACGCAAGCTTTGCGGCGGGTGATACGGTCACCTTGCAGGCGCTTAAGGAGAAGGGACTCGTTCCCAAAAACGCAAGATGCGTTAAGGTCCTCGCTCGCGGAACGGTAACCAAGCCCTTGACCGTCGTGGCTCGCAAATTCAGCGCGCCTGCTCAGAGAATGATTCTCGCGGCTGACGGTGTGGTTATCATTGACGATAGCTTCTATGATTGATAGAAGTGCGATTTCGGGGGCTTTGGGAAGTTAGTTTGTGATTGGATTTTTTGGGTCTTTCTTTCGGAGAAAGACCCCATACCCCAAAGAACTTGTGACAAAATAATATTAAGGCTGTTGGAATATAGTACTGTGCGTAATTTGGAGTACGCATTTTCTAAGGTGGAAACCCGACGAACCTCTGCTGCGGTTCTTTCGGGTTTCTTTTTTATTTAAAGGTGAGTGCGAACATTGTTCTAAAAATGTGTTTTCGTGCATTTTAAAATAACACTATCTCAGAGAGCACGCCGCCATAGGCGGCGTGCGTCTTGGTCACAAGTCTTACTTTCTCCCCAACAAATTATAATTCAACACACCATGTTCGCACTCACTGTGTCATCCTGAGCGTATGCACTTTATTGGGAGCACTAAAGCCAAATTCGAAGGATCTTTGCCGCTTGCGGCAACAACCAACTTAGGTGGGTAATCTCTTGTGCTTCAAGAAATCTCCCAATAACTATGTCGTTAGTTGCTCCTTCGTCGCAAAGATTCTTCGCACTGTTTATTAGATACACCCCCTAAGTCTCATCTGCTCAGAATGACACGGAGAAAGTGCGAACATAGTGCTAAAGATGTATTTACGTGCGTTTTAAAGTTACACTATCGCAGAGAGCACGCCGACGGAGTCAGCGTGTTCTCGTTACAAATTTATTTAACAGTTTACAAAATTTCGGTTTTCCGAAATATTTATATCTATCCTATTGACATTCACGGCGCAATGTTATATAATATAATTGTTAATTTTCGGATTTCCCAACTAAACCTAAGAGGTGAAACATGAGCTACGAAAGATTTAACGAGCTTCTAAAGCTGAACGGAACTACCGTTTATAAGGTATCAAAGCAGACTGGGATATCTGCGTCCACCTTTTCCGATTGGAAAAACGGACGCTCCGTTCCCAAGGCTGACAAAATGAAAAGAATAGCGGAATATTTTGGGGTAAGCATAGATTTTTTGCTGTCCGCCGACTCAGCGCTTCCGTCGGGAAATCTGTCCGAGAGCGGACGACTCAAAAGTGTGCCCATAATCGGCGAGATACGCGCGGGCTCTCCTATAATTACTGAGGAAACCTTGCTTGGCTGTGAGCTTGCGGACGTTGACGACGCAGACGAGTATTTCTTTTTGCAGGTCTGCGGTGACAGCATGAAGAATATCGGCATGGTGAACGGCTCGCTGGTGCTCTTCCGCAAGCAGCAATATGCGCAGGAGGGCGATATAGTAGCTTGTCTGGTTGGCGGCGACAGCGCGACGGTAAAACGTTTTTCACGCTCCAAAAAGGACGTGTATCTTATTCCCGAGAACGAGGATTATTCTCCGATAAAGCTTTCGACCGATGACTTTGAGTCGGGTGAGGCGAGAATTCTCGGCGTTGCTCTGGAAGTAAAAATAAAGCTTTAAGGAACTTTTATGATAGCATTAAGTACGGAAAATTTGACACTTTCCTTTGGCGCAAAGACTATTCTTAAGGGTGTATCCTTTGCGGTTGACGAAAGTGACCGATTGGGCGTTATCGGTTCAAACGGCTGTGGCAAGTCAACGCTTTTCAAGCTTTTACTTGGCGAGCTTGAAGCAGATGAGGGAAGCGTTTATATATCCAAGGATAAGACTGTGGGAATACTGCGTCAGGACGACGCCTTGAGGGATATTTCAAACGGAAACGGCGACGTCTCTGCCCTTGAGATAATGTATAATTCCTTTCCCGAACTGTTGTCCGCCGAGGCGCGTCTCGCTTTTCTTGAAGGCGCGCTTGCCGAGGACGGCGGAGCAGAGGGAAGAAGCAGAGAGTCTATAGTGTCGGAATATACCGCTTTGAATGAGAAATTTATAGCTGACGGAGGTCTTGAATTCAGAGGCCGTTGCGCTTCAACGCTTGCAGGCATGGGCTTTGATAAGGACGCCGCTTCGCGCCCCTTCAGCACCTTCAGCGGAGGACAGCGGACACGCCTTGCTCTTGCGAGAGAGCTTTGCCGTGAGCCTGATATCCTTATGCTCGACGAGCCTACCAACCATCTCGATACCGAGACGCTGACATGGCTTGAAGGCTTTCTGTCTACCTATAAGAAATGCGTTATCGTTATCTCGCACGACAGATATTTCCTCGATAGGATAACCAACAAAACTCTGTGTATCGAAAATTGCAAGGCAAAGCTTTATAACGGAAATTATACGCAAAGCGCCGAGCAGAGAAGGATAGACAGAGAAATATGGGAAAGACATTACAAAAATCAGCAGAAGGAGATAGCGCGGCAGGAGACGTACATTGCTCAGCAGAGGGCGTGGAACAGAGAGCGCAATATAATTGCCGCTGAAAGCCGCCTTAAGCTTCTTGATAAGATGGAGAAAATAGAGCGTCCCGACGCCGTGGCGAAAGGAATACGCTTTGGGTTTTCCACGGCAATCGCAAGCGGAAACGACGTGATGACGCTTAAGGGACTTGGATTTAATTATCCTCATTGTCCAAAGCTTGTAGCAGGAATTGATTTGGTCGTGAAAAGAGGGGATAGGCTGTTTTTGGTAGGACCGAACGGTTGCGGAAAGTCCACGCTTATAAAAATACTCGTCTGTCGTCTTAATGCGACGGAGGGGTATTTTGAGGTGGGATATAACGTGGTCGTGGGTTACTACGATCAGGAAAATCAAGAGCTGTCACCCACAAATACCGTGCTCGAGGAGCTTTGGAGCACCTACCCCGCGCTTACCGAAACGGAGATACGCACGACGCTTGCGAGATTTAAATTCTTGGGTGACGACGTATACAAGAGCGTCGGAGAGCTTAGCGGAGGGGAGAGAGCAAGGCTTACTTTGTCAAAGCTTATTTTGTCCGACGTAAATCTTTTGGTGCTTGACGAGCCGACAAACCATCTTGATATAGATTCAAGAGAGGCGCTTGAGAGCGCAATAGAGCAATTTGAGGGTACGGTTATTGCCGTGTCTCACGACAGATATTTTCTCGGAAAGCTTGCAACGAGAATACTCGATTTGCAAGGAAGCCCCACAGAGCGTCCCATAGATATGTCGGTGCATAAAAAAGGTGAGGGCTACGAGGAGCTGATGCGCGACAGACAAAGGCGAGAGCTTCAAAAAGGCTCGGAGGGCGCTATGGCTCAGCCAAAGAACGACGCGCCGAGCAATAAAGAGTTATATCTACAAAATAAGACACGCGCCGCAGAGGAGCGAAAGGCGCAGAACCGAAAGAAGCGACTTGAAGCGGAGGCTGAAAAGATAGAGGCTGAGCTTGAAGAAATAAGCAAGGAAACGTCGGGTGAGGCAGCGTACGATTACGTAAGACTTGCCGAGCTTGACCAAAAGAAAAACGAGCTTGAGGAGCGACTTTTGGAAATATACGAGGAGTTGGATATTTAGTTTCACAGATGAGATTGCCGCGCTATGTTCGCTCTCCTTCGCAATGACAGGAGTGGTGCGTATGTAAATAACCATCGCGGCGTCCGCGTGTGTTCGGCAAAAATATACGGCAAAACTCAACAAAAATTATATTCTTTTTCGCTGACGACCAATGGTCGCCCCTACAGTTTGGAGAGGTATCCTACCGCATCTTTCAATAAAAAAGAAACCCGTAAGAACCGCAGCAGGTTCGTCGGGTTTCCACCTTATAAAATGCCACACTTCCAATTAAGCACAGCACTATATTCCAACAACCCTAATATCTATTTTTCACGAGTTCTTTGGGGTATGGGGTCTTTCTCGAAAGAAAGACCCCGAAACCCTCATCATAAACTAACTTATAAACCAACTTCACAAAGGAGACGTATATGAAAATAGGAATCATAGGCGCTATGAGCGTTGAGGTTGACGCTCTCAAGGCGCAGATAAAAGATTTAAGAACCACGACTGTCAGCGGAATAGAGTTCTTTGAGGGCGTGCTTTTCGGCAAGGACGTTGTCGTAGCGAGGTGCGGAATAGGTAAGGTATTTGCCGCTATTTGCGCACAGAGTATGATATTGCGCTTCGGCGTCACTCACGTTATAAACACGGGAGTTGGCGGAACGCTTACGGACAGATTGAATATTCTTGACGTAGCCGTGGCTGACGGAGTAGTTCAGCACGATATGGATACCTCGCCGATAGGCGACCCTGTGGGACTTATTTCGGGTATAAATAAAGTAGTGCTTCCTACCTCGAAGGTTCTTTGCGACGCGGCTCTCAAAGCGGCTGATAAGCTTTGCATAAACGCCGTCAGCGGAATTATAGCGTCGGGCGACCAATTTATTTCAAGTAAGGAAAGAAAGCAATTTATCGCAAGCACCTTTGCCGCAATTTGCTGTGAGATGGAGGGGGCGGCGATAGGTCACGTCTGTTACGTAAACGGTGTCGAATGCCTTATAGTCCGCGCCATATCCGATAGCGCCACGGGAGACGCGGAGATGGAATATCCCGAAATGGTAGCTCGCGCGGCGGCGCAGTCGCAGAAAATGATAGAAGAAATTATATATAATTTATAAGATACTGTTAAATTATGATTTATCGGGGATATGGGGACGCGGGGGACGCGTTGTCGCTTTTCGAGAAAAGCTCCGCAAAAGCTTTCTTGCCGGGTTGTAGCCCGACTAAGCTATTCTTGGAATTATATATGTTTAAGCGGGCTACAACC
>JAFTXE010000025.1 GCA_017461745.1 Clostridia bacterium | reverse complement strand
TGATTTATCGGGGAGATGCGGGGGACGCGGAGGGACGCGTTGTCGCTTTTCGAGAAAAGCTCCGCAAAAGCTTTCTTGCTGGGCTGTAGCCCGACTAAGCTATTCTTGGAATTATATATGTTTAAGCGGGCTACAGCCCAGCAAGGAAGTTTTTTGCCAAGCTTTTTTTCAAAAAAGCGAAAATCGCGTCCCCCCGCGTCCCCATATCCCCGATAAATCATAATTTGACAGTTTCTTTGTTTATAGATTAAAAATCTGATTTTTTTAATTATACCATATTTCCGCGTATTCTTCAACAGAAAATTTCACACCACACAAATCAACATAGAAAAAGACTTAAAATATTTAAAAATGTTGTTTTTATTGGTTTTCAATTTGAGGTTTTTACGCTAATATTATCACAAAACAAAATTTTCACAAATAAAAAAAGAAAATTCTATTGACAAATGAAGGTATATGTGCTATAATGTATATAACAAATTATGGCGTTTTATAGATTTTTCTGTTTTTGTGTTTGATGTTCACAAAATTACGTCATAAAGCTTGTTAAAAATGCAGTAAAAAGGAAGATTGAATATGAAGTTCTACACAGAACCCATTGAAAAATCTCCGAGAATACAAAAGCTTGTGGACGCGCTTTATACTAAGCTCCCTGAAATTGAGGCAGACAGAGCAGTTCTCCTCACTCAGTCTTATATGGAGACCGAGGGCGAGCCTATAATTACACGGCGCGCAAAGGCTTTTCGTCACATTCTCGAAAACATTCCAATAACGATAAGAGAAAACGAGCTTATCGTCGGTGCTGCTACCAAAGCCCCAAGAGGCTGTCAGGTATTTCCCGAATACTCGTTTGAGTGGCTGGAAAACGAATTCGACACGGTAGAGACCCGTGTGGCTGACCCATTCTACATATCCGATAAGACCAAGGAAACACTTTCCGAGGTTTATAAATACTGGAAGGGTAAGACCACGAGTGAGCTTGCGACCTCTTATATGTCAGACGAGGCAAAGACTGCCATCGACCACGGAATGTTCACCCCTGGTAACTATTTCTATAACGGAATAGGTCACGTCACCGTTGACTATCCAAAGGTTCTCGCAGTTGGCTTTGAGGGAATAATCAAAGAAGCCAAGGATGCCCTCTCCGCTCTTTCCCAAGCAGACGCGGACTACGCAAAGCGTTATCATTTTTTGAATGCTGTAATCATGAGCTGTGAAGCGGCGATAAATTACGCTGAAAGATATTCAGCGCTTGCCGAGGAAATGGCTCGCGCGGAAACGGATTACGGACGCAAAAAGGAGCTTGAGGAGATAGCTTACAACTGCCGCAGAGTTCCAAGACACAAAGCGGAGAGCTTCTACGAGGCTTGCCAATCCTTCTGGTTCGTGCAGATGCTTTTGCAGACGGAGTCAAGCGGACACTCTATCTCCCCGGGTCGATTTGACCAATATATGTATCCTTATTATAAGAAGGATATAGACAGCGGTAAGCTGACACGCGTACAAGCGCAGGAGCTTATGGACTGCATCTGGGTAAAGCTTAACGATCTTAACAAGGTCAGAGACGCCGCGTCAGCCGAAGGCTTTGCGGGCTACAGTCTTTTCCAGAACCTCATCGTCGGCGGTCAGGACAAAAACGGACGCGACGCCACAAACGACTTATCGTTCATGGCGATAACCGCAACCGAGCACGTATTTCTGCCTCAGCCTTCCTTCTCGGTAAGAGTTTGGAACGGTTCGCCCCACGAATTTCTCATTCGTGCCGCAGAGCTGACGAGAACGGGTATCGGCTTCCCCGCTTATTATAATGATGAAGTCATTATTCCTTCGTTGCAGAGCCGAGGACTTAGTCTCTCGGACGCAAGAGACTACAACATAATCGGTTGCGTTGAGCCGCAGAAAGCGGCAAAAACAGACGGTTGGCACGATGCGGCATTCTTCAATATGTGCCGTCCTCTTGAGCTTGTGTTCTCAAGCGGCATGGACAAGGGAGTTCAGCTCGGACCTAAAACGCAGAGTGTCGAGAGCATGACGACCTATGAGGAGTTCGAAAACGCATACAAAGCGCAAATGAATTATTTCATTGAGCTTTTGGTCAATGCAGACAACGCTATTGACTACGCTCATGCGGAGCGCTGTCCCCTCCCCTTCCAATCCTGCATGGTTGAGGATTGCATAGGCAGAGGAAAGAGCTTGCAGGAGGGCGGAGCGATATACAACTTTACAGGTCCTCAGGGCTTCGGTATCGCAAACGTCACCGACGCTATGTACGCCGTAAGAAAGCTTGTATTCGAGGACAAGAAATACACGCTCGCCTTCTTCAAGGAAGCACTTGAAAACAATTACGGCAAGGACATGGACACAGCGATGGCAACCAAGCTTACCCAGCAGATAATGTCCTCGCTTGCAAGCAAGGGTAAGAGCTTTACCGAGGACGACATAAAGTCCGTTTACCTTGCGGTAAAGACCAATGCTTCCGACGCCGACAGCAAGAAAAAATACGCCGCTCTTTACGACGACATTGCCTCTCTTAAGAAATTCGGCAATGACGACGACGAGATAGACAGCTTCGCAAGAGAGATTGCGTACACCTACACAAAGCCTCTTGAAAGCTATAAAAATCCGCGCGGTGGAATATTCCAAGCGGGACTTTATCCCGTATCCGCAAACGTACCGCTCGGCGCTCAGACGGGAGCTACTCCCGACGGACGTCTTGCATACACTCCCATTGCCGACGGTGTTTCTCCCGCGGCGGGCAGAGACGTAAAGGGTCCGACGGCGGCGGCAAACTCAGTCTCAAGGCTTGACCATTATATAGCATCAAACGGAACTCTTTTCAACATGAAGTTCCATCCCTCCGCTCTCGAAGGCAGAAGCGGACTTGAAAGCTTCGTCGCTCTCGTCCGCGGTTACTTCGACCAGAAGGGCAGCCATATGCAGTTTAACGTAGTCAGCCGCGAGACGTTGAGGGACGCGCAGAAGCATCCCGAAAAATATAAGTCCTTAGTGGTAAGAGTTGCGGGCTACTCCGCTCTGTTCACCACTCTCTCCAAAGGATTGCAGGAAGATATCATTAACCGAACCGAACAACAGGGCTTTTGATATCTGAGTTGCAGAAAGGAGGAGAATGGACAAAAATTATAACGAAGTAACGGGCAGAATTTTCAATATCCAACGCTTCTCTATTCACGACGGACCGGGTGTCCGAACCATAATATTCCTCAAGGGCTGTCCCCTCAGATGCAAATGGTGCTGTAATCCCGAGGGACAGAGCTACAAGAAGGAGAGCATGGTAACCGCGGGCGTATCAAAGCTCGTTGGCAAGGACGTAACCGTCGGCGAGGTATTCGAAGAGATACAGCGCGACAGAGTTTATTACAGGCGCTCGGGTCACGGCGGCATAACGCTCTCAGGTGGCGAATGCTTGGCTCAGCCCGAATTTGCCGAGGCACTTCTCAGAGAGGCGAAACGGCGAGGTATTTCCACGGCTATTGAGACCACGGGATACGCGAGCATGGATATCATAAGGCGTCTGTTGCCTCACGTTGACACGGTGTTGATGGACATCAAGCACATGAACAGCCCCAAGCACAAGGAATTTACCTCACGGGAAAATCAGCTTATCTTGGAAAATGCGGCGCATATTGCGAGAGAAGCAAATCAAATGATAGTCAGAACTCCCGTGATACCCACCTTCAACGATACCGAGCAAGAAATCGGAGACATCGCAAGCTACGCCTACAACATAGGCGTCAGAGAGATGCATCTGCTTCCCTATCACCGAATAGGCTCGGACAAATATGCGGGACTCGGAAGAAATTACGAAATGTCGCATATTTCTCCGCCCGACAAGCAGACCATGCAAAAGCTCGTAAACGTCGTTGAGGAGCACGGACTTAAATGTCAGATAGGAGGTTAAGCCGAAAAATGCAGGATTTTAACGAAAAGCAACGAATAATTCAAGAGCTCGTCCCAGGTAAGCAGATAACGCTGGCGCACATAATCGCCAATCCCGACGAGATACTCTACAAGAAGCTCGGGCTTGACCCCGCGGTCGAATATTCAAAATCGGCGATAGGAATTCTCACGCTGAGCCCCGCCGAGACCGCGATTATTGCGGGTGATATTTCCATCAAGGCGTCGGGAGTTCAGCTTGGATTCGTTGACAGATTCAGCGGAACGGTGATAGTCACGGGAACTTACTCCGAGGTGGAGGCTTCCCTAAAGGCTGTAACCGAATACGCAGAGGGTACTCTTGGATTTACGGTATGCAAGATAACCAAAACTTAAAGAACCAGATGAAAAAAACGCTTCTCGTGGGCAGACACGGCGTCGGAAAGACGACCTTGAAGCAAGTGCTCCGAGGAGAGGATATTCATTACGTCAAGACGCAGTACATGGATTACGGCGATTGGCTTCTCGACTCCCCCGGTGAGTACGCCGAGGTACACGGTCTTGGAGCGGCGCTTGCGATATACGCGTACGAGGCAGACGTGGTTGCCCTTCTGATATCGGCGGACGACGATTACTCGCTCTTCCCCCCGAATATCACCTGTATGGTAAACCGAGACGTAATAGGAATAGTCACAAAAATTGACAAATGCTCCCCCGAAAGGGCTGAGCGATGGCTGAGACTATCGGGCTGCAAGGAGATATTCCCCATCGACTCCCACACGGGTCTCGGCGTTGACAAACTAAGAGCTTATCTGCGAAAGCAGGGCTAAATAAAAAAGTTTTTAAAAAATAATTTTAATAAAAAAGGAGAACAAAACAATGGTAAACGAGTATGAAATCAAGAAACAGATATGTGAGATTGGTAAGCGTATCTACAACAAGGGAATGGTTGCTTCCAACGACGGTAACATTTCCGTTAAGCTCAACGACAACGAATTTCTCTGCACTCCTACGGGCGTATCCAAGGGCTTCATGACCCCCGAGTACATCTGTAAGGTTGACGCAAACGGTAAGGTAATTCAGGCAAACGCAGGCTTCAAGCCTTCTTCTGAAATCAAGATGCATATGAGAGTTTACCGTGAGCGCCCCGACGTTAAGTCCGTCGTTCACGCTCACCCCCTCTACGCTACGTCCTTCGCAATTGCAGGTATTCCGCTTACAGAGCCGATCATGCCCGAGGCAGTTATTGCTCTCGGTTGCGTTCCGATAGCTGAGTACGGTACTCCCTCCACCGAGGAAATTCCCGACGCTATCTCCAAGTACCTCCAGCACTACGACGCAGTGCTTCTCGCAAACCACGGAGCACTTTCCTTCTCCGACTCTCTTCTCAACGCTTATCACAAGATGGAGTCCGTTGAGTTCTATGCACAGCTTATGTATCAGGCAAAGGTTCTCGGCGGTCCTAAGAAGCTGACCGACGCTCAGGTTGAGAGACTTTACGAGATTCGCCGTCAGTTCGGTCTTAAGGGTAAGCACCCCGCTGACATCTGCCCCAACGCTAAGGCAGGCAAGCCCAGCTGTCACGGTTGCGGCGGTAGTTGCAGCTCCAAGGGCGCTGACGCTGATACCGTAGCTCTTATCACAAAGCTCGTTCTCGAACAGCTCGGCAAATAAAAACGACTCCGTTATGGACGAGTCCAGAATAAGAGAAATAGTTCAGAATACCCTTTCTTCACTTAAGGCTGACAAGTCTAAGATGACACTTTCACTTGCTGAAAAGCTTTGCGACGCCGTAATGGCGAAGGCAAAGGAGATAGGCGTCAAGGCGGTGGTCTGCGTCTCGGACGGCGCGGGAAACCCCAAGCTTGTCAAATCAATGGACGACGCTTATATTGCCAGCTACGACGTGGCAGTCAACAAGGCTTTTACCGTCGTTGCTCTTAAGATGTCTACCATTGCGCTGAAGCCCTTGGCTCAGCCTTACGGCTCGCTTTACGGTATTCAGTTCACCAACGGCGGAAGAATAGTAATATTTGGCGGCGGTGATACGCTGACGAATGAAAACGGCGAGATAATCGGCGGTCTTGGCGTCAGCGGTGGAAGCGAGGAGCAGGACACGGAGCTGTCCGCTTTCGGAAAAGAGTATTTTGAAAAGCAAATGTAAATTAACTGCAATTAATTAGGAAAGGATTTTGAGATGGATATTAAATCCAACGATATTGAAAGAATAGTCAGACAAGTGCTTGAAAGCATGAACGGTACGACTGCCGCTCCCGCGGCAAAGTCAGCGGGCGTTCCCGCAAAGAGCCGCGTTGCAATGCTGACGAAGCTTGAGCACTTTGACATCGAAGAGCATCCTATCCCCGAGCTTGGCGACGACAATATTCTCGTTAAGGTCGAGGGCTGCGGAGTTTGCGGTACGGACGCTCATGAATTCAAGCGCGACCCCTTCTCTCTCATTCCCGTAGTGCTCGGTCACGAGGGAACGGGTGAGATAGTAAAAATGGGTAAGAACGTAAAGAAGGACAGCGCGGGCAAGCCTTTGAATATAGGCGACAAGGTAGTTACCTGTATGATATTCAAGGACAATCCCGACATCACAATGTTCGACCTCAACAAGCAGAACGTTGGCGGCGCTGACGTTTACGGACTTCTTCCCGACGACGACAAGAAGCTCAACGGTTGGTTCGCCGACTACATACTCGTTCGCGGCGGCTCTACCATATTCAACGTAAGCGACCTCGACCTTGATTCGAGAATTCTTATCGAGCCCTGCGCGGTTCTTATTCACGCAGTAGAAAGAGCAAAGACGACGGGCATTCTCCGCTTCAACTCCAGAGTTGTAGTTCAAGGCTGCGGACCTATCGGTCTTATCTGTATCGCTGTTCTCAGAGCTATGGGTACTGAAAACATCGTAGCGGTTGACGGCGAGGCTAAGAGACTTGAATTTGCTAAGCTCATGGGAGCTAACGCAACCGTAAACTTCAAGGACTTCAAGGGCATTGAAGCTCTTGCGGGTGGAGTTAAGGACGCATTTGGCGGTTACCTTGCGGACTTTGCATTCCAGTGTACAGGCTCTCCCGTAGCTCACGCTAACATCTACAAGTTCATTCGCAACGGCGGCGGTCTTTGCGAGCTTGGCTTCTTCATCAACGGCGGCGACGCTACCATCAATCCCCACTTTGACATCTGCTCCAAGGAGATAACCACCGTAGGCTCTTGGGTATACACCCTTAGAGATTACGTTACCACCTTTGACTTCCTCAAGAGAGCAAAGGCAATAGGTCTTCCCATGGAAAAGCTCATTACACACAAGTATCCCCTTGAAAAAATCAACGAGGCACTCGAGACCAATCTCAAGATGGAAGGTCTCAAAATTGCCATCGTTAACGAATAATAAGGCTGGGTGACTCGTATGGCAATGGCAACGGGATTTATAGAGGTTTTCGGACTTGCAACCGCCTTCGTGGCTGTTGACGCAGGCTGTAAGGCGGCGGACGTCACCGTGGAGACCCTTGATAAAAACAAGCCCGGCAACGCTGACGCGCTCCCCGTTCCGCTGATAGTTCTCATTAAATTCAGAGGTACGGTGGATAACGTAAAGGCGGCTGTGGAAGCGGCGGCTGAAGCGGCTGAAGCTCACGCGGGTGTTGTATCCAAGCACGTGATAGCAAACACCGAGGAGTCTACCGAAAAAATGCTTAAGCTCAACGCTTTTGATAAGAACTAAGATATTTATTTTTGAAAGGAATTTACTAAAATGGCTATGGAAGCACTTGGAATGATAGAAACACGCGGTCTGGTTGCTGCTATTGAGGCGGCTGACGCTATGGTCAAGGCGGCTGACGTAACGCTCATCGGCACTGAAAAGATTGGCTCGGGACTCGTTTCCGTTATGGTAAGAGGCGACGTTGGAGCTGTTAAGGCGGCTACCGAGGCGGGAAGCGCATCCGCTTCAAGACTTGGTGAGCTTGTTGCGGTTCACGTAATTCCCCGTCCTCACGCTGACGTTGAAAAAATACTCCCCGCGCTTAAATAACAGGCTTGGCGCTTTATAAACGGAGGCAATATGAAATCACTTGGATTCGTCGAGGTGAGCGGAGTTGTCGCCGCAGTCGATGCGCTTGACATCATGTGCAAAAGCGCTGACGTAACGCTCGTCAGCTGGGAGCGCAAGCTCGGTGGCAGACTCGTTACGCTCATAGTTACGGGAAACGTATCCGCGGTCACTGCGGCAGTTGACGCCGCAAAGGAACAGTGCATCAAAAAGCCCTGCTCCACGGCAGTGATTGCAAATCCTCATCCCGAAACGGTAAGACTTGCGGAGCTTTCCGCTAAGCGACTTGAAAAACAAACAGAAGCTCCCACGCCCGCAAAAAAGACTACGTCCAAAAAGACGGCGGGCAAGGCAAGCGAAAATAAAAATTAAATTATAAGGAGATAAAAATTATGGCACTCGAAGCATTGGGTATGGTTGAAACAAGAGGTCTCGTTGCGGCTATTGAAGCGGCTGACGCTATGGTTAAGGCGGCTAACGTTGAGCTTATCGGCACTGAGAAGATCGGCTCAGGCCTCGTATCCGTTATGGTAAGAGGTGACGTTGGAGCTGTTAAGGCAGCTACCGAGGCTGGAAGCGCTGCGGCATCTGCTCTTGGCGAGATCGTTGCTGTTCACGTTATTCCCCGTCCTCACGCTGACGTTGAGAAAATTCTTCCCTCTATTAAGTAATTTGAAAAATATAAAAAGGAGATAAAGATTATGGCACTTGAAGCACTTGGAATGGTTGAGACGAGAGGTCTCGTTGCGGCTATCGAGGCGGCTGACGCTATGGTTAAGGCGGCTAACGTTGAGCTTATCGGCACTGAGAAGATCGGCTCGGGTCTCGTATCCGTTATGGTAAGAGGCGACGTCGGAGCTGTTAAGGCAGCTACCGAGGCAGGAAGCACCGCTGCATCCAGACTTGGAGAAATAGTTGCGGTTCACGTAATTCCCCGTCCTCACGCTGACGTTGAGAAGATTCTTCCTTCTCTTAAGTAATTTTAAAATCGAAAAACAAGCCCTCAGGGTTTGTTTTTCGAGCAGTGCGCTTTGCACTTTCGAAGCGTACTGCTCGGAAAACAACAACAGAAATATAGGAGAAATGATATGCTTATAGGAAAAGTAGTTGGAAGCGTTGTTTCCACGAGAAAAAATGAAAAGCTCGTTGGCAGTAAGTTCATGATAATTGAAACTCAGGCAGAAACGGGTAGCTTCAAAAGAATAGTTGCCGTTGACAACGTTGGCGCGGGTATCGGAGAAATGGTACTCGTTGCTACGGGAAGCGCCGCAAGAATCGGATGCGACAAGGAGTGCGCTCCCATAGATGCCGCTATCGTCGGAATCATTGACAGCGGAACGGGCATTGAAATAATCAAGGACTGAACAAAGGGTTAAAAAATGGAACTCAAAAAAATACAAAATATTCTTCGCGAGATGGGTGTCGTCGGCGCGGGCGGAGCAGGCTTTCCAAGCTACGCAAAGCTCTCTGACAAGGCAGAGACGATTATACTCAACTGTGCCGAATGTGAGCCGCTTCTCAAGGTTCACAGGCAGGTGCTTGAGGAATATACCTACGAAATTCTTTCCGCTCTCTCCGACGTTGTAAAGACGTGCGGCGCTGAGCAAGGAATAGTTGCGGTAAAGTCTCATTATACCTCCACCCTTAACGCTCTGCGTGCGGAGATAGGAGCTTTCTCCAATCTTTCCATAAGTACGCTTGAAGCTGTTTATCCCGCGGGAGATGAGATAATACTTATAAGAGAAGTCACGGGCAAAACCGTTGTCCCAGGTTCTCTTCCGATATCCGTGGGAGTGGTAGTTTGCAACGTCGAGTCCATGCTCAACGTATATAACGCCCTCAAGGGTAATCCCGTAACTCACAAGTACGTAACCGTTGCGGGTGAGGTAAAAACACCTCTTACTCTTTGCGTACCTCTCGGAACTAAAATTTCACAGCTCATACACGCCGCAGGCGGTGCTACCGTCGATAACGCAGAGTACATTTCGGGTGGACCTATGATGGGCAAGCTGATAAACGTCAACGACGTTGTTACAAAGACCACCAACGCAATTATCGTACTCCCTCAGAATCACGGTGTGGTGCTTAACAAAAAGCTTAATTTCAAAATAAATCTTCGCAGAACGGCATCGGTCTGCTGTCAGTGCAGAAGCTGTACCGAGCTTTGCTCACGACACGTCATTGGTTACCCCGTTGAGCCTCACGCGGTTATGCGTCTGTTCTCAAACGGCGGAAAAGGCGATATGTCGGTCGTTGCGGGAGCTATGTACTGCTCGGGTTGCGGACTTTGCGAGACTTATTCTTGTCCGCAGGGACTCTCGCCCCGTCAGGTCATTGCCGAAATGAAAGCTGTCGCAAGACAGAACGGGTTGAAGCCCCCTACGGACGTTCCGTTTGACCCAAACGTCAAGGATGCGGAGCTTAAAAAGGTCTCCGTGGAAAGACTCAGCGCTCGTCTCGGTCTTACCAAGTACGACAAGCCCGCCCCCATTCACGAGGACTTCGCTACGAAGCAGGTAAAGATAATGATGGCGCAAAGCATCGGCGCGCCCGCAATTCCTTGCATAGCTGAGGGAGATGCGGTAAAGGCAGGAGACGTCATAGGAAAAGTAAAGGACGGCGCTCTCGGCGTAAACGTTCACGCTTCGATTGATGGAAAAGTTACTACCGTCAACGAAAAATTTATAAAGATATCAAAGATTTAACAAATCCCTACCGAAAGGATAAATTCTGATGAAAACAGCACTCGGAATGATAGAATTCAAAACCGTTGCCTCGGGTATTACGGCGACGGATATAATGCTGAAAACGGCTGACGTTGAGGTGGTTCAGGCAAATCCCGTCTGCCCCGGTAAATATCTTGCAACCATAGCAGGCGAGATAAGCTCGGTCAAGGCGGCAATTGAGGCGGCGGAGAAATACAATTCCGCCATGCTCATAGACAAGTTCGTGCTTGGAAACCCTCACGAATCGGTTCAGCCCGCAATTTGCGGAGCGCTTGAAATAAAGAATAAAAATGCAATTGGTATTCTTGAAACCTTTACTGCCGCATCTGCGGTAGTAGCAGCGGATACCGCGGCAAAAACCGCTCTCGTTGACCTTATTGAAGTAAGACTTGCCAAGGGTATGTGCGGTAAATCCTACGTAATACTTACGGGAAGCGTATCCTCGGTCACAGCCGCCATTGAGCGTGCTAAGGCGGGAGTTGAGGACGGAATGTTCCTCGACAGCTCGGTCATCGCAGGTCCTGACGAAAGACTTTGGGAGAGTATACTTTGAGCAGTCGTTAAATTGTGATTTGTCGGGGGAATGCGGGGGACGCGTTGTCGCTTTTCGAGAAAAGCTCCGCAAAAGCTTTCTTGCATGACGGTAGCCATTTATAATACCTATATACTTTAAGAACAGCTTTAAGGGCTACCGCCATGCAAGGAAGTTTTTTGCCAAGCTTTTTTTCAAAAAAGCGGAAATCGCATCCTCGCATCTCCCCAATAAATCACAATTTGTAAATTAACAAATGATACAACGGAGGTGAATTCATTGCTCGCAATTGAAAGAAGACGGGAAATACTCGCAAGACTTGCGGCAAACGGTAAGGTTATCGTCACCGAGCTTGCCCGTGATTTCGGCGTCACCGAGGAGACTATTCGTCGTGACCTTGAGAAGCTCGATAACGAAGGGCTTGCTTCAAAAACCTACGGCGGCGCAGTCTCAAAGCATTCTCCTACTCTTGACCTTCCCTACAACGTTCGTGAAAGCGTAAACGTTGAGGCAAAGCAACGTATTGCCGACAAAATATGTTCTCTTATATCCGACGGAGAGCGTATTATGCTTGACTCAAGCTCCACAGCGCTGTACGTGGTCAAAAAAATCAAGGAGATAAAAAATCTCACCATTATCACAAACTCCGTAAAAATTCTTCTTGAGCTTGCCGATAAGCAGGATTGGACCGTGCTGTCTACGGGTGGAATCCTAAAAAAAGGCGCGTTGTCGCTTACGGGCTCGTCCGCTGAAAAAATGATAAGCTCTTATCACGTGGACACGGCAATTTGCTCGTGCAAGGGCATTGATATGTCACTTGGAATAACCGATTCAAACGAAAGTGACTGCTTAATAAAGCAAGCAATGATAAACGCCGCCGAACGAAAAATACTCGCTCTCGACAGCGAAAAATTCGATAAGAAATCCTTCGTTAAGGTCTGCTCAACTGACGACCTTGACGTTATAGTCACCGACACTGAGCCAACGGACAAGTGGGTCAGCTTCTGTCGCGAAAACAACATAGATTTAGTATATTGAAAGGAAATGAACACATGAAAATTCTCGTATTGAACGCAGGTAGCTCCTCTCTTAAGTATCAGCTTTTTAACATGGAGACCTCCGAGGTTCTCGCAAAAGGTAACTGCGAAAGAATAGGTGCGGGCGGTACGGTTACGCACAAGCGCCCAAACTCCGATAACTACTTTGAGGAAATCGAGCTTGCCGACCACGGAAAAGCACTTGAAAGAGTTCTCTATCTTCTCTGCTCTGAGGAATACGGAGTTATTTCCGATATCAAGGAAATAGACGCTGTCGGTCACCGTGTAGCTCACGGCGGAGAGCAGCTTAAGGAATCCTCTCTTATTACCGAGAGCGTGGTCAAATACCTTGAGACCATTATTCCTATAAATCCCCTGCACGGTCCTCCCGCAATTGCGGGCATCAAGGCGTGTCTCGCTCTTATGCCATCGCTTCCGCAGGTTGCTGTTTTTGATACTTCCTTCTATTCCGATATCGAGGATTTCAGATACGTTTACCCCATTCCCTACGAATTTTACGAGAACGACAAGGTGCGCCGATACGGCTTCCACGGAACGTCTCACAGATACGTAAGCGCAGAGCTCGCAAAAATACTCGGCAAGCCTATCGAACAGCTTAAGATAGTTACCTGTCACCTTGGAAACGGCTCTTCCATCACCGCAGTCGACGGCGGCAAGGCAATAGATACCTCCATGGGCTTCACTCCTCAGGAGGGTATCGCAATGGGCACCCGTTCGGGAAGCATCGATCCTACGGTAGTTACCTACCTTATGAAAACCAAGGGCTACACGCCCGAGCAGATGGAGGATATCCTCAACAAGAAGAGTGGGCTTCTGGGAGTTTCGGGAATTTCCAACGATTGCCGTAACATTTACGAAGCCGCAAAAAACGGTGACAACAGAGCGGAACTTGCAATGAAGATACTCGTTAACGGAATTAAAAAGCACATCGGCTCTTACGTTGCTGAAATGAACGGCTTGGACGCTCTCGTATTCACGGCGGGAATCGGTGAAAATCAGTGGAATATCCGCGAGGCTGTATGCGAAAACATGGAGTATCTCGGAATTGAGATAGACAAAGAAAGAAACAAGAATTTTACAAGGGGTATTCCCTTTGATATCACCAAGGAAGGCGCTAAGGTCGCTACTTGGATAATTCCCACTGACGAAGAATATATGATAGCAATTGATACACAGAGACTTGCATCGCAAAACTAAAGGAGGTAAAAGACAATGGCAAATATTACCGAAGCTGAGATAAGAAAAATAGTTGAAAATATACTGAACGGCGGCGCAAAAGCAAGCACCGCAAATTATACCTCGACCGAATACGGCGGAAGAAAGCTCATAGGAATCTATTCCGATATGAACGAGGCTATCGACGCCGCTGAAAAGGGCTATCGCGCGGTACGCTCCATGACCGTTGAACAACGCGAAAAAATAATAACGGAAATTCGCAAGCTTACAATTGCGGAAGCTCCCGTTATGGCTGAAATCGGCGTAGCAGAAACGGGTATGGGAAAGGTCGAGCACAAAAAACTTAAGCACATTCTCGTTGCGGAAAAGACCCCCGGAACTGAGGACATAGTTTCCGAAGCAAAAACGGGCGACAACGGTCTTACACTCACCGAGATGGCGCCTTTCGGAGTAGTTGGTGCCATAACCCCCAGCACCAACCCCTCCGAAACGGTTATTTGTAACTCCATCGGAATGATAGCAGCTGGCAACGGAGTTGTTTTCAACCCCCACCCCAACGCTATCTGCACGTCAAACTATGCGGTCGACCTCGTAAACAGAGCGTCTGCGGCGGCGGGCGGTCCTGAGGTGCTCGTTTGCTCTATGGATAAGCCAACGATGGACTCCGCAGCTATAATGCAATCTCACCCCAAGATAAGACTTCTCGTTTGCACGGGTGGTCCCGGTGTTGTAAGAGCCGTTCTTTCCTCGGGTAAAAAGGCTATCGGAGCGGGCGCGGGCAATCCCCCCGTTATCGTTGACGACACTGCCGATATCAGAAAAGCGGGCAAGGATATTATCGACGGCTGCACCTTCGACAACAACCTTCCCTGTATTGCGGAAAAGGAAGTATTCGCATTTGCCAACATTGCTGACCGTCTTATTGACGAAATGCAGAAGAACGGCGCTTATCTCATAACCGCTGAGCAAGCGGCTGCGCTTAACAAGATAGTTCTCGTTGAAAAGACCAACAAGGCCGGCAAAACTGTAAAGATAGTCAGCCGCGACTGTGTTGGACGCGACGCTGACGTGCTTCTTGCAAAGATTGGCGTAAACGTTGGCAAGGATATTCGTTGCATCATATGTGAGACCGACTTTATGCACGACTTCGTTCAGCACGAGCTTATGATGCCCATTCTTCCCATCGTAAGAGTTGACAACATTGAGGAAGCTATCGACCTCGCGGTTAAGGCTGAACACGGCAACAGACATACAGCTCATATGCATTCTAAGAACATAGACCACCTCTCCGCTTTCGCAAAGGCAGTAGAGACCACCATTTTCGTCAAGAACGCTCCTTCCTACGCAGGTATTGGATTTGGCGGCGAAGGTCACACCACCTTCACCATAGCAGGTCCTACGGGCGAGGGTATAACCTCGGCACGCTCGTTTACAAGAAAGCGCAGATGCGTTATGGCGGATAATTTCAGAATAATCTGACGGAGGACTGCGTAATGAATTTAAGTGAACAACAGCTCAGAGAGCTTGTAAGCAAGGTCGTTGAATCCGTTTCAGACAAGACCGCAACTACCGAGGGTGATATTCCCGTCGGAATTTCCAATCGACACATACACCTCAGCCGCGAGCACGTAGAGATCCTTTTCGGAAAGGGCTATCAGCTCACAAAGCTCAAGGACCTCTCACAGCCTGGTCAGTACGCCTGCAAGGAGCAGCTTACGCTCGTTGGACCTTCCATGAGGGCTATTGAGGGTGTAAGAGTTCTCGGTCCTGAGAGAAAGAGCTCGCAGGTCGAGATATCCCGCACCGACAGCTTTACTCTTAAGGTAAAGCCTCCCGTAAGAGAGTCGGGTGACATCAAGGGCTCAGCGCCTGTGACCGTTATCGGTCCTAAGGGAATCGTAACGCTCAACGAGGGCTGTATTATCGCAAACAGACATATCCACATGAGCGAGGACGAGGGTAAAGCGTTCGGAGTGCGCGACGGCGAATACGTCGACGTTGAACTCAATGGCGAAAGAAGAAGTCTTTTCTACGACGTACAGATAAGAGTACATAAGGACTTTCGTCTTGAAATGCACATAGACACCGACGACGCCAACGCCGCAGGCGTGGGTAACGGCTTCAAGGCTAAGCTGATAAAAAGAAATAACTGAAAATCAAAGTTGTAAAAATTCTTATCAAAAAAACACACAAGCCGAATGGAAATCCATTCGGCTTGTGTCAGATTACTGACAAAGCCTATCTCAGACACGAGATAGGCTTTGTTTTTTGCTAAGAAAGAAGAAAAACGCGAAGAAAACGGAGGTATCCTTCCAGCATAGGTTGGCGATCTTCTTCATATTCTGCACGGCGGCAGTGAGC
>JAFTXE010000024.1 GCA_017461745.1 Clostridia bacterium | reverse complement strand
TAAGCTCTTTGAAATGGCGGTAAATTCAGACCTTTCGAATTTCTATTACTTCCCAACGGACTGTCCTCACCGTGAAAAGAACGGTTGGACAGGGGACGTTGCTCAGTCCTGCTTCCATCAGTTGATGCTATACGATTGTAAGCAGAGCTACGAGCAATGGCTTGATAATATGCGGAAAACGCAAAGTGATGAAGGCGCTTTGCCGGGAATCGTTCCGACGTCAGGTTGGGGATATTACAAAGCAAACGGACCCGCGTGGGACGCGGCTGCATTTTATGTTCCGTATGAGTGCTGGAGATTAAGCGGAGATGTCAAGATAATTGAAGATAACGCTCAGATGATGAAACGGTATCTTGAATACATACTCACAAAAAGAGAGAAAAACGGTACGGTAGCCTTCGGACTTGGAGATTGGTCATCGGTTGGCAGACCATACGCAAAGCCCGAAACGGCTTTGGTGGTTACAGATAGTATCATAGTAATGGATATTGCCCGTAAAGCTGCGGAAATGTTTGGTGCAATAGGACATAGAATTTCTGCGAATTTTGCAATACGAATATACGAGGATATGAGAAACGCAATAAGAAATGAATTGCTTGATGCGGAAAGCTGTATTATTCTCGGCAGAACTCAGACGGGGCAGGCGATGGGACTTTATTACGGAGTGTTTGAGTCTTGTGAGGAGCAAAAAGCATTTGACGTTCTTCTTGAGCTTATTCACAGTAAGAATGACAGCTTTGACTGCGGAATTTTGGGTATGCATACCGTTTTCCACGTTCTGTCAAGGTTCGGAAAGGGTGAGCTTGCCTTTAAGATGATAACCAAGAAGGAATATCCCTCGTACGGATATTTGATTGAGAATGGCGAAACGTCTTTGATTGAACGCTTTATGCCCGAAGGCTCTCCGAAAGACTCTCATAATCATCACTATATGGGAGATATAGCAAGGTGGTTTATCAGAGAAATAGCAGGACTCAAGGTGGAAAATAGCAAAAAAGTTATTATATCTCCCGACTTTTCGTTGCCTATAAGTAACGCTGAGGCTTATTATGAGCTGTCGGGTGGTAGAGCTTATGTAAAATGGGAAATTTGCGATGGAAAGGTAAGATTAGAATATACTTGTCCTGAAAATGTGGAGTGCATTTTAATGCTTACAAAAAATGTGGAGATTATAAAGCATAATAACGTGTTAAAATAGTTAGAGAGGGACTTTTTATGAACTTAAACAAATGCGTATTATCATTTTTAAATACCTCATCTGAGCTTATATACCGCAAGCTCGGAGATATATCGGGCGTTGAGATATGCGACAGCGATTACAAGACGGGGAACGAGCCGCCCGTGAACGGCTGGAGAGCTTACGACGCGGATATTCCTTTTAAGGCGTACGACGCTCATTTTTGGATAAGAGCGTCCTTCCGCACGCCTGCCGTAGCAGAGAATGAATACCTTGTTCTCCGAACGGTTACGGGTCGCGAGGGTATGTGGGACGCAACAAATCCCCAAGGTCTGCTTTACCTCAACGGCAAAATGGTTCAAGGGCTTGACACGAACCATACAGAAGCATTTCTTGACGCAGATACGGAGTACACTCTACATAACTATTTCCATACGGGTACTTATCCCAAGGGCGGAGCTATACAGTGTAAAATGGCTGTGTATGCTGTTAATAAGGATTTAGAGCATCTCTATTACGATATAAAAGTACCCTACGATGCCGCACAAATGCTCGACGAGGGAGATACGGAGTACGCCCGTATTATGTCAATTCTCGTCGATGCTGTTCGTCTTGTGGACTTCCGTGAGCCGTATAGCGAGAGCTTTAATAATTCCGTAAAGACCGCTATCGACTTTATGGAAAAGGAATTCTATCAGAAGCTTTGTACCCCCGAGGGCAAACCTGTAGTACACTGTATCGGTCACACCCATATCGACGTTGAGTGGAAATGGGCAAGAGCGCAAACGAGAGAGAAGATACAGCGTAGCTTCTCCACCGCAAAGTCGCTTATGGACAGATACCCCGAGTTTAAATTTATGCTGTCTCAGCCCAATCTTTACGAGTACCTAAAGGAAGAAGCTCCCGAAAAGTATGAGGAATTAAAGCAGCTTGTCCGTGAGGGCAGATGGGAGCCCGAGGGAGCTATGTACGTAGAGCCCGACTGCAACCTTACAAGCGGAGAGAGCCTTGTCCGTCAGATAATGTTCGGTAAGAAATTCTTCCGCGATGAGTTTGGAGTTGAAAGCAAAGCTCTGTTCCTTCCCGACGTTTTCGGATACAGCGCGGCACTACCTCAGATACTCAGAAAGAGCGGAGTGGACTACTTTATAACCTCAAAAATAAGCTGGAACGATACCAATACCATGCCTATGGATATGTTCTATTGGGAGGGTATCGACGGAACGGAGATATTCACCTCTTTCATAACCGCGCAGAACTTCGGCGGAATCCCCGGCAAGTGCGGCAAGAATAGAACCACATATAACGGTATTCTCGACGCATCAACGGTAAAGGGAACTTGGGACAGATTTCAGCAAAAGGAATATACGAACAGCATATTTATGACCTTCGGTCACGGTGACGGAGGCGGCGGACCTACCAAGGCTATGCTTGAAACACAGAGAAGAACCGCAAGAGGAATCCCAACACTTCCCGTAACAAAGACTAACACGATTATTCCATATCTTGAAGCAGTCAAGTCAGAATTTGACGCAACTGCCAAGAGAACCGACAGAACACCTCGTTGGGTAGGCGAGCTTTATCTTGAATTCCACAGAGGAACTTACACCTCTATCGCAAAGGTAAAGAAAAATAATAGATACTCCGAGTTTTTACTTGGTAATGCAGAAGTACTTTCCGCAACCGACTTTTGTCTTGGCGGTAGCTACGACTCAGACGGACTTACAAAGAATTGGAGAAAGGTTCTCCACAACCAATTCCACGACATTCTCCCCGGCTCGTCCATAGGGGAGGTCTATGACGGAACTGATAAAGACTACGCAGAGATAGCGGAGTACGGAAACAGTGTAATTGACCAAAAGCTGAATACAATAACAAGCCGTATAAATACAGACGGTGGTATTCTCGTTTACAACCCCACGGGATTTGAGAGAAAGGCAGTAGTAACTCGGAATGGCTACACTGAAACGAATGAGACAGTACCCTCGTTCGGTTGGACTGTAATCAAGAATACCAAAGCTCAAAGCAAGGTAAAGATAGACGGTCTTACTGCAGAGAACGAATACTATATCCTCACTCTCAACGAGCAGGGACAGATAGTAAGACTTTACGACAAGAGAGTGCAGAGAGAGGTTCTCACGGATAAGGGTAACGTTCTTGTTGCCTTTGAGGACTATCCCACAAAGTACGATGCTTGGGAGCTTGAGGACTACTATAAGCTCAAATCATATGAGCTTAACGAACAAGCAACCATCACTCCCATCACCGACGGAACAAGAGCAGGCTTTGTAATTGAGCGGACATATATGCACTCAACCATAAAGCAAATCTTGTGGCTGTACTCCGAGAGCAGTCGTATCGACTTTGCCACCGACCTTGATTGGCACGAGCATCATCAGGTGCTTAAGGCGTATTTCCCGCTTGACGTACATACGATGAACGCAACCTTTGACGTTCAGTACGGTCACGTTACCCGTCCTACACACGAGAACACAAGCTGGGATAAGGCGAAGTTTGAGACCTACGCACACAAGTGGGTTGACGTATCCGAGAACGGCTACGGAGTTGCTATACTCAACGACGGCAAGTACGGTCACGCGGTAGAGGGAAGTAAGCTGAGCATTACTCTAATTAAATCCGCAACCGACCCGTACCCCGAGGCAGACCAAGGAGAGCATAACTTTACCTATTCACTTATGCCCCACCTTGACGATTTCAGAAAAGGTGGTGTGATAGAGGAAAGCTACGCCCTCAATCAGCCCCTTTACGAAAGAAAAGTCACCGCGAACAACGGCGACCTTGCGGAGAGATATTCTTTCGTATCGGTTGACAAGCCTAACGCAGTTATTACGGCAGTCAAGAAAGCGGAGAAGGACGACGGACTTATAGTAAGATTTTACGATGCTTACGATTGCAAGTCGAATGTAACGGTAACCGTTCCCAAGACCTATACCCAAGCATATCTCTGCGACCTTATGGAGGATGAGATAAAGGAACTAATGGTAAACAACGGTAAGGTTAGCATACCTATCTCAAACTTTGAGATTGTGACGGTTAAATTTGAAAAATAATTAGGGAGTATGTACCTCAAGAAGCGTTTAACTTTTTGAGTGCATATCAAAATTTTTTAGGATAATTGTATTGACACGTCTATATTTTGAATGTATAATAAGTATGGCTTGTATAATTATCGAAAAATTAAACTATTGGAGAACGTTGAAATGAAAATTTTTGCAGAAGGACATAGAGGATATTGCGCGAAATATCCCGAAAATACGCTTATTTCCTTTGAGGCGGCAATTGACCTCGGAGTTTACTGCTTTGAGTTTGACGTACATCTGTCAAAGGACAAAGTACCCGTAATAATGCACGACGCAAACGCAAAGCGAACCTGCGGGGTTGACCGCAAGCTGTGTGATATGACACTTGAAGAAATAAAGACGCTTGAAGCGGCTTACACCGAAAAGTTTGGTGATGAGTTCGTGGGAAAAGGACTGCAAGTACCAACCCTCAGAGAGCTTTGCGAGCTTGTTGACAGAAAGCGCCCCCATATGCCTCTCGGAGTGGAGATTAAGGACTACGACGAGGAAACGGTGGACGCAACCGTTGCGATCTTGAAGGAATACGG
>JAFTXE010000023.1 GCA_017461745.1 Clostridia bacterium | reverse complement strand
GGCAAAAAACTTCCTTGCTGGGTTGTAGCCCGATTAAACATATATAATTCCAAGAATAGTTTAGTCGGGCTACAACCCGGCAAGAAAGCTTTTGCGGAGCTTTTCTCGAAAAGCGACAACGCGTCCCCCGCGTCCCCGCGCCCCCGTACTCCCCGACAAATCATAATTTGTAACGGTTACCGTTTCATTTAGCATCACGAAAATAATGCTGACTCATTAAAGAGACAGCATTATTTTTATTATTCGGTTATCGTCATATAGTCTATTTCTTTGACGCTATCGCCATCGACTGTTATCTTAAGCAGATATTTTCCGCTCTCGTATTCTATTGATTTATCGCTCTCACTTGAAGGCGTTCCGAGCGCATCCTTAGCGTCTGCTATGCTCATTCCGATATACACGCCCTCGGGTGTGGACACAACGTCGTCACGGAAGGTTATCTGGTCTATAATATTGCCGTCCGTCTTACTTTCAAGCACGAACACCTCCACCGAGGGATAGGAATATTTGACCTGTGCGCCAAGTCCGCCGCAGTCGCCGATCTCCTTTCTGTCCTGATACTCGCCAAGACTCTCGATTATATCGTCTGCCGCCGCTCCAAGCTTTATTTTGGTGTTATTATAGGTTACGTAATACGCAACTCCGTCCTTTGAAGCGTCGTCTGTATCCTTGCTATTTTTCTCTTCTCCGCACGCCGCAAACGCGCACAGGCACACGAGAGCGAGAAGCATGCATATTATTCTCTTGAAATTATTCATTCGTTATTCTCCTTTATTCATTTCTTTCGTCATAATATTCCTTGACTCTCGTCTCCCAAGCGGCAACGACCGCGTCGCCGTGCGTAAGGTCGGAAAGTCCGTGATTTTCTTTAAGTATATTGCCGAAGTAGTCGGTCATTTTTTCCGCTCCGTACACGTTCAGATGCACGCCCGCATCGTACGTATCGGTGGAATAATCTATTCCTATCTCCTCGGTCTTATCGATAAAATTATAGTATGCAAGCTCGTTTTCCTCAGCGTATTCTCTGACCTGCTCGTCCCATTCGTCATACCACCAATACGCCCACGAGTTCGTCGGGGACTTAATAAGAACGAGTTCGCTTCCGTTTTCCTCGCAAAGCTCTTTCATTTTATCAAGATAATCCATAGCGCCTTCGGGGAGCGTATAGTCGCGAAGATTTCTTCCCTCGTCCATTTCCTCGGTAAGAGGTACGATATTCTTTTGCATAAGATATCCGCTATGGGAAACCTTTTTTGCATTGAATATATATTTAAAATCATCGCCCGAGAGGTCGGTTATTCTTGAATGAAAACGCAGGATTGGAAAAACGTAATCAAGGAAATTTTCCTCCTCGGTCATCGACGCCTTGACTGCTTCAAGCTTCGAGGACGACCATTTCATTGAATCAAGCGTCATTCTGTTAAACGCTTCACTCTGCGGTGTCCCGTATTTCAGGGCAAGAACGTTGAACACCACGACCTGTGGAGTTTCGTATTCAAAGGTCTCCTCAAGCAGATAGTAGGACTGCCACGCAAGCTGTTGGGCGCTTCCTCGGACGTACGAGGAAATTCCGTGCTTTTCCCAGAGCACCGCAGGAATAAAGCTTTCATAGACCTCGCAATCTCCAACGAAAATAACGTCGTGTCCGCCCGCCTCCGAATAGTATTCTCCAACGAGCAAGCCCTCGGGATTATCTATGTATTTTGGTACTACGAGCGCTTGCACGAGAGTAAGCGCGAGAATTACCGCAACCGTCGCGCAAACGCCGATAATAATTCTTTTTTTCATTTGATATCCTTATCAGAATTGATTATAGATAAACTGTGAGGCGTCATATCCAACGCCGTAAGCGCCGAAGGTTATCACGGCGATAAACAGCAGACCGCAAAGGACGGCGGACACCACGGGTCTTTGATACAGACGCTCTCTGACGCTTTGCCTTGCCGAGAGCTTACTGACGGCAAACACAACGGCAACGCCGCAAAGAATTATGATAAAATCAGCCGCCGTAAGTCCGAGCTTGAATATACCTCCGCTGAGTATCTCTCCCATTCCCTTGAAGGTCAGCATGCTTCCCCACATTGAAAAGGTAAGTCCGACGTTTCTATAGCAGTCGAGAGAGCGGACAAGTCCCATCAGCATAAACGTTCTGACCGACATAAATCCACCGTAAAAGGCAGACGACATAAGCCTTGGGAATTTATCGTGAAATTTCTTATAGGTCGGCTCAAGGCTCTCGGAGACCATGATAATAAGGCAGTTGAGCAGTCCCCAGACGATAAAGTTCCAGCCCGCTCCGTGCCAAAGTCCCGTCAAAAACCAAGTAACTCCGCTTGCGATATAAGCCACTGTCTTACTTGCCGCAACGCGTCCGAATTTACCCGCCATTGCCTTATTGAGCTTCATCATGGGACGGGTCACGGAGATTGGAAGGAATATGTAATCCTTGAACCAAGTACCCATGGTAATATGCCAGCGTCTCCAATATTCCTTTGTAGACCTCGACGAAAAGGGTCTGTCGAAGTTCTCCGCAAGCTTTATTCCCATTGCCTCGGCAATACCTATGGTGATATCTATACCTCCCGTAAAGTCGGCGTAGATCTGTACCGAATAAAGAATTATCAGCAGAAGCACGTACGCGCCTTTGTATTCGTCGGGAGAATCAAGCAGCGTATTCATTGCGACGAGCACTCTGTCGGCAATAACCAGCTTTTTAAAATATCCCCAAAGTATTCTCTGAAGCCCGAACGTAAAGGCTTTACCGCTGAATTTATGAGGTGCGGTAAGCTGTTTTCCAAGGTCGGAAAATCTCGATATAGGGCCTTGAACGAGCTGTGGAAAGAAGGAGACGAACAATGCGAATTTAGCAGGATTTTTCTCAGGCTCTACCTTGGCTCTGTAGACGTCAATGAGATATCCCATGGTCTGAAAGGTATAGAAGGATATACCCATGGGGAGCAAAAGCGACGGTATGGAAAAGCCCTCTGCCCCGAAAAGTCCCACAAGCGTGTTGACGTTATTCACCGCAAACGCGGTATATTTAAGCACGGCAAGCACGCCGAAATTGAGAACGAGACCGACGAGAAGAATGCGAAATCTCTTTTTCTTCGCCCTTGCTCTGTAAGCCTTGCGCTCTTCCTTGCTCAAGCTCTCCTTATTTGCGTCGATATACGCGTTTTCCTTGATTATCGCTTTGTGCGTGAGCATGGAGATAGCGTATGCCGATACCGTTGTGAAAAGTATAAATACAAGACATTCAAGTCCCGCAAACGCATAAAAAACGTAGCTTCCCACAAGCAGCGTTATCCATTGCAGCTTTTTGGGAACTATATAGTACACCAAAAGCAGTATGCACAAAAATGCTATAAATCCGTATGAAGTAAAAAGCATTATTCCTCGTCAAGTCTGGTTATCATTGCGAAAATAGCTTCCGCGGAGTTGAAGTTCTCGGGGATTATCTCCTCTGCGGGAACGGTAACGCCAAACTCTGTGTCTATCTCCGCAACCAGAGACACGATATCAAGGGAGTCGAGAACTCCGTCGTCGATAAGTCCGTCAGCGGTGGCAAAATCCACGTCGGGATGAAGCTCGCTGAGAATTTCAATAACTTTTTCCATTTATGTATTTTCCTTTCGGTTTGTTCTTTCTATAAGGGTTCTGCGGTCTATCTTACCGTTATCGGTAAGCGGCAGAGCCTTCATTTTTTCAACGTAGGACGGCAGCATATATCTTGGAAGCGCCTGTGCGAGTTCGGTAAGCATTTGCTTTTCGTCGGGCTCTCCTACGTAAAACAGAGCGATTTCCTTTTTGTCCTTATTATAAAGACACACCGCACGGGCAACGTCCTCGCGCTTCATTGCGGCGCTCTCTATCTCGCCGAGCTCTATTCTATGCCCCATGTGCTTTATCTGATTGTCCTTTCGTGACACGAACACGAGCTCGCCGTATGAATTATATTTTCCGATATCGCCCGTTCTGTATATTATTTCTCTGTAGGCTGAGTTGAGCGGATTTTGTACGAACGCTTCGTCTGTACGCTCATAATTATTATAGTATCCCATGGTAACGCAAGTGCCGCGAATACATATCTCACCCTCCGCGCCCTGCTCTGCCCGTTTGTTTTCGGCGTCAAGAAGTATTATATCCGTATTGTCAAAAGGACGACCTACGGGTATAGGCTCGTCAGCTTCAAGCTCTCTGTCGGCTCTCCAATAGCATGACATTCCCGTTGCCTCGGTAGGTCCGTAGAGATTGAAAAATCTTGCGTTCGGCAAAGCCGCGCGCCAAAGGTCGTACTGCTTTCTCGGAAAGACCTCACTTCCGAAGGCTACCGTCGTAAGATATTTGGGCGTATGGGCTTCAAGCGCTCCAAGAGAGGATATCTGCACGAGCGCCGACACTACCCAGCATACCGTATTTATTTTATAAGTATCGAGGTACTCCACAAGCCTTACGGGAAACGAGAAAAGCATTCTCGGCACGAAGTACGTTGTAGCGCCCATTTTAAGAGTTGGCATAAGCTCCTTCAGCGGAGCGTCAAAATAAAGGGGCGTTTGATTTGCAAAGACGGTATTTTCGTCAAAGCCAAGCGCGTCCGTCAGCGACTCGGTATAGTCAATGACCGAGCGGTGACAAGCCACGACGCCCTTGGGCACGCCCGTAGAGCCTGAGGTAAATACGACGTATATAGGGTCGGTATCGCATTGACGGCAGCGTATACTTGCAAGAGCGTCGGCATCCTCATCACCTGCGGATATATCGTCGTAAAGCAAGGTAAATTCAAGAGACAAAGCCTCTGCCGCCTTATAATTCTTTTTATCGGCTATGACGGCTCTC
Source organism: Clostridia bacterium (assembly GCA_017461745.1). GTDB lineage: Bacteria > Bacillota > Clostridia > Oscillospirales > CAG-272 > HGM12713. Next base: position 17,390 of record JAFTXE010000023.1, on the reverse strand, counting down.
GGCTTTACGCTATCGATTATAGAATCTATTCTCGCTCTCGGCATCTTCTCGTCAAGGCAAACGTAGAAGCAGCCCGCATAGATAACGCCCCAAAAAGCCGTGACCGTTCGCGGATGCTTGTCCATGAAGATAAGCACGCTCTCACCGTAAAGCCCCATTGAAGCAAGATGTGAGCCAATAGCCCTTGACTGCGTCTGCACCTCTCGGAAGGTCATGCTTTCCTTACCCGTGGAAAACGCTATCTTATCCGGAACTCTCACCGCCGTTTTTTCAAGGTATTCAAGAATATTCTTTTGCATATCCTTACCTCTCGATCTTTGTACTTGCCGCCTTGGGATATGCAGACTCGTCGTATGTATAAAACTCCTTGCCGCCCTTTGATGTTCTGTACGACTTTAATTCCGACAGCGTTCTGAGGCAGCCGTCGTTAGTACCATCTTCAAATTCACCCGCAAGACGCGTTCCGTCGTAAAAATACCACTGCGGATTTTTAGCGTCGCCTACGTTTACCATCGACCAAAAATGCGTTCCCGATTCGGACGATGACGCAGAGCGCTGAATTCCCTTATTCTCTATACCGAAGTATTCAAAGAACGCCTTGGAAACGGAGTAGTACGAATAGCAGTCGCCTTGCTCTTTGGATAAAGTTCTTATTGCCTCCTCTATCCAATCGTTTTCCCAATTATCTCTGTCTATAGACGGGATATTAGACTCGTCTACAAAAACAATATTTGCATCGCTTGCATTTTTCTTATCGGGCGAATTTACGTAATCGTAAATAGCGCGCACCTGCTCTTTTTTACTCATAGATTTGGTTATTCCGAGAGATGCCGCCTTCTTTTCAATCACGGTCATAAGTGTATTATAAGAATACTCCGCCTTGGTAACCACGACGTCAGCCTCAAACTTCGTCGTATTTCCCGCCGCATCGGTTACCGTGTATATCACTGTATAAGTGCCTACTTTGTCTATATTGACCTTGGAATTATCAACGCTTATCTGACAGCTGCTGTCGTCAATTACCTTAATGGCATTTTTCCAAGAAACCGTTTCTCCCACGTATACGTATATGGTGTCACCACCGTTAGCTATCGACACGACAGGCGATTTTCTGTCCTTGGTGCTTGATATTTCATCGGTATTTTCATTAAAACCAAAATTAAATATATTAAAAATAAAAGAATTAGAATCTCCACTCGCAATTTCGGCAATAACTAAAACCGTCGTTGCCACTATCACAAGCGCGAGCAACACTACCGTTATTTTCATAAGCAAAAATATCTGCTTTTTTCTTACGTCTCGGGCTTGTCTGAACGCCCTCAGATCATCTCTATATGACAAATCGAATTCCTCCGAAATACGTTTTTACTTCAAATAAAATATAAAAATAGTCGCACATAAATATTATACACCAAGCGCCCCCTTTTGTCAATGGAAAAATTGGCGCTACGCCCATGTTTTTTTGTCGTATCATTTTATAATTTGTCATCGCTTGCAAAAAGTCATTATCTGTAAAATAAAAAAGTCACCGAAGCTTTTCTTCGATGACTTTGATATAAATTTGATATAAAAATCTACGCTTCCGTATGTCTGCCGAGAAAGCCTGCCGCCGTCTGAATGAGCTTCGCCTCGGCGTCAACTCCGAACGTCGACTCCCTTTTATCACCGTCGCTGTCAGCCACAGAAGCGACACAGCCAATGACGTCACCCTCGCTGATTATGGGCATGGCGCATCTTATAAAATGATTGCTTGAGTCGGCGATAACGGGCAGTTTGTCAGTACCCTCGCGCCAGCTGTAAAAACCGCGGCTCTCGATTATTTTCTCCGCTTCCTCGGAAAGATTTTTGTCCGAGTATTCCTTCTTCGATACACCCGCGCTTGCTATTACCGCGTCTCTGTCGCTGATAATGACAGACAAATTGCAGGTCTTATAAAGCGTCTCGGCATACTGAGACGCAAAGCCCGACAGCTCACCTATGGGAGAGTATTTCTTAAAAATAACCTCGCCTTCTCTATCGGTGTAAATCTCCAGCGGGTCAACCACGCTGACAACATTGACGCGAAAAACCTTGTCGTGCTGCTTGTTAGCACGCTGGACTACCTCAATTTCATAGAAATTTTCGGTTTTTTCGATATTTTCCGCGTCCTGATCAAAATTTACGGGTACTTCGCTTTCCGTATCACTAATGTTTGCGATTGTTCCGGTTCGGAGCAACTCGTCCACCTCGGCTCTCAGCTTGACCTCGATATGATCCTCAAAAACAACCATATGGCTGATAATCAGATTAATATCGTTCTTGTCAAGATGATCCTTTTCGAGAATGTCGTTGAAAACGTCGATGACGGTCTTGGTCACACGGTTGACGCGAATCATCGTATTGGTGGTATCCGATGCTAGCTCAAGCTGATTGTGCAGCCCCTCGATGTGATTTTCGGATTTCTCGATCTCAATATCGTATGCCTCTACCGTAACCGAGTTCTCGCCGGATTTTGCCGCTGCTTTCGCGCGTTGCTTCACAAGGGAGCGCAAAACCTCGCGTTCTTCATCGATTTCCTCCATCAGCGCAGCAATTGCATTCTTTCCGGAATCAACGTGCTTGGGCTCGTTTTTGATAACCTCTTCCAAAATCTTAATCATAGAGGCAGAGTTGTCGCGAACCTTTCGGATATACTCCTTGAGCACCTCGTCGAGAAAATCAACGTCAACCTTGTGAGTTGTACATCCGCTTTTCAAACCGCGTCTGTGATAGTTTCCACAGATATATGAGCGACTCAGGTTGTCTCTGTTTCGAGCAAACATCGGAGCACCGCAATCACCGCAAACAAGAAAACCGGAATAGTTGTTTTCATTTTTCTTGATTCCACGGTAGTGTGCCTTCGCCCTCAGCTTTAACTGCTCCTGCACCGTCGTAAACGTGCGATAATCCACGATAGGTGTATGGAAATTCTCAAACACGATCTGCTCGCTTTCGTGAACCGGAACCATCGGTCCATTGATCGTCTTGCGCTGATACTTTCTGGATCGAAGCGTTCCAATATAAAAATCGTTTTTCAGAATCTCACCAACCGTCTGGATGCTCCAAACGTCTTTAACCAATGCGTGATACTCATCCCCCATCGCTTCCTTGCGAGCCTTTTCTCGCATTCTGGCTGTGGGAATTTTTTGCGCGGTCAGGTGTTCAGCGATCTTCTTGTAGCCCCAACCGTTTATGTAGAGGCGGAAGATCTCGCGAACCACCTCGGCGGCGGGCTCGTCAACCTCGTAGATCATCTTCTTGGTGTTCTTCATTACGTAGCCGTAAGGTACGGAACAGATCCACTCTCCGCGTTGCTGACGGCTTGCAATGACTGCCGAGACCTTTTCACTGGCATCGGTTACGGGCATCTCGTTGAACATGAAGAACATTTTCGTCTTCATAAGGTCGCCCTTCTTCATGGAATTCGTGTCAAGCGAATCTCCAATCGAAATAATGCGCAACCCAAGCTCCATAAAATCCTCAAACTCGGACATACCCTTGCTAAGTCTTCTTGAAAATCGGCTCAAATCCTTAACGATTAAAATATCATACTCACCGTTTACAAGCTTTGGTCTCAGTTCTCCGTGATAACACGGGCGTTTTTCAAAGCTGTATCCCGACTTGTCACGGTCTTCAAAGTAATCAACCGTACTGGTAGGAAAGTGAAGCTTGCAATACTCGCCAATGATTGCCTTCTGGTTTTCAATACTCGTATTCGTTCCGTTTCGTTCTTCATCCACCGAAATACGGGTATAAGCGGCAATTTTGTATCTTTCTACCATATTAAATACTCCTTTCTCTATTATCTAAACAACATTGTAACATATTTTCATTTTCAAGTCAATATGACAGAATAAAAGTTTACAATATTGTCTATCCATCCGCCTCCTGTCGTGCTTTGAGCAAATGATTATGAGAAAGAAGATTTTGGGTAAGTGTCGGCAGATCGCCGTTGCCGGATTCAAAAACCACAACCTTGTAGTTCTTGGCTTTGTATTGGCTGAAGATTGGTTTCAAACTTTCGCGAAGCGCATCGTCACGTGACTCACCGCGAGTGAGCCATATCGATACGTATTTTTTGTTGTCATAAACATTTATTTCCATACAGCTCACTCCTTTCATTGAATTATTGACACGCGGCTCTTTTGATATTCAGATACCGTTTCTCTTAATACTTGTCTTAAACTCATATATGTATAGATAGATAGCTTCAAAATTCATCTCACTTCGCTCCTATCATTTTCGCAGAACCGAGCTCAAAGTTCTACGGAACAAACGAGAGTTTATCGAAAAAATATCTCTCCGTGAGTTTATTATATCACATATGATTCATTATGTCATCGGCGCAATTACGTCAACTTTTCGCCATTTTATTTCTTTGCTTTTTACTCTTTAAAATTACGACAAAAAAAGTGTAAGTGCATACCGAAACACTATGCTCGTATTCAAGCTTACACTATATATCTCATCATCACGATATCAAAGCAAGGAGCGAGAATTATCAAAGAAAAATTTAGGTGATATGAAGCACCGGGACAAAAAAGCATTGAAAGCCTAATACCTTCAATGCTTTTTCTTTGTTATGAGAGCTTGAATCAAGTTGTTTTAATAACGTGCTTATACATACTTTGGACGCTATCATTCATGTTTTGGGGAATAACCGATATCTCAGGATGTGCGTTTTGAAAAACCCAAAAAATCTGATGTGCAAATCCCTGCCCCATCCAATCTATTCCTTCAAAATCTAAAATTACTTCTTCGAAGTTTTCCAAACGATTACATACTCTCTTTGCTTGAGAACGAGATACGGGTGCTGCATCAAAAATATCTTTAAGCGGAATTCTTGTTGTAGTAAAGCTTCCATCGTTATTTGAATATTGATCAAAAATCTCTTTAGGAATCTTATGAGTAAAGTTTGATAAAGACATCAGTACACAAGTTCCTTCCATATTTTCGTTAATATCGAAAATATTATCATCAGTAAACTTAGAAGAAGTAAATATTTTTCCACTTGATGAAATCAAAAAGGTATCCATCATCTTGGATGTAAAGAAAATTCCTTCCCCTGAATGATTTTCTTCATCAGTAGTCAGCTTACCCTTAAACAATTCACAAATAGCCTCATCCAAGTTAGGCAAATCAAAGTGTTTTTTTATCTTTTCAAAAATACCAATGCCATCGTCAATTAGCAACACAGTTGTAGTTAAATAATTTTGAAGGATAATCACCTTCATGTTTTCCGCGTTAGAATGATCAATGACGTTATTAACCATTTCACTTAAGCCATATAACCATATTCGTTTAACATTTTCTGATAAATGTTTTATTTCTTTTTCAAGACAAATATCATACGGAAGAGTGTCGCTCCTCAAATCTCCTGCGCTTCTTTTAAAAGTATATTCATGACAAGTATTTACTAAATTATACTTGCCTCTCTTCTGCTTTTCAATAATACCGTTTTCAATTAATTCATTCAAATAGGTATGAACTGTATTCGTACTAATATTAAAGGTTTCAGCCACCACCTTGGAAACACTCTGTGTTTCGGATTCAATTTTTTCCAAAATATACAAAACAATGGTTTGCTTTTTTTCAGTTGTGTATTTCATAGTAAAACCTCCTTAAGCATCTATATTATAACTCGAATTTTTGTTTCTGTCAATGCTTATTACTAAAAAGAGTTCAGTTATTACTCTTAAAATCACAATTACCAATCCATTTCCTCTTTATCAGTAATAACTACACATATGAACTACACTATATATTATGCAATAACATATATTAAAAATTGCAACCTTTCCGCAAAGATTGTCCAATAGCCCAGAGCTACGATACAATTATCCTATAACCATTTAGATGGATATCTAAGATTTGGAGCTATTCCCTTAATTACACAGATTGTTTTATATTTACCGAGAAATTCCTTTAAGATAACGAATACATCTTTCCACCTCATCAACACCGCAAGGGTCAAGTCCTTCGCTCTCAACTATAACGGTAAGTCCCATTTCTTTTGCTTTATTCAAAACAGCATCAATTGGAGCTTTTCCCTGCCCGAGCGATTTTCCTATTGCTTTGCTATCGGGATCGTTCCAATCCTGCGGTATTCCGTCCTTGAGGTGAATAAGGCTCACTCTATCGGCATACTTATCAAGGAGTTCGAGAGGATCAAGCCCCGCGTTGAACGCCCAAAAGGTATCTATCTCAAAATTCACCTTTGTTCTTGTGGCAAGCTCGTCGTGAGGTATCTGCCCGTCGGCGTTGGGAATAAACTCCTTTGAGTGATTGTGAAAATGAAGCTTCATACCCGCCGCTTCTATTTTGGGTATTGCTCTGTTTATGACTTCAACAAGCTCGTCTATCTCTGCCGCCGTACCTATCGGCGCGCCGGGAAGCACGATATTGCTGCAGCCGACAGCCTTGTGATACGCTATCGTTTCTTCCAATTCGTCGCGCACGCGTCTGAAGGACGTATGCGTACTGCAAAGGGTTATTCCGTTTTTATCGAGAGTCTCCTTGACTTGCTCTGCGGTGCGGTCGTAAAATCCCGCACTCTCCACAAAGGAATATCCCATTTTAGCGACACTTGAAAGCATTTCTTCAAAATTCTCTGCCGCGCTATCTCTTACGCTGTAAAGCTGTAATCCGTATTTCATATTGTGCTCCTTATTCTAAAACTAATTTTTCAAAATATACTGGATCAAACCATTGCCTCGGATCAATTGATGATGACAATAATAACATTTCTCTTTGTGATACAGAATTATAATTTGATATCATAATCCCAAAATATAAATATCCATCCAAAGAATTCGCTTGCAAAAATTCTGCCGATAGGCAAAGCTTGTAACAATCTTCACTCTTTTTAAGCGTTATTGAAGTGTCCTTAATTTCTTCCAAAACAATAGTCCTATTATTTCCTAACCCCTTATTATACACAACTGCATCTTGGCATTCAACAAAGAAAATATCCTTATAGAAAAAATGTTCATCGGTACCGCACAAAATTAAGTTAACTCCTATATACACCTCAGGACTAATAGAATCATTCTCGTTCAACAAGTTCCTTAAACGTTACAGTGTTAACCAATCTACCGTTATCTATTTGCAAAATTGCATCCGTATGTTCAAAGAAGGATAATCTGTGAGAAATGCTAATAATTGTCAAGTTAAATTTATTTCTTAAATCATTGATGGTTTCACAAATAGATGCCTCAGATTGCGCGTCAACACTTGAAGTAACTTCATCCAACAACAATATTTCACAGTTTCTTAGTAATCCCTGAGCCAAGCTCAATCTTTGCTTTTCACCACCAGATATTAAAATACCGTCTTCCCCTATGTCAGTATCAATTCCTTGTGGTAAATTTTTGATAAATTGTTCCAACCCCACTTCTTTTATCACCGCTTTCAATTCATCATCTGTTGCGTTAGGAGCTACCAACAACAGATTTTCACGAATTGTCCCGGGGAATAAAAATACATCTTGTGAAACGCAAGTTATTTTTCTTCTCAAATCAAACGAGCTTATATCTTTAATATCGGCATCATCTATCTTTATATCCCCATCATAGCCATCATATAGCTTTAAAATCAAGTCAAAAACAGTACTTTTTCCAGCACCGCTTTTTCCCATAATACCTAACCACTGCCCTTTCTGTATAGAAAAACAAACATGGTTTAAGACATTCCCTCGCGCGCTCTCATATGCAAACGAAACATTATCAAAAACTATTTCTTTTGAAAAATCAAACAACCTTTCAGGATCTGTTTGTCGTTCATCCTCAACTACAAGCATCTCGAAGAACTCGTCATATTCTCCCATTTGCTTTTTAAAATTCATTTTTGTGTGTGCTATATCCTTGATTGCTAAAAAAATCATAGGCATATAATTCATTAGCACAATAAGAGTACCTATTGTAAAATCCCCACGAATAACAAAGATAGCCCCCGCCGCAAACAAAACACCACTAAATAAATTATCTAAAAAAGATGTTGTCCATGTACCATAAAGATTTTCTATAGCTGCAGTTTTGGCAAAAATCGTTGCCGTCTCGCCTGTAATACAAGACACCTTTTCAACCATAATTTTCTCTAAAGAAAAAATCTTTACATTCTTTATTGCTTTGAAAGTATCAGTAATAATTTGATTAACTACAGAATTGTTTTTTCTTATTTTTCGAGCATTCTTTTCTATTTTATCAGAAAAAATCTTATTAGGAAAAAGAAGTAGAGGGACATACAATAGTAAAGTCAATCCCCAATAAATATTTATATAAGAAACATATACAAAAATTAAAATTCCAGCTAAAACACTCGATACAAGTTGAGGGATATCCATTACCCAGAATAGTATATATTTGGTCGATTCGCTTCTGCAATATGCCGCTAATTCTGCCGACTTGTGTTTGTTAAAATATGTAATAGATTGATATACCTGTTTTTCAAAACCTAAAACAGATAACTTTTTACTCATATTTCTGCCTACCACTATTATAACAAACTTGTAAAAGGCATTCGCAATTGCAATACACAACGGTATACATGCAAAAAGAAAAATATAGGTAATACAATTTTTTATCTGCCCTTGTGGAATATAAACATCTACAATTTGGCGCATTAACCATCCCGGTATTAAAGTAGAGAATTTTAGAAGCGCTGAGACAACAAATGAAAAAGTCACCAACCAGCCGAAATGTGGTATTTTTTCTTTTACAATTTTGCGAGCTTTTTGTTCAACGTTCACTCTGTGCCTCCTACAGCAATTCCCAGTATCATATCAATGACCTTAGGAATAATATAAAAAACCAATTAAATATTAAACCAAACTAATAAATAGTTAATTAAAAATCATCACAACATTTTATATGATCACAACCAACAGAAAGACTTGATGAAGCTAAAATAGAAGATTCACCCAAATCAACAACAACGACTACAGGTGTGTTCCACATAAACAATCCTCCTTACTTTATTTCCGCATTACAAACTACTCTTTTAAATTCATTGCATACTGCATTTCACCGTTACGATCTCAAAGTTTGACGTAGGAATGGTTACTTTTCCGTCGATTAATTTCAGCGCCTTTATCTCATTCTCCATAAGGTCACAGAGATATGCCTTGGTGTAGGTGTTCGGAACGGTAACCGTTACGTTTGACTTGCAATCGTAAGCATCATAGTATCTTACTATAAGGCTGTCGTCCTTCTCCGCTTTCTTGACTGCCGTAATAACTGCGTTAGGCTTGTCCACCGATACGAAAGAATATCTCTCTGCAAGGTCGCCGTTGTTCGCGGTGACTTTTCTTTCGTAAAGCGGCTGATTTAGGACGTAGCTTTCCTCAATTACACCACCATTACGGAAATCGTCAAGGTGGGGCATAAGTGAATAGGTAAAGCTCTGCTCTCCTTGGTCTGCCTCGGGATTGGGATCAGTCGCGCACTTAACGAGAGTAATGGAGAGCTTGCTTCCCTCAACCGCGTGACCGTACTTGCCGTCGTTGAGCACAGCCACTCCGTAGCCGTTCTCGGATATGTCAACCCACTTGTGAGCATAAGTCTCAAACTTTGCCTTATCCCAGCTTGTGTTCTCGTGTGTAGGACGGGTAACGTGACCGTACTGAACGTCAAAGGTTGCGTTCATCGTATGTACGTCAAGCGGGAAATAAGCCTTAACCACCTGATGATGCTCGTGCCAATCAAGGTTGGTGGCAAAGTCTATACGGCTGCTCTCGGAATACAGCCACAAGGTCTGCTTTATGGTTGAGTGCATATACGTGCGCTCTATCACAAAGCCTGCTCTTGTTCCGTCGGTAATAGGAGTGATGGTTGCTTGTTCGTTAAGCTCATATGATTTGAGCTTATAGTAGTCCTCAAGCTCCCAAGCATCGTACTTTGTGGGATAATCCTCAAAGGCAACAAGAACGTTGCCCTTATCTGTGAGAACCTCTCTCTGCACTCTCTTGTCATAGAGCCTTACTATCTGTCCTTGCTCGTTGAGGGTAAGTATATAATACTCATTCTCTGCGGTAACACCGTCAATCTTTACCTTGCTGTCTGCGCTGATATTCTTGATGACTGTCCAACCGAACGAAGGTACTGTCTCACTTGTTTCAGTATATCCGTTCTGAGTAACTACTGCCTTTCTCTCAAAGCCCGTGGGGTTGTAAACGAGAATACCACCGTCTGTATTTATACGGCTTGTTATTGTATTCAGCTTTTGGTCAATTACACTGTTTCCGTACTCCGCTATTTCTGCATAGTCTTTATCAGTTCCGTCATAGACCTCTTGTATTGACGAACCTGGGAGAATGTCGTGGAATTGGTTGTGGAGAACCTTTCTCCAATTCTTTGTAAGTCCGTCTGAGTCGTAGCTACCGCCAAGGCATAGGTCGGTTGCGGAAAGTGCTTCGGCATTACCAAGCAAAAATTCGGAGTATCTATTATTTTTCTTTACCTTTGCAATAGAGGTATAAGTTCCTCTGTGGAATTCAAGATAAAGCTCTCCAACCCACTTGGGAGTTCTGTCTGTTCTCTTGCAGGTAGCGTCAAATTCTCCCTTTACGGTTTCAAGATAAGGAATAAGCGTGTTGGTCTTTGTCACGGGAAGCGTGGGGATTCCTCTTGCGGTTCTTCTCTGTGTTTCAAGCATAGCCTTAGTAGGTCCACCGCCTCCGTCACCGTGACCGAAGGTCATAAATATGCTGTTGGTATATTCCTTTTGCTGAAATCTGTCCCAAGTTCCCTTTACCGTTGATGCGTCGAGAATACCGTTATATGTGGTTCTATTCTTGCCACACTTGCCGGGGATTCCGCCGAAGTTCTGCGCGGTTATGAAAGAGGTGAATATCTCCGTACCATCGATACCCTCCCAATAGAAGGCGTCCATAGGCATGGTATTGGTATCGTTCCAGCTTATCTTTGAGGTTATGAAGTAGTCAACTCCGCTCTTTCTGAGTATCTGCGGAAGCGCCGCGCTGTAGCCGAAAACGTCGGGGAGAAAAAGCGCTTTGCTTTCCACTCCAAACTCATCGCGGAAGAATTTCTTGCCGAACATTACCTGACGGACAAGGCTCTCTCCACTTGTAAGGTTGCAGTCGGGCTCTACGTACATAGCTCCCTCGGGCTCCCATCTGCCTTTCTTCACAAGCTCTTTCAGCTCCTCATACTTTTCGGGAGCTTCTTCCTTGAGGTATTCGTAAAGATTAGGCTGAGACAGCATAAACTTATACTCGGGATATCTGTCCATAAGGGACTTGGCGGTCGAGAAGCTACGCTGTATCTTCTCTCTCGTTTGCGCCCTTGCCCATTTCCACTCAACGTCGATATGGGTGTGACCGATACAGTGTACCACGGGTTTTCCGTCTGGTGTGCAGAGCTTCTGATAAAACTCCTTTTCCATAAAGTAGATAGCGATCTTGACGGAATTATTAAAGCTCTCGCTATACGGCTCACGGAAGTCTACAAGACGGACGGCATTAACAAGAACGGACATAATACGAGCATAGTCGGTATCACCCTCGCCAAGCATCTGAGCCGCATCGTAAGGAACTTTTATATCGTAATAGAGGTGTTCAATATCCTTGTTCACCGCATAAACAGTCATTTTGCACTGTATAGCTCCGCCTGTGGGATACGTGCCCGTGTGAAAATAGTTATGTAGAGTGTACTCCGTATCCGCGTCAAGAAATGCTTCGGTATGGTTTGTATCAAGCCCTTGCGTCATTTTGCCGTTGAGGTAAAGCAGACCTTGTGGATTTGTTGCGTCCCACATACCTTCACGACCTGTAACCGTACGTAGAACGAGATATTCATTCTCTGCTACGGCAGGTGTGCGGAAGGACGCTCTTATCCAAAAATGAGCGTCGTACGCCTTAAAAGGAATATCCGCGTCATAAGCTCTCCACCCCTCACTTGGCGGCTCGTTCCCCGTCTTGTAATCGCTGTCGCATATCTCAACGCCCGATATATCTCCGAGCTTGCGGTATATAAGCTCAGATGAGGTATTTAAAAATGATAATATGCATTTGTTTAAGTTCATAGCGTTCTCCCAAATTTATTATTCTTTAAAGCAAATAGCTTTATTTGATTTTATTATATCTACAAAATCATTCACGTCTGTAATGATTTTCTGTGTTTCAATCCCACACAAATACTTCTTTTTTACTCCGTGAAAATCAGTTCCCGAAAAATGAAGTAAAGAATATTGGTCGGCATACCTTTCCGCCATTTCGTTTTCAAACTCGGTACAACCGCCATTATATATTTCCACTCCGTCTACGCAACGGGGAAACAACCTGATATGATCAATATACGAGGCTTCTCTGAATGGGTGCGCTTGTATAACCAAAGCACCGTTATCTCTGAACAATTGCAACTGCTGACTCTTTTTCATATCACATATTTCGGAATGCGATAAAAACCACTCTTTATCGAGACCGTAAACAAGAAAATCCGTTCCTTTATACGACAATTCTACTCCGCAAAAAACAGAAATTCCTATTTCTTCACCTATTTTTACACCCTCTTCGTAATCGGAAAAATAAAAATTTATAAGTGCTTCATAGGGTGATGATCTATCCATATTTATGTTGCCGTCAATGAAATGATTAGTAATAAACACGCCATCATAACCCAGCACCTTGTAAAACAAGAGTGCTTCTCTGACTCCCTTATGGGCGCACTTGCTGACAGGATATGTATGCAAATGTGTTTCATAACGGTACGTTCTTAGATTATGCATGGCGTGTTCCTCACTTATTATATTAACTTATCTATCCTGCTGAAGATCGAAATGAATATCGTAAGCCTTTTCCTCGTCGGTAAATCTGCGGCGGGTGTTGATAACCTCTCCGCCGTTGACCTTTCTGTCCTCAACGTCTTCTGTCGTTCCCATAACGGTTACGTTTACCTGTCTGCGGCGAGCGATAACGTGGTCCCAGTCGATAAAGTAGATGTGAGCGAACAGACCGAGGTCGAGCTTGCCGTCCTTGATGGTAAGAGTCTCACTTCTACCAAAAAATACGGAACGAAGATGTCCGTCAGTGTTCATGCTGGAATAGTCGCCAGGCTCGTTTACGTATCTGCCGTACTGAGCGTGAATAGGACCGGGGTGACGGTACTGATGCTCCTCAGCAAAGTCGGGGATCATCTTTCTCATAATATCAAGAAGGTCGTGCTGTAAGTATTCGAGGTCGAAGCTGTCGATATCGTGTGAGCACTCCTGAACCATAACGGAGCAGGTGGTGTGGTGAGAAACGATAGCAACCGTTCCGTTCTTAACGCCCGATGCCTCAACTATGTCAAGGATTTCCTTTCTGATGTCGTGGAAGGTGGGTATCCATCCTCTTGACTGAAGCTCGATTTCTTTCTGTACTACTTTGAATTCCATAATATTTTTCTCCTTTTATGTTTTTATATAAATTTTATTTTTTGTTGAGTCTTTCCCCAACAGCTCCGCCGGGGTGAATAAGAGCAAACTGCTCGTTTTGGTAGTCTGTTTCCTCAATGAGTGCCGTCTGCAATGCGTGGAATATCATACACAGCGCCGTTGAGGAAGTAGTTCCCTGCGCGTTGTATTTATCAGTCTCCCTGTTTACGTACTGCTTAAGCACAACGTCAGCACCGACAGCCAAGGGGGATTCAAGATTTTCGGTTACGGTTATAATATGTACGCCCTTTTTCTTGCATATCTCCATTATAGGTAAAAGCTCTGCGGTCTTACCGCCGCGAGAAGCAAACACCATAACGTCACCCTTTTGCAAAAATCCAGTACCGCCGTGTACGGCTTCTGCAGGAGATATGAATTTTGCTGGCTGTTCGATGCAGTTTAAGAGATGTACGAAGTGCTGACAGATAATGCCCGAATGACCGCAGCCGCTTGTTCCTATGCGCTCTGCGTTCTTAAGAAGATCAACCGCCTCGGAAAACGCTTCCTCATTGAAATAGTCAAGCATTCCCTTTATGCATTCGTACTCTATCTCATAGGCTGCCTTTGCCGCTTCAAGACTTTGCTTTTTCATATCATACCTCACGGGTGAAGCTCGTCCCAAGCACGGCGGAGATTGTATATCATCTCCTCGACCATAGCGTAAGGATCTGCCGCCTTGAGTATTCCGCTTGTTGAGCCCGTTGCCTGAGCGCCCAGCTTTATGGTGTTGTAAACGTCCTGACCGTTGGATATTCCCGCGCCTTGAAGCACCATAATATCGGGATTTATCTCGTTTACGGTCTTTATGGTCTCTATTACGTAATTAGAATCACTTGTTGTTCCCGTACCGATAAGATCGGTGGGCTCGGCAACGATAAGGTTAGGAGCCATGTGAGCGATTCTCTTGACGTCCTCAACCGTGTCAGCGCAAACTATGGTTGCAAGTCCAACCTCGTCAGCTCTGCGGATAGTCTTTTCCAAAGTCTCCATATCCAGGGGCTTTTCCGCGTGATTGAGCATAACGCCCTTCGCTCCCGCCGCCTTTACAGCCTCGGGAAGCACGCTTCCAAGTCCGCGTCCCGGTGTCAGCGCGTCCATGTGCTGGGCGAACACGAGTATTCTCTCTGTGTTGTCAGCAAGAAGCTTGATGTCGGTGTACTGAGGAGTTACGATGATATCCACGTCGTACTTCATTGCCGTTTTGTCTATGACCTTTGCAAGAGCGAGCATCTCCTCGCCCCAGATTATTGCCTTCGGTCCTACTTCGAAGAACGGCGGTCTTATGTTGAAATTCTTTAGCATGATCTTCTCCTTAAATGCTTTTTATGTTGTTATTTTTAATGCAACTTTTATACCTATTTCCAATCCCTTGACTACTGAAGATTTTTCCAAATATTCCTCTCTCGTATGTAGCTTTTCTCCCGAATACACACCCATACAAGCGGAAGCGATACCTTGTGACATAGGCAGATTTGCGTCCGTGCTACCTTGGCATTCCTCCGCATCAGCACCTATAATGTCTTTTATAGCAGTCTTGTATGCGCAAATAAGCTTATTCTCTATATCCTTATCCACGTCTGCTTTACATGGACGGTCTCCGATTTTTCTTACCGTTACGTCAATGCCTCTTGCCTTGGCTTGGTTGAATATACATTCAAATTGCTGTTGCATTTGAGCAAGACACTCTATATCATCAGAACGGTACTCACAAAACATTTTTGCGCTCTGCGCTATGGAATTTATACTCGTTCCACCCTCTATCATACCGACGTTGTACGTGGTATGTGCGGAAGTACATTTTGGAATTTCAATACTATATATATCAGTAATGATTCTCGAAAGCTCACAAATGGCGTTTTTATTACCAAAGTCCATAAAGGAATGACCGCCTTCGGTCTTTACCTCAACCTCGTATCGGTGTGAGCCTACCGCAATCGTGTATAGCTCTCCCAGATATCCGTCAAACGTAATGAACTGCTTTGTTCTTGAGCCGTATTCCTTCATCAGAGCACGCATTCCAACAAGATTTCCAAGTCCTTCCTCGCAAGAGTTATATACGAACATAATTCCCTTTTCGGGGACGATTTCATTCTCTATAAAATACTTGGCTGTAAGGAGAAGGATCGCAACTCCCGCCGTATTGTCTCCCGCACCGGGGCAGTATATCTTGTCATCGTCCTCGTGAAATTCAGGGTAGTTTTCAGTATCTAGAAATACAGTATCGAGATGGGCTGCAATTACGGTAAACTCGTTGCTACCTTCGCAGTTCATAGGGAAAATGCAATTATTAACATCGTCAATATACACCCCCTTAGCACCTACGTCCTCAAGCCACTTTTTGCAGTATTCGGCTCGTCTGCTCTCTTTAAATGAGGGAGCGGGAATGTGGCAAAGCTCTCGCACCGTATTCAATGCAAGCTCTTTATTTTTTTCAACGTAATCTTTTATCATAAAATATCACCTTCAATAAAGGACTTCCATCTTTTCATAACTAACAAGCACAGTACTACACACAGTATCATAATAGCCAACCAAGAGATAACAACAGCATTCCACGACCATCCATCCGCAATATAAACAAATACAATAGATGCAAATACGTTTCCTACGGATGCAAGACCGTTCAATATTCCCCACATCGTACCGCTTCTGCCATATTTCACAAATCTTGATGCTAAAAAGCTGTTTGTAAATGGTGTAGCACCGTTGAGCAACATCATACTCAAAGATAGACAAAGTAATACTATAAGGTAATTTAATTTTCCAACAAAACACGCTACTCCGATCGGTAAAAGACACGCGCTCATAAACAGCATCGATGCCGTGGCTTCATTGCCCGTTATCCTTTTTTGAACAATACCGCTTATGAAAATTCCAATGGTCGAAAAAACGACCAACAAGATACTTAATACGGTAGCAAATGAAGAAGATAGTCCGTCGTACGATTCCATCAGCATCGTTGGAGTCACGGATACGACTGCTGTATCTATCATCCATCTGAAAAATCCAACTATGGCAATTATCCAAAAACCTGTTTTGAAGGTAAGCAGATACATACTTGCCACGTGTGATTTATTTTCATTTTCTATTTCTATGTCATTATTGGCTATTTCAACAACACGCATTTTCCGTTTAAGAATACCGTATATAAAAATCCAAGCAATAAACAAAGCAAGCAGAAGAATAACAGAAAAAAGAAAATTATATTTCCATGCAGAGACAAAGGAAGCCGTTATCATGCTCAGTGCTATTCCAACGCTGATTGCGAAGGATATTCCAAACACCGCCTTATCTCTATAGTGAGGATTGAGTTGATCTGTAAGGATTTTGAATACACCGGGCCATACACCAAATTGTATTGCTGCGCTGAATATCCAAGCTATCATAATGACCGTATAGCTTTGATTTGTGTATATGATAAGATTCGAAACTGCACTACCGATAAGACCTATGGATACGAGCGCAAACGGAGAATATTTATCTGTAAGGAATCCGCCGATTATCTGAAACGGTGCATATACCAACCAATACGCCGCGCTAATGGCACCAACCTGTGATTTTGTCATAATACCTTCAGATACGATCGATGCCATTGCCGCAGAAAACATATTTTTCGTCATATACACGCAAGTATAAGTTGCAAAGCACAAAATGAATAAAATCAAACAGTGCCACTTATTCTCAAGGTACTTTGTTTTCATGTGTTCGCGTTATCAAATCAAAAATCCAAGATGGTCTTATCCCCGTAAACGCGCTTCCAATCCTTATCGAAGCCCTGTATTGCGGCATCGGTCATGGGATGGGAGATAAGAAGCTTCATAATGTCGTCGGTAACGGTTACGCTATGACAGCCGACAGACGCGCACTTATGCACCTGCTCCGCGTTCTTGAAGCTTGCCGCAAGTACCTTGCAGTCCATTCCGTATATCTCAAGCTGATTTACT
>JAFTXE010000022.1 GCA_017461745.1 Clostridia bacterium | reverse complement strand
CGTCTGACTGTATCCGTCCACCTCTGCGTCGAATACGAAATTACCGCTGTACATAAGGCAGAAGCCGTATGCGTTCCCCGTTTCCTCGTCCGTCTTTCTATCGCATATTATAGCAAACGGATTGTGAAAGTGTCCTGACGAGCCTCTGAATGAGCCTATCTCGTTTATACCGTGAGTAAGTGGGTGGCGGTCGGTCTGACGCTCGTAGTAATGATGATCGTAAAATTCCATCATATCAAAATCCGAGGTCATGAAGTCAAGGCTTGCGGACATAAATCTCTGCAAGCGTATATCTCCGTCAGAGCCGTTGGAGAGCACGGCTGACCTCGTTATAATATCCTTCTCCGCAAACACGCCGTAAAGAAGCTTGACGGATACGTGAGTTACCTCGTCCTCAAGAATTATTTCAAGCGTTTGTACGTCCTCGCCCTCATTTGCATACAGAGTTGGGAGAGTGCTTAAAGAATACTTGCCGCTGTAAATCTTATGTGACTTATATTTACCGACAAACGAATAGCTTCCGTCAGTATTTACCAACTCTATGGACGGTATCCGGTAATCCCCCGCATCGTTTGAGGAGAACTCCTGCGGATAGGCGCACAGAGAATATACTCTGTCCTCGCCTGCCTCGTCGGGATTGGATTCGTGACTGCGTATCACCTGAGGTATTATATATGAAACGTCCGTGTCCTCTATCCTTTCTCCGTAATACAAATGCAGAAGATGTCCGTGCTCACTTATCTTCATCTGATAGGTGGAATTCTTTGTGTGGAGAGTAAACACGTTGTTGTTTAATGTGATTGACATGATGTTCTCGCTTTCTTTTTATCTTTAATCGTTATAAAATATTACGTCCCTGGTCTTTCTGAATTCTCCGGGGGTCATGTGGCATTCTTTTTTAAACGCATTGCTGAATCTGCTCATCTTGCTGAATCCAAGCGCCTCGGAGATCTGAGAAATACTTTTGTTGGTATTGAGAAGCATATACTTTGCCTCGCTTATTTTAAGGGATATATAATAAGAATGGGGGGTATGCTGCGTATATGTTTTAAAAAGGTGATTGAAATGCGATTGACTGTATCCGATATGCGTAGCAATATCGTTGATCGAAAGATTTTCGGTTAGATGCTCACGCATATATCTTATTGCCTCAAACAGCGCGCGTTGATTTTGGGAAGGCGGAGTAGGCGGATGCGGAGCGCTGCGACCTTTTTGCGAAAGGTATGTAAGAAGTGACAGCAGATGCAGATAAGTCTGCATTTCAAAGAGGGGATCGTTCTTGTTTGCGTGATATTCAAGTAATTTGTTCCATATTCTTTCTATTTTTTCATCAGCGCAGATATGTTGAGGAATATTTTCCAGCATATACTCAAAGCTGGTGTTTTTTTCTTCGGTGGTTACAATAAAATAGAAAAATTCCGTTTCAGCCTCGCAGTCGATGTTAAATCTGCTACTCCGTATGTCACCCGGACGGTTAAAGGTTATGGTATCTTTTTTTATAGGATAAGATATATCGTTGATAGTCGTCTCCCCATAGCTTTTTTTGTGATATTCGATCTCATATGTCAGCACAAACCGAGATGGCGTTTTTTTATGCTTTCTATTGTTATGCCACGTTCCGCTGCCTGTAATTAGTATTTCCGGAATTTTCATAAAAATTCTCCTTTTTGATTTGCACAATTCGTTGTTTTGTGGGGTATAAAAATAAAAAAATCGTTGTTTTTCGGGGTAAAAAAGCACAAAATGGGAGTTTTCAAATCATGCGATTTATGTTATTATATATACAGTATACAACACATCTTCAATTTTGTCAAGTAAGGAGAATAAAAATGCCTTTTGTAACAGCGAAACCCGAAAAATACGATATGAAAAAGCAGAACGTCGTTGAAGGACACGCCAAAAGCTTGCTTCCCGCAGATAAAAATTGGCAGCTTGTATGGAACGATGAGTTTGACGGCGAGGCTCTTGACGAGAGCAAGTGGAATTACCGCCTCAATTTCTGGGGATACCGCTCGCCCGCATTTACTACCGAGGGTGTAGAGGTAAGTGGGGGTACTCTTAAAATAAATCTTCTTCGCAAGGGAGACGATTTTTGCTCGGCGCATTTGCAGACCGGGGGACTTACATTCGACAATCCTCGCGATGGTACATCAAAGAAGTTCTGGCCCTTCGGAGCTAAGGACGAGTTCAAGTTTATGCACAAGTACGGCTACTATGAAATACGCTGCCGTCTTCCCAAATGCGACGGTTGGCACTGCGCGTTCTGGCTTCAGTCCCCCTCCATAGGAGCGCACCCTGATCCTAAGGTTGCGGGGGTAGAGTGCGATATTATGGAAAACTACCGTCAGCACAAGTTCGGCACGATGGTCAGTGGCTGCGGCTGGGGCGGATACGGTGCCGAGGGCAAATGGGCAGGACACTTTGAGTATCCACTTGAGGAAACAGAGGACGGCTGGCACAATTACGCAGTTCACTGGACGCCCGAGGGATATACCTTCTACGCCGACGGAAAGATAGTAGGCAAACAGATGGCTCCCGAATGCGCGGTGTCTCAGGTAGAGCAGTTCGTACTTGTAACGACCGAATGTCACGGTTATAACAGAGTATTCAAAGCTAAAGGCGAAGCCGGAGAGGTTACTAAAGGATGCTGTGCGGGAGATCCCGTTCCCGAGCTGTTTGAGGCAACGCTCCCCGACGTTTTCGAGATTGACTACGTCAGAGTATTTGATGAAATATAATCTTGATTTGAAAGGGGTAAAAGCATGAGAAAAAAGCTATTGGTTTTTGTTTTGTGTTTTACACTGATATTGCCGTTCGTTGTATCTTGCAATCAGCAAGCGGAAGAGACCGAAACCACCGACACGTCAACGGATACGTCGGTTGTTACTCAAGCGGAGCTCGGTGAGCCAAATCTCCGTGTACTCAGCTTTAATGTGCGTATGGATCTGAATCCCGTTTCGGGAGGTTTGCTCACCGGTGCAGCGAAAAATCGCATACAAGCTGTGCGAGAGCAGATACTTTCCTATGAGCCTGATGTTTTCGGATTGCAGGAAGATGTTAATCTTTGGGTTGATAACATCAATATAAGTAATAATTCGTATAGCGTTTACCGTCCCGACGTCAGAATGACGGTGGAAACGGACGAGTATTGTTCGATCTATGTCAGGAAGGGAATGGTCGTAAAGGACAGCGGTTGGAAATGGATAACCTCAAACGCTACACGCGACGCTGTTGCGTTGACGTATGCTGAGCTTACGGACGGTGACGGAAAATACGATATGGATATCGCGGAGCTGTTGAATCTGGGAATTATAAATGATGCAACTCTCAAAACTCGGTACGTGGATAGTGCAGATAATAAAAATTACGGATACACACTTGCCGCTCGCCTTATGAATTATGTCGTTCTTGAGGTTGAGGGGAAGACGGTCATATACGTTAACACGCATTTCCAACACAGAGGTTACGACAACAAGGAATATACCGCCCATCCTCTATATATGCTCAGATACTATGAGAGATGTGCCCAGTACGATATGGTAAAGGACGAGATAGAGGAGCTTAAAAAGACATATGCAGATGCGCACGTCATAATATCGGGAGACTTCAACGACCGCTCTACTAGCGACTTTTTCAAATACGTTGAGAAGGACTTTCTTGACAGCATGAAGATCGCCAAAAAGGGAAGCAAGCTAGAGCACAGCTGGAATGCGGCGTTTAAAGTAGATAAGCAGGGTCAGGGTTATACGTATGAACACGAGAATGCGGTATCGAGTAGAATCGATTTTTGCATCGTGTCCGAAAGTCTCAGAGACCGTGTGGCATTCTATCAGGTAGGAAGCGTTAAATGGACGCTGGCACTGGCAGAGGGTACTGCGACGCAAAACGTCAACGTCTATCCGTCTGACCATTTACCCGTTATAGTCGATTTTTGCATTGGCTGATTTTTTTGGATTTTTATAGATATTATTTGTATCTAAAAAATAAATAATAAAAAAAGGAGAAGGATTTTTTATGAGAAAAATCAAATTTCTGGCGTTCATACTGGCGTGTCTTATTGTTCTACCCATATTCGTTGCCTGCGGTGATAAGTCCGAGGAGCAAACCGATACGAGTCTGAGCACTGTAGACACATCCGAGGACAGACTTCCTTTGGGAGTAGCACCCGAGGACAACGGCGGCAAGGAATTCAGAATTCTTATGCCTACAACAAACACTATTGACTATGCAGAGGAAAGGGGCAGTACTATTGTAAGTCAGGCGCTGTATGACGTAGACGCAAGGGTTGAGGATCATCTGGGTATAAAGATATCCTATACACAGCTTGACGGCAACTGGGCAAACAGAGCTACCTTTAACAATCGCTTGCTTGCGATGGCAATGGACGCATACTCTGAGTATGATCTTATCATGGGTGAGACAAGCGCGTCCTATGCGTTTGCGCTGACAAACGGGCTTGTTATGGATCTTACCGATATTGACGCTCTTGCACTTGACAGCCCTTGGTACATTGCCGATGCCATTGATTCATACGGTATAAACGGCAATCTGTACGGAGTTATGGGAGATGCGTCTCTTATAACCTATCAATCCTTGCATCTGGTATACGTAAACGAGACTATGCAGAATAACTATCAGCTCTCCTCGCCATACGAATCCGTAAAGAACGGTACGTGGGATATTGAGGAAATGTTTACAATGGCGGCAGCCGTAGAAAATGTGAACAACGGAGGAGCTCCTGATCTTGCAACGGATACCTTTGGCTGTATCGCTCAGCACGTTGCAAGCCGCGCCTTTATGCAGGCTTTTGATATTGAGCTTACAGAAAAGAGCGCAGAGGACGGAAACACCTACATGAAGACGGAGCTCAGCGAGCTGTATATCGATATGTACGACTATATGTACGACAAATTCGAAAACAATCCTTCGGTCTACTACTGTACGGTTTCGGAGGAGAAAGATGCGGGTTGGGAAGCATTTAAAGATGGAAGAGCGCTGTTCTACGTGGGATTTTTCAGCCACGCAGAAGAATTCCGTGACATAGAATGGAATTGGAGCGTTGCGCCTATGCCCAAGTGGGATGAGACTCAGGAAAACTATCAATCGGCGATCGGTTCTCAAAATATGATGTTTATGATCATGAAGAATGCAAACGATGCAGATCTTTCGGCTAAGGTCCTTGAGGTCAAGTCTTATTATAATCACTACGAAGCAGTATCTGCATACTACGAGGACACTCTTGGATATCAGTACGGACGGAATGAAGAGCACATCGAGATGCTTGAGCTTATCAGAAGCACGGCGAAGCTGAGCTATGTAAACTCCATGTATCTTGTAATGAATCCCGATCCCGCAAACCTTTTCCAGCTGGATAGCTATTACAGAAATTCAAAGGTTGGAGGTTCGGCTTCCACGTTCTATACAACAAATATTACATCTTGGAACAACACGCTGAAGAATCTCTATAAAAATCTTGGCTGATATTGCTTGTGTAAAAGCAGTACGGTCAAAATGTAAAATATCAAACTTGTAAAAATTGCGTATAAACGCAAAAAAATAAAAAAGGAGAACACCATGAAAAAAGTAACGGCAATTTTACTCACACTTATTATGGCAATAGGATTTGCCATCCCGACCTTTGCGACAGACGCGCAGATAACCGCAGATATTGTAGGTTATTCCGATGCTCGTGTCGTTGCTAAGGAGGGACTCGATTCGCTCCCCGGCATTACTGAGCTTATAGGCGGAAATTCGGAAAACAAGACGGAATTCAAAATATCCACACCTCTTGAGCTTAAGGCGTTTACTCTCTATGACGGCACTTGCTCGGGTATTACCATCTATCTCGCGAATGACATCGATATGTCAGAGATGACAGGAATGTCCGCTTTCGGCGGAGGTTCCGCAGAGGCAGCTACAAAACCGTTCCGTGGAAGCTTTGACGGACAGGGCTATACTATAGATAATCTTGTTATCGATGGCGGAGAAAATCAGCATGTCGGACTGTTTGCAAATCTTCAGGGCGCGACCGTAAAGAATATTGTTTTTGGCGCAGGCTGTAAGTTCAGCGGCAAGAACCGTGTAGGCGCAGTTGCGGGCGGTATTACGGGAGACATTAACAAGAACTCTACTATCGATAACTGTATGAACAAGGGCGAAGTCAGCGGAAGCGGCGCATTTATCGGCGGAATTGTTGGTTATGCTGCCGCAACGGGCGTGAACTGCTGGAATGAGGCAGGACAAAAGGCAACCCAAGCTGAATTCGACGCTGCTATCGCGGCTAATATCTTTACAATTACAAACTGCACGAATACGGGAGCGGTAACCGCGGCTACAAGAGACGTGGGCGGTATCGTAGGAGCAGGCTGTGTAAGAATGAACATCGCCAACTGCCGTAACACAGGAGCAGTTGAGGCTAAGGCTACGGATAAGAACACCAGAGGAACAGGCGGCATTATCGGACGCGCATATGTAAACACCGCGACAGAAGCAAGCACGATCACAGGCTGTATCAACAACGGTAGTGTTAAGGCTGATAAATTCTATGCTGGCGGTATCATAGGAACGGTTGATTCCCACAAGGTAAACATTACAAATTGTAAGAATTTCGGCGCGATAAGCACGGGCTCTGCGGCGGCAGAAGGAACCGCAGCTGGAATATGCGCATATGCCGTTCAGAGTGGAAACGTAACCGAGAGTGGAAACGAGGGAACCACAGCTGCGGCAACGGACGCAACTCTCGAGGTAGCGCTTCTTGCGGATACTCTTATTAGCAAGGCAGCAGTGTCCACGGGCGGCAATACGACTAACAACGAAACTAACAACAACAATAATAAAACCGAAAATAAAAACGATGACGGCGATACCGACACCGAAGCAGAAAACACAGCGGCTGACGATACCGCTGCTGATACTGACGAGGAGAAGAGTGGCTGCGGAGCATCCGTAACCGCGGGAATTGCAATCGTTACCATGCTTGCAGGTGCAGGCGCGGTAGTTTGCAAGAAGAGAAAGTAAATAAAAAACAGTTGCCGCGGACAAAGTTCGCGGCAACTGCGAATAAAAATGATTTCAAAATATTGTGTCAAATTATGATTTATCGGGGAGTTTTTCGCAAGAACACCTCTCCGTGTCATCTTGAGCGTAGCGAAGCGAAGTCGAAACCCGTAGGGCAAACATCGGAGATGTTTGGATCTCACGGAAGATGATATTTAGGTTTAAATTGCTTAATTCCAAACAAAACCCGTCTGCGAGATCCAAACGGCAAGCCGTTTGCCCTTCGGGGTTCGACTTCGCTTCGCTACGCTCAAGATGACGCAGAGGGGGAGCTCAGCGTAAGAATTAAACAAAATCAAACATCTCGATAAATCAAAATTTACAGACAGTTCTATTTAATAAAAAGTTATCCCAAAATAAATTTAGTTGCCACGCTAAAATATCAGTGGCAAGAAAGGGAAATAAAATGAAGAAATATATTTCTCCCGAATACACTGTTTTGTGTATATCGGCAGAGGACGTAATGGCAATAAATTCAAGCGCTTATCTCAATATGGATGAAGCGACCGACGGCTACGGCACTATGCGTTGGCCCTTCGGCGAAAATGCGTAAAGGAGGAAAAATAAAATGAAAAAAATAATATCATGCTTAATACTTTGCGCAATGCTTCTCTCGATAATACCCATGAACGTTTTTGCAGAGGGTACACAGCAAGTGGAAATAAATATGAGCGATTATACTCCCGAAAGCTCTGATAAAACAGGAAAAACGTATTTGGTCAAGAGTGTAGCGGATTTGGAAAAATTCAACACAAAAAGTCCTCACACTAATTTCAAAAATGCCACTATAAAACTCATGGCAGATATTGACTACTCGGGTAAAACGTGGACCGGTATAATCTTCAACGGTACGTTTGACGGAAACGGGTATACGATAAGTAACGTAACCGTCGGCACTTGTTCTACTGTAGGAGGTATGTTCAGATTTGCAGGAGGTACGATAAAGAATCTTACCATTAACGGTTTGATCTGTAATCAATCCATAGGAAATGTTGGTGGACTGGTTGGTTCCAGAGCTAACGGCAACGTTAATATCAGTTCTCTGATCATAGAAAACGTACATATAGTAAACGGTGATGTCAGCGGAACAGGTGACAATGTAGGCGGAATAATAGGAACTACAAGCGGAAACCATAGCCAAAATCCTAACAATACTAATTATGTGAAAATAGTTGGTTCATCTTACAACGGAACAGTCAGCGGTACAAAATACGTTGGCGGTATTGTTGGCGACTATTCCTTCGTTACTCATGAAGAAGGCTTGAAAATTGAAGGCTGCTCCTTCACGGGAAATATTGGGGCTTCAGGAAACGGTTCAGGCGGCATAATTGGTTATGCTTTAGCAGATAATCTCGTTATATCGGAATGCTTTGTCAACGCAAGCTTTTCAGGTGCGGGTAACCATAAGGGTGGTATTATGGGACGCTTTGCCGTCAACGGCGGAGCTACCGCAACAATAAACAACTGCGTTGTCAAGGGAAGTATTGTTAACAGTTATTACACGACTCTACGAACGGGTGGTATCATTGGCTATATATACTACGACGGAATGATTATAAATTGCAACAACGTATTCGTTGATATGGAAAATACCGAATCTTTGGTAACTGTTCTTGGATTTTATCACCATTCGGGAGGAAACGGTACGGGTGGAAAATCGTCAGGTAATCTAACCAACGTTCGATACAGCGAGGCTCTTGCTCAAACAGGCAAAGCAGCCATTTCAACAGGAATATACGATTCTTGTTTCACGCCAACAGGTACTCCAACGGCTTCTGCCGATTTGTCAACGTACATATATGGATATCATGATAAGACCAACGACAACGGAACCGCTAACGATAAGACCGACGATACGAAGGACTACCGCTTTATCGGTGTGCTGAATACGGAAACGGCTCTTGAAAATATTAAAGAGCTTGGATTTTATGTAACTGTTACTATGGGCAATAAATCGGTAACGCAAAAAGTAACTTGCGAAAGGGTATATACCTCTGTTGAAGGCGGCGGAATTACCTATACCGTGAACGGTACTGAGGCAGACAACGTAGAGGTCGTGGACGGAAACTACTTATATGTAGTAGAGTTACAGGAAGTTCCTGCAAGCTATGTCATAGGTACTGATTTTAATGTTGATATTACTACTTATATGGTTACGGGCGAGAGCGATAACCTGACGTATTCCTACGGAGCAGCTTACTTACCAAAAAACTAACTCGGCCTGAACTTAGAATTCTCAGCTTCAACGTTCGTATGGACCTTTATGACGTAGACGGTTACAAAGGTGGAACGGGTGAGCTTAATGAAATATCAAAGAACAGAGTTCAGGCAGTTTCTGAACAAATACTTTCCTACGAGCCTGACCTTGTAGGTTTGCAGGAGGACGTCAACAATTGGGTGAACAATATGTCGTTGGGGGACGGCTATGTTCGTTATAAGCCCGATATCGAGCACACTGTGAATACCGCGGAATACTGCTCTATTTACGTCAAGAATGGAATAACGGTAAAGGACAGCGGCTACAAGTGGCTGACCTCAAGCGGTGCATACGGTACGTTTGCCTTAAGTTATGATGAGCTAACAGATGAAGACGGCAAGTATTATATGACAGACGATGAACTGTCCGCACTTGGAATAACCGATTCTCAGACCTTATATACAAGCTCGAAGACAGCGCTTGAGTCACGTTTGATGAATTATGTAATCGTGGAAGTCAACGGTAGAGATATTATTTATGTCAACGTCCATTTTCAGCACAGAAGCCAGAATACCGCAACCGAGGAACAAACAAAAATTCGTTACTACGAAAGATGCGCACAGTTTGAAATGGTTCAGAATCAGATAGCCGATCTGAAAACGCGTTACACCGACGCTTGCGTAATTATTACGGGTGATTTCAATGATTATGCGGGAAGTGATTTTTACAACGCGGTGGTATCTTCTTATACCGACTCGAAGACCGTTGCTATAACAGATAATGCCGTAAGTGATACGTGGAATTCAGCGTTTGACGTTGACACACAAGGGCAGGGGGGTACAAGAACGGACACTGATACGGGAAGTAATGATCGTATTGATTTTTGCTTTGTTTCCAATGAATTGAAAAATTGTGTTGTCGAATATCAAACGGGGGACTATAAATGGACTATTTCCGAAACGGATACTGTTGTATATCCATCCGACCATTTACCTATAATAATTTACCTCGAAGTTAAATGATTTATTTCCAAGGGCGGCATATGCCGCCCTTGGTCAAAACTAAAATTTTGCCCATACGAGAGGGCTTTGAGTTCAAAGCCTTTTCATATGTGTAAATGCGTAAAATACAAAAAGGAGACAAATACAATGAAAGTAACCGACGTAAAAACATTCGTAGTAGACTGCTTCCGCACAAACTGGGTATTCGTAAAGGTTTACACCGACGAAGGTATTACAGGAGTAGGAGAGGGAACGCTCGAATACAAGGAAAAGGCTCTTGTGGGAGCGGTTGAGCACATAAGAGATTATCTTATCGGCAAAGACCCCCGACAGATAGAAAAGCATTATCACGATATATACAGAGACGCATATTGGCGAGGCGGCGCAGTG
>JAFTXE010000021.1 GCA_017461745.1 Clostridia bacterium | reverse complement strand
GCAGTCGAACTTTCCGTGAGGAGAGGTATGCCGAACCGAGCGGAAAGCAACGAGCAACGCGAGGCAGGGATCTACTAACGGCTTTCGATAACCTTCTTTGCGCAAGTGTTACTTTTATATTGCTGAGGGAATGTAAGTTTTAAACACAGAAGGGATAGCAATAAATCGAAGTAGATCCCTTCCTCACTCCGCTTACGCTCCGTTCGTCGCTTTTTGCTCGACTCGTTCCTCGTCTCCCAAAAAGTTCGACTGCGTCACAAGGGAAAATAAGACTACAGCAATTTTATTTCTTCTTTGTGACTTCGCTCAGGATGACACGCTGAGGTGAAGCTGGTGCAAAGTCATAATAAATTTTCTTCCAGATAAATCATAATTTATTTTTATTTTTTCCAGTCCTTTTAAAAATTATGTGGGCTTTCTCCGAAAGAAAGCCCACATAAGCATCACTATAAATTTTAATTCTTTGCCTTTTTATTTCTATACTCTGCTATCATGCTATGCTTGATATCCCAGAGCTTTTGAGAGAGGTCAACGTAATAGTTGTGAGGATTGCTGAAGCGGCGAACCTCGTCCCACATTCCCTCTATTTCCTCGTGGCAATGGTTGCGTATTTCGTCAAGCGTGGGAAGCTCATACACCTGCTCGCCGTTCTTAAACACGGGAACGAGCAGCTCGGTTGCCGTATAATTCTCAATTACCTTACGCTTCCACGTATATTCGGGGTCGAATATTTCAATAGGCTTACTGTCGTCAACGACCTCGTCCCAAACGCATATCAGGTCGGCTTCTGCCTTACCCGTTTCTCTGCCGCGAAGTCTGTATATCTTCTTGAAGTGAGGCGTGGTTATCTTACCAACGTTCTCGCTTATCTTTATCTTGGGGCGTATACTTCCGTCAGCCTCCTCAATAGCGCAGACCTTATAAACTCCGCCGAAAACGGGGTCGCTCTTTGAGGTGATAAGACGCTCACCGACGCCAAACGCGTCTATCTCCGCGCCCTGTCTGATAAGCTCGCGGATAATGTACTCGTCCATAGAGTTTGAAACGACTATTCTGCACTCGGTAAGTCCCGCGTCGTCAAGCATTTTTCTTATCTTCTTGGTAAGATACGTCACGTCACCCGAGTCAAGTCTCACTCCGCACTTGGTAATTCCCTTGGGCAGCAGCACCTCCTTGAACGCCTTTATAGCGTTTGGAACTCCGCTCTCAAGAACGTTATAGGTATCAACGAGCAAAGTTGCGTTATTGGGATATATCTCGCAGTAGGTCTTGAACGCTTCGTATTCGGTATCAAACATCTGCACCCAAGCGTGAGCCATAGTTCCCGTCGCGGGAACTCCGTGCACCTCGTCGGCAATCGTGCAGGCGGTAGAGCCACAACCGCCGATATACGCCGCTCTCGCGCCAAGTATCGCCGCGTCAGCTCCCTGCGCGCGTCTTGAGCCGAATTCACTTACCGCTCTTCCCTTTGCCGCTCTCGTAATTCTCGACGCCTTGGTAGCTATCAGAGACTGATGGTTTATCATCATGAGCACGTAGGTTTCAATAAACTGAGCCTCAATTACGGGCGCTCTGACTATCATAAGCGGCTCGCCCGGGAAAACCACTGTTCCCTCCGGAATAGCCCAGATGTCTCCCGTGAATTTGAAATTGCTCAGATACTCAAGAAATTCCTCGGAAAAACAGCCCTTTGAGCGAAGAAACGCAATATCGTCACCGTCAAAGCGCAGGTCGTTGATGTACTCAACCACCTGTTCAAGTCCCGCCGCAATAGCATAACCACCGTTATCGGGGTTATCACGGTAGAACACGTCGAAATAAACGATCTTGTCCTTAATTCCGCAATTGTGATAGCCGTTAGCCATAGTCAGCTCGTAAAAATCACATAGCATAGTGAGATTTCTTTTAATATCCTTCATTTTACGCCTCCGTTATTGAAGTTTTTTTAAAATTTTTAAATTAGGTATTGTAATTTGAGCAAGAAAAATGTATAATATTTCTATATACTATAAATTCAAATATCGAAAGGATAATTTGAAATGAAGCACGGTTTTATAAAGGTTGCCGCCGCTACGTGTGAGATAACCGTGGCAGACTGCAACGCTAACGCAACGAAAATAATCAAGACGGTCAAGGACGCTTGCAAGATGGGCGTCAAGCTCACGGTCTTTCCAGAGCTTTGCGTAAGCGGAGCTACCTTGGGCGACTTGTTTTTTTCAGACGCTCTGTTGAACAGCGCCGAGCAGGCTGTTTGCCGCATAGCAGACGAAACTGCCGATACCGACACTATTATTATAATAGGTTTTCCCCTTCTTGTCAATGATAAAATTTACAATTGCGCCGCATTTTGTCAAAAAGGACAAATTCTCGGCGTTATTCCCAAAACAATTATTTCTAATGCCCAATCGAAATACTTCTCTGTATATACAGATGACGCGTCACCCATTAAAATTGGTAGCAAAATAGCGCCATTTGGCAACAATATTCTGTTTTCATGCACGACCATGCCGTCGTTTAAGATAGGCGCTGAGATAGGCAACGAGGCGTTCGCCGCAATTGCTCCTTCAAGCGCTCTTGCGTCTGCGGGAGCTACAGTAATCGTCAATCCCGCGGCTGAATACGAGACGGTCGGGACAGACGGCTATCGCAAGGTCATGCTCTCCTCTCTTTCCGCGCGCAACGTATGCGGATATATCAGAGCGGAAGCAGGCGACGGAGAATCGACGACGGACGGCGTTTTCGGCGGTTACTGCGCTATTCTTGAGAACGGCAAGACTATCGCCGAAAGACCCGCATTTACCGTTGGAAATGAACTTACCGTTACCGAGCTTGACCTCGGTATAATATCGAGCGAGCGCAGACGGGCAAGGGCGACAAAGCAAGGCGGCACTTACCACGAGGTCAGATTTGAGCTTGACGCTTGCCAAACGGAAATAACGAGACACATTCCCGTATCCCCCTTCATTCCCGAGGATGCGGACGAAATAAAGAGACGCTGTGACACCATTCTGACGATTCAGGCGAAGGGACTTGCCGCGCGTCTTACGAAGGCTTACGCCAAGACCTGCGTAATAGGTATTTCGGGCGGACTTGACTCCTGTCTTGCCATTCTCGTTGCGGCAAAGACCATGGATATTCTCGGAAGGTCAAGGGCGGATATAATAGGCGTTACAATGCCCTGCTTCGGTACTACGAACAGAACCAAGTCCAACGCCGAGATACTTTGCGCCGAGCTTGGCGCAACGCTGAGATGCGTAAATATCGGGGCGGCTGTAAAGCAGCATTTCTCCGATATCGGTCACGACGAGAGCAATCACAACGTAGTTTACGAAAACGCTCAGGCACGCGAGCGCACTCAGGTGATCATGGATATAGCCAATATGGAAAACGGACTCGTCGTAGGAACGGGTGACCTCTCCGAGCTTGCTCTCGGTTGGGCAACGTACAACGGCGACCATATGTCTATGTATGGAGTCAACGGCGGCGTTCCCAAAACCCTTATCCGTCATGTAGTGGCGTTCTGCGCTGACGGCGCTGAGGCTGAGGGCAAGGACGCTTTAGCGGCGGTTCTGAGAGACATACTTGACACTCCCGTAAGCCCCGAGCTTCTGCCCGCGGACGCCGAGGGAAATATCGCGCAAAAGACCGAGGATCTGGTCGGTCCTTACGAAATACACGATTTTTATATCTACTATATGCTCCGCTACGGCTTTGCGCCCGACAAGCTATACAGACTTGCTCGCGTTGCGTTTGCGGGCAGATACAGCGATGAGATACTGCTCAAGTGGCTGAAAAATCTCGTTCGCCGCTTCTTCGCTCAGCAGTTCAAGCGCTCCTGCCTGCCCGACGGCCCTAAGGTCGGCACGGTCGGAGTATCTCCTCGCGGCGACCTCTCAATGCCGAGTGACGCGTCAAGCGCCGAATGGATGCGAATCGTTGAGGAGCTTTAAATTACTCTTTGTTTAATATGTCAGGGGACTTTCTTTTGAAGAAAGTCCCCTGAATTTTATGCATGATAAAAAAACAACTTTGTGACAAGATAAGTGCGAACATAGATAAATAAATTATGATTTATCGGGGGATGCGGCGGACGCGATTTCCGCTTTTTTGAAAAAAAGCTTGGCAAAAAACTTCCTTGCTGGGTTGTAGCCCGCTTAAACATATATAATTTCAAGAATAGCTTGGTCGGGCTACAACCCGGCAAGAAAGCTTTTGCGGAGCTTTTCTCGAAAAGCGACAACGCGTCCCCCGCATCTCCTCGATAAATCATAATTTAATATTCCTAAGCTTTTGAGTCCTTCAATATTTGGTTTATTTCGTGGTAAAAATCCTCGTAATCGTCCTTTGAATCCTTATCGATATCAAAGCGGTAGCCGTTGCCGTCGGTAATGCTTATGCCGTTCTCCTCAAGATGCGCCGTATATTTAGCGTCATCAAAGTAAAAGGTAAGCGTTATATCCCATATTCCCTCGCTACTGCCTACTATTTTATCAAAATCAATACCGTCGGCAATTCCGAGAAATTTATCCGTAAGCGTCTCGGCGCGCTCGTCGGTGACTACCACCTCCGCGCCTGAATTTATACCGTCGAAATACGTTGGCGAGGATATCACGACCGTCTCGCAATCGCTTATATTCTTTTTGAATTGCGACATTTTTACGTTAGCTACTATTGCGTCGATGAAAACGAGAAATAACGTAAGCAGTACGGTAAACACGGCAACGATGCACAACGTAATGATTATAACTTTTTTATTACCCTTTGTATTGCTCATATTTTCTCCTTTTTTGCCGCTCTGAGAGAATTCAGAACCGCAACGACCGCCGCGCCTACGTCCGCAACGATGGCAAGCTCAATCGGTATCTCAAGGCTCATAGCTCCAAGTATCAAGCCGAGAATAAGCACTCCTATCTTTATTCCGAGAGAAAGCGCTATATTGGCATTTGCCACGCGTGAGGTCCTGCGTGATATACGGATAGCGGTATTTATTTTTTGAGGGTCGTCGTCCATAAGAACGACGTCGGCGCTCTCGACAGTCAACGCCGAGCCACAGCCGCCCATGGCTATTCCAACGTCCGCCACGGCGATAACGGCGGAGTCGTTAAGTCCGTCGCCGCAATATGCGGAAAAGCTATTCTTCTTTCCTTTTGCTCTTTGCTCGTTCTGAATTTTTTCAAAGACGGCAAGCTTTTCGTCGGGCGCGCATGAGCTGTAATATTCCTCAATCCCAATCTCCGCGCAAGCGTTCTCCACCGACGCCCTTGCGTCGCCGCTTATAACGCATATTCTCTCGACTCCCAAGGTTTTCATATAGGCAACCGTATTTTTCATTCCGCCCTTAACGCGAGACGAAAATTCAAGTCTGCCGACGAGCCTTCCGTCGTAAGCGCCGTATATTGCGGTAAGCTCATTTTCGGGCGCTTGTATGCCGTTCTCCGACATGAGCTTGGTATTTCCGAAAAGCACCTTTTTACCGTCGGCTACGCACGTCATTCCTCTGCCGCCTACATTCTTAACGTCACTCACGCATATGTCCGAGTCCGCATCGTAAGCCTTGCAGAAGGATATTGCCGCCGCGTGCGGAGAATGAATAAGCACGGAGTGGGCAAGGCGCAGAAATTCCGCCTCAGTCATATCCGAGTACGTGGTAACTCCGTCGAAGGTCATTCCCGACTCGGTTATCGTCCCCGTCTTATCAAAGGCGACGGCGCCTATTTTCGACATTCTGTCCATGACCTCGCCGCCTCTGAAAACTATTCCGCTACTCGCCGCGTTACCCATTCCCGCAAAATAGGTCAGCGGAACGGACAGCACAAGTGAGCACGGGCAAGAAACGACCAAGACCATTATAGCGACCTTCAGCCAATCGGCAACGTTTCCCGTAATAACAGCTCCAAGCGCAAACACAAGCGCCGCAACACCGAACGCTATTGGAGTAAACACGGCGGCAAACGCCGATATCTTCTTTTCCGCCGAGGATTTGCGCTCTCGGGCATCCTCAACCGCCCTCTTAAGCCTTGCGACGACGGAATTGTCGTAGCTTCTCGTCGCTCTCATCGTTACCGAGCCGTCGGAAAGAAGCGAGCCCGATGGGCAGAAAACGCCTGCGTAAAGCTCCAGTGGCTTTGACTCTCCCGTCACCGAAGATGTGTCGGCGCTTCCGCCGCCGTCTACGACCTCGGCGTCAACGGCAACTCTCTCACCCGCTCTGACGATTATGAGGTCACCTATATCAAGCTCCTCGGGACGCACCGTTCTTATCTCGCCGTCGCAAAGAAGATTTGCGCTCTCGGGCGCTATTTCGATAAGCTCTGAGATATTCTTCTTAGAGCGCGCGTAAGCGCCCGAGGAAATAGTCTCGCCCAAGGAATACAGATACATGACAGCCGCCGCGTCTGCGTATTCGCCTATGGCAAAAGCGCCTACCGTGGCTACGCACATAAGCGTAAATTCCGTAAATATCTTTTTCCTTGCAAAGCCCGCAAGCATTCCCCTATAGACCTCAAAGCCGAACAGCGCGTATCCTACGAGGGCGCACACGAGAGGAATATAGAACGGAATAAAGCCCATAAAGCCAATTATCACGGGTATTGCTCCGAGAACGTACCTCAGAATAGCTTTTCTTTTTTCATTTGCGCTCATTTCACGTTCGTGGTCGTGACCGCATCCACAGCCGTCCGTCTCGTGAGCATGATGCTCTCCGTGGCAGTGACAATGCTCTTCGTGTTCATGCTCATGACGGTGCTCATGGCAGTGGTCGTGCTTATGCTCATGCTCGTGGCAACCGCAGCCACATTCTTCATGCTCCTTCATTGCTTTCCCTCCTCATTAATATGAAGCATAGCCATGTCAAGCATAAGACGAACGTGCTCGTCGGAAATGGAATACACCAATGTCTTTCCGTTTCTTTTAACTCTGACGAGGTCTGCCCTTCTGAGTATTGCAAGCTGATGAGATATCGCCGATTGGCTCATGCCGACTCTTTCCGAGATATGCATAACGCACAGACTTGCGTCAAGCAATTCCATGAGTATGCTGAGCCTCGTTTTATCCGACAGCACCTTAAAAAAAGCGCTCATCTGCTCCATTGATACCTCTACCGCAAGTCCCGTATGCTTTGCGTCCTTTGACATATTATGCCTCCTTTATATCTACGCTTATTCATATGAACAATCATTCATATGAGGATTTTATCATATAATAAGAATATTGTCAAGTGTTTTTGATAGATTTTATATTTGTTTACACGTGGTTAAAAAATTAGGTATATAATTATATATATTATAATTTGTAACAAACAAAAATAGGAGTTTTTATGTTTAACGTATTTCAAAGTAAGCGCGCACTCCGCATTTACGGAATAAGTGTTTTGGGTGTGGCGCTCGTCTGCGTCGTTCTTAGGCTTGTGGGAATGCTATTTTTCTTTGATAAGGAAATAGGATATTACGAGAGCGGAAGCGTTATTCCTACGCTATTTACCGTTCTGATTATCGCTGCCGTGGTGGTGTCGTTCGCTTTATGCTTTATTCCAAAGCTGAGAGTTGAGCCCAAAAATCCGCAGAACACACGCGCCGTAAGCTCGTCAGCGTTTTTCCCCGCCGCAGGCTTTGCGTCGTATGCGCTGACTTACGCAATAAGTCTCTTTGATTATATAAATATGACGGGAACTATACCTTTTTTATACGTATTTACCCTGCTCTGCGCCATTCTTGCTTGCGTGTTCTACTGCATTATCGCGCTCTCAAAAAAGACCGATACCGTATTGTACTTAGCTTGCGGAATATTGGCTATAGTTCTGATGATACTTACCTTGGCTGAATGTTATTTCGACACGTTCGTGCAAATGAATTCCCCTACCAAGATCATCTTCCAATTCGCAATGCTATCCGCTATGCTGCTCACGGTTAACGAATTAAGAGCGGGAATAGGAGCATCGCGCCCCTCGTTCCATCTGTTCGCCGCTACGGTAGCCGCAATTTTTCTTCCCACTTCGGCTATTCCCTCGCTTATTTGCTACTATACGGGTAATATGTCCGTAAATTACGTTCTTTCTCAGGCTGACTTCACGCTGTTTATGCTGGCGGTATTTGCCATCGTAAGACTCGTTCAGCTCTGCTTTGGAAAGGACACCCCCGTGGAAGTAACGGAAGATGCCCAAGAGGTTGCCGACGCCGAGGCAGAAACGGCAGACGCGGTCAATAATGAAACCGAGGAGATAACACTCGATACTCCCGAGGAGACAACGGACGAAAAAGACAACGAAGGCGAAGGAGTCTGATATGAGCATGAGCGCTAACGATAGGATACAGTGGCTCCATAAAATGATATGTCAGCGCGGATATCCTAATTCCCACGACGTAGCCGAAAAATTCGGCATTTCAGAGCGTCAGGCGCAGAGAGACATTGAGCACATGAGAACCAAGCTCAATGCGCCTCTTATCTATAGCCCTTCGCATAGGGGATACTACTACCAAACCGAATTTTGCCTTCCCGCAATGGTAAGCACTGAAAACGAATCGGACTACAGCGCGGTGCTCTCGGGGCTTCACGACTTTATAGATAACTCTGCCGAGGTATCGGTAATTCAGATGCAGCTACCGTATTCCGCCGTTCTTGAAATCAAGGACAAAATAACCGTCATGAATCTCCGTTCATTCATCATAAGCGAAGAACCGCATCACCGTTATAATTGCGAATTTCCGAGCATTGAGCTTTTTCTCGGTGTCATAATGTCAACAGGCGCGCAAATACGCATAGTGTCGCCCGATTGGATGAGAGAAAAGCTCGTTGAGTTTGCGACGAGAATACTTGAGTGTAATGAGAAAAATCCGGACGATAAATAAAATACCGCGCAAAGAAAATGGGCTGAGTCATTAAGAAGCTTTTGACTCAGTCCATTCTTTTATGTAAATTGGGATAGAGATAAAATTATGATTTGTCGGGGAGATGCGGGGATGCGAGGGGACGCGTTGTCGCTTTTCGAGAAAAGCTCCGCAAAAGCTTTCTTGCTGGGCTGTAGCCCGACGAAGCTATTCTTGGAATTATATATGTTTAATCGGGCTACAACCCTGCAAGGAAGTTTTTTGCCAAGCTTTTTTTCAAAAAAGCGGAAATCGCGTCCCCCGCGTCCTCGTACTCCCCGACAAATCATAATTTATCAATATAAAAAATTCAATAGTGAAGTTGCGGCAAGCCGCAGTGAAGTTTGGGCTATCGCCCAAGTGAAGAACAGACGAAACACTTAACTGAAAAAAGGTCAAAATTCAAGGTAAAAGCGAACAAAAGGTCAACTTGATAAGTGCATATGCGCCTCTGCTAAAATTCGCTTGGAGCTTTCAAATTGAAATGAAGATAATGCAGTTTCATAATCCATCAAATGAATACTGTTCAATTCTGTTTCTTGCGCTATGGAATCTTGATTAGAAAACTTTGCTAAGAAGTACACAATGTGCTTTGTTCGGGTCTCTCCGTTGCGTTGAAATGGATAAGAATCTTCTATTCGAAAATCATCCAAAAATTCAACCTGCAATCCTGTTTCTTCAAGCACTTCCCGTCTTGCCGTTTCAAGCTCTGTTTCATTTTTCTCAATGTGCCCCTTAGGAAATCCGAAAAAGCCTTCTTTAGATTCAGTGATAACATACTTAACGCATTCAGCGTCCTTTGTAAATACAATCGCACCGCAGGATTTTTCTACTATCATTTCGCGTTCTCCTTTGCGGTTTTACAAGATGCGATCAGCATAACTCGCAAAGAGGTACATTTAGAGGATAATGCTTTGAAGGTCTGCTCATCAATATATTTTGTTCTAAATAGCAACTCAAGCCAATATCCTGTTTCACTTGCTTCTTTTAGTGCAATCTCAAATTTAGATATAAAATCCTTTGTGCCTTGTGCATATTGCGCTTCATGAATGTTGGCACCAATTGAGGTTCCGCTTCTACCGATCTGGTTCGAAATGATTGTTTCGTGATTGGCTTTTAGATATTTAACAAGGTTTATGATGTCAACGGAAAAATCCATTGAAAGTTCGACGAGCTTATTTTCTTTCATAGTAGCACCTCCTATTACTGTTATTATATCACATAATCTGTTGCTTGTCAAATGATGCATCGCCTTACGGCGATATGATGCATTTGCTTCGCAAATATGATGTTGCTCAACTGCGTTCCGCAATGATGCGATGTTTGCCCCAATGTGCCGTCAGGCACACATCATTCGCGTCAGCGTTCATCATTAGGCGAAGCCGTCATCATTTGTCGAAGGCAAACATCATTCAAAAAACGCACTTTTGTCGTTGGACAAAAGTGCGTTTTTTGTTGGTGGGGGATGGTGGATTCGGACCACCGAAGTCAGTGACAACAGATTTACAGTCTGCCCCCTTTGGCCGCTCGGGAAATCCCCCATATTCGGTTGGACTGTTGCCCTTCCGAATGGAGCTGGTGAACGGAGTCGAACCATCAACCTGCTGATTACAAATCAGCTGCTCTGCCATTGAGCCACACCAGCGTGTCTACCGCTCTATTGCTTCATTCGCGGGAACAGTATATATTATACCACAACTATTCCTGTTTGTCAAGCATATTTTTCAAAAAAAATTTTTTTATTTCTCTTTACTTTTTTTCGCTTTTGTTATACAATATATATAGGTATTTTGACGAAAAAAGGAGTCCCCAAGCATATGAAAACAAAAAACATCGCGCTTATCATTCTTGCCGCCGTAATAATAATTCCCCTCGCCCTTATTCTTTTTGATTTTGGAAGTCTCGATTTCAGCTTCAATTTCAAAAAGTATCATACCTGCGAGGTTGACGGTCGGGAATTTGAGTTTTACGGCTCGTTCGGTCGTATTGGCAAAATAAAGGTAAGCGACGATAATGGAAAAATATGCTCGCTCAGCTTCTCTGCCGACGCTGATATTTTCAAGCGTAATATTCCCGCAGTAGAGACCTTCGATATAAATTCCGACGGCAACGACGACATTCTCGTACTATGCGGTATAGACGAGGAAAACGACGTTCACCGTTCCCTTTTCATTGCGACAGCATCCGATTACAACGCTATGGGTGACACGGACATAGTTAATTTCAGAATTGAGGACGATCTGCTTATCTCCGAGGACGGCGGCGTTGAATATCTTGCCGAGACTGTCGAGAAATACGTCGTCCCAAACCGAAAGCACGTCACAAGGCGCGATTACAAATATTACGACGGAGAGATCATAATAGCACGCGAATATTCGCTGTCATATTATTCCGAAACCGATATATACTGTCACGGATATTGGGAATACGACGAGGACTCCGAGTCGCTTTTATGCGTGGACGAAGATTGGCTGTTGCCCGATGAATACGAAAAAGAGCGCGAAAACCTGCAAAAGCTGTTTAAAATTCAGCTTCCTTAATATTAATTTTCAAAAAACACTTGATATGTTTTGAAATATAGTGTATAATAGTATTTAATACTAAAATACTTACTGTCGGGAGTATGGAAATGACGAGAAATCAACTTATAGATATAGCCGTTGACGCAACGAATGATTCCGAGCTTACAAGCAAGGACATTCCCGCGATAGACCTTTACGTAGACCAGATAATAAATCTTATCTCATCAAAGCTCGCTGAG
This sequence comes from Clostridia bacterium, assembly GCA_017461745.1. GTDB lineage: Bacteria > Bacillota > Clostridia > Oscillospirales > CAG-272 > HGM12713. The sequence goes on along the minus strand of JAFTXE010000021.1, from coordinate 2,390 downwards.
GGCTCGGAGAGACACCGCTCGCGTCAGCTTACCAAAACCATGATAAACAACTACTCCAAGGACGGTCTTATCATGCCCGTCAAGGGTAAGAAGTACACGCAAGAGCAAGTCATGCAGATACTTTTTATCTACTCGCTCAAAAACACGTTGTCCATAGGCGAGATAAAGAGACTTCTTTACGGAGCGTACGGCATTGAGGGCTTTGGCGCTGAGGAGCTTACCAAGCTATACGACGCCCACGAGGAGATAAAGAGCGAAACGAGAGAATACTCGCTGAAATTTCTCAACGACGATATTCTTGACAATCTGTCGCTGGACGCCTCTGACGACGCCGACTATATCTCCATAATCTGCGCCCTCGTCTCCATGAGCGCGCACCTCAAAAACATTGCGCAAGCAATGATTGATGTGAAATATCCCCTTCCCGTCTCCGAGGATGACGACGACAAGTCCGATAAAAAGGACAAGAAGGAAGAAAAGTCCAAGGATAAGGAAAAGGAAAAAGAGGAAAAAGCCAAGGACAAGGAAAAGAAGAAAAAGCAATAAGCGCCGTCCTTTATGTTCAGTTTACGAGGATACCTCATTTGCGGGATATCCTCGTAAAAAAATACGTATCCGCAGGAGAGTTTGCCCGTGAATAATTTAAGCAGCAAGCAACACACTAACGCAAAAAATGAAAGTATTATATGGAAGTCTCCCGTAAAAAGCTCGTCTACTGATATAATTCACGTTGAGCTTGCGGGCATAACCTATCCCGACAAAAATTATTCCATTAAGCGTACGCGCAGTCAAAAGCGTTTATTCGATAATCTTTTCGTTATCGAATACGTCATGTCGGGTGTGGGTTATATTGAGTCCGAGGGTATACGCGCGAGGGTCAGCGAGGGTGACGTTTACATAATACATCGCCAGACCGTACATACCTATTATTCCGACAGCCAACAGCCATTCAAGAAGAAATGGATAAACGTCTCGGGAAGCTTTATAAACGCAATGGAAAAGGTCTTTTTCAAGGGCGGTCCTTTTACCGTAATACACCTTGGAAGGCCCGCAGAAGCAATTATTGACGCTATACACGACGTTCTCAAAGCCGCGGAAGCGGAAACGCCCGAGCTTCGCTCCACAATTACCCGTCAGCTACTTGACCTTTTTCTGCTCATGGACGAGCATAAAAACAACATACGAAAAAATCTTACTCCCTTTGAGCTCGTGCTTGAATACATCGACGACCACGTTCGCGACGATATCACCGTGGAGTCAGTTTCTTCGGCGTTCTTCATAAGCCAAAGTACGCTGTACAGAATGTTCATCTCCAAAACGGGAATGTCGCCCAAGACGTATATCATGAGCAAAAAAATTGATATCGCCAAGCGAATGATTATCGCCAACGATACCTCGTTCAGCGGTATCGCCACCTATCTCGGCTTCTATGACTCACATCATTTCTTCAGAACCTTCCGCTCCGTCGAGGGCTGTAGTCCCCTTGAATACCGCAAAAAAACACTTGAAAAGGAATTGGACAGTTAGTTTTATCAGAAAGAGTTCATTAGGAGTTTTTCGTCAGAAACTTTCTTTCGAGAAAGTTTCCGACACCTTCAAAGAACTTGTGAAAAAATAAATAATAAGGCTATTGGAATTTTGTGCTGTGCTTAAATTTAAGTACGGATTTTTCTAAGGTGGAAACCACGTCAAATGCTGCTGCACATTTGACGGGTTTCTTTTTTATTGAAAAAGTTAGTGCGAAGAATCTTTGCGACGAAGGAGCAACTAACGACATACTTATTGGGAGAATTATTGAAGTACAGAAATTTCCCATCTAAGCTGGTTGTTGCCGCAAGCGGCAAAGATCCTTCGAATTGTACTTTAGGTTCTCCCAAAAAAGTGCATACGCTCAGGATGACACAATGAGTGCGAACATGGTGTGTTGAATTATGATTTGTTGGGGAGAAAGTAGGACTTGTGACCAAGGCGCACGCTGACTTCGTCAGCTACCCTCATCAGTCAAATGGGTCGCACGGTCGGCTCCCCATTTGCCAGCTTCCCCCAAGGGAAGCCTTGGATTAAATCCAACTTTTAAGTACAGAAATTTTATCAATTCTTGAACTTAGATAAAGCAAAAATAATATTTAGAATAGAAAAAGCTCGGCTTATATAAAGGCTTCCCTTGGGGGGAAGCTCCCGCGCAAGCGGGTGATGAGGGTAGCCGACGAAGTCGGCGTGCTCTCTGCGATAGTGTCACTTTAAAACGCTCGTAAATACATCTTTAGCACTATGTTCGCACTTTCTCCGTGTCATTCTGAGCAGATGAGACTTAGAGGGTGTATCTAATAAACAGTGCGAAGAATCTTTGCGACGAAGGAGCAACTAATGACATACTTATTGGGAGATTT
>JAFTXE010000020.1 GCA_017461745.1 Clostridia bacterium | reverse complement strand
TTTTTGCCAAACACACGCGGACGACCGATGGTCGCCCCTACCGACTTGATGTAATTTATTTGCATAGACAAATCATAATTTGACGCACCATGTTTGCACTCACTGTGTCATCCTGAGCGTACGCACTTTATTGGGAGAACCTAAAGTAAAATTCGAAGGATCTTTGCCGCTTGCGGCAACAACCAACTTAGGTGGGTAATCCCCTGTGTCTTAAGAAATCTCCCAATAAGTATGTCATTAGTTGCTCCTTCGTCGCAAAGATTCTTCGCACTGTTTATTAGATACACCCTCTAATTGTCATCTGCTCAGAATGACACGGAGAGAGTGCGAACATAGTGCTAAAAATGCACTTACGTGTGTTTTAAAGTGACACTATCGCAAAAAGCGGGGGCTTTCTCAAAAAGAAAGCCCCCAAAAAAATCGCGTATTCTTATATAATCAATATTCCGCCGTTATATGAACGGTGTACAAAGTTCCCATAGCCTCCTCGACAAGCTCGTCGAATGGCAGCTTGTTTTCCTGAGCGAGAACCTTTTCAAGCTCCGGCTTGGTTCTGGGGTGCTTGGGAGTAAATACCGTACAGCAGTCCTCGTACGGTTGAATAGACGTCTCAAACGCTCCTATCTTACGGGATATCTGAACTATTTCCTCTTTATCCATTCCAATACATGGACGGAACACTGGCATATTAACGCAAGCGTCTGTAACACCCAATGCCTGCATGGTCTGCGACGCCACCTGACCGAGACTTTCTCCCGTTATAAGCGCTGAGCAATTATGACTGCGCGCCACCTTCTCGGCAATAGTCATCATATATCTGCGCAAAAGCAGAGTGAAATAATCCTCCTCACACGCCTTTACAAGCTCCTCCTGAATATGCGTGAGAGATACGATATGCACGTAGATATCCCCCGCGTATTCGGAGACTATACGGGCAAGCTCCAATACCTTTTCTCTCGCCCTCTCACTCGTATACGGGAAGGACTCAAAGTGAACTGCGTCTATGCGCACTCCTCTTTTAGCTATCATATATCCCGCGACGGGAGAGTCTATTCCACCTGACAAAAGAAGCAAGCCTCGTCCGTTAGAGCCTACGGGCATACCGCCCGCGCCCTTGAACTGTCCCGCGGACACGTAAGCGCCGAACTCTCTGACCTCGACCTTAACTATTACGTCTGGGTTATGGACGTCCACCTTTATTCTCGGGCAAGCCTCAAGCACTACTCCGCCTATCTCTCGTGAAATCTCCATGGAATCAAGAGGGAACGCCTTATCCGAGCGCTTTGCCTCGACCTTGAAGGTCTTCTTTCCGTCAAGAAACTGCGGTATATACTCCGTGGTGACCTTAGCTATATCCTCCATGGACTTTTCACACACGGCGGCTCTTGAAATAGCAACTATTCCAAACAACTTGGACGCCGCTTCAAACATTCCGTCAACGTCGGCAAGGTCGTCCTTAGGCTCTATATATATCGTGCTCTGCGCTCTGTAAATATCAAAATCTCCGTACACCTTTGCGCGCTTTTTCATCTCACGGCAAAGCATATCCTCAAAATATTTGCGGTTAGCGCCCTTAAGCACTATCTCGCCGTACTTACACAGCAATATCTCTTTAATCATCGTTCTCTTCCTCCGAGAGAAATTCAGCGCTCTCAAACAGCTCCCTTGCCGTCTGCAAATGCTCGCTCATTACGAAGATATCCGTTCCCATGACCGAATATCCCGCAATTATCTTCATCATTCCGCCCGAGCCTCTGTCCTTGCAAAGAAACGGTATCTCGGCGTCCTTGAGAACGCTTTGCGCTACCATAAGCTCGGCAGGGTCATATACAGTCATAAGAAGCTCCAGCCCTTCATCGTGAGAGCTTACACTGTCAAGACCGAACAATCTGTCCATTTTCGTATCCTTCCGTCAATTGCAGTAATAATTGGGGAAAAGCACCTCCCATACCTTGCGACAGCCCAAGGTGTCGGCAATGGAGGAATGGGCAACGCCCTCCCATTCTATACCGAAGCAGCTCATAGCGTCGGTAAGCGACGCGTGTATCTGCTCGGGAAGATGCTCGTGCGTATAGCGAACGAATTCGTTTGCGCAGCATCTTATCTTTTTATGGAATTCTTCTCTTTCAGCCGCATCGTCGTATATATGCTTTATATGGCTGTAGTCCGTAGATACGCCGTAAGCTATAACGTTATCGGCATCGGCAAATATCTCCTTAAGTCTCGGCTTAAGCTCCTCAAGCACGGGAGCGTCCTTGACCATTTCGGGAGTTATCTTATGTATCTCCTCGGTCTTCTTCCAGCTCTTAGTTGACACGGGTCTTACCAAGGTGTCCATAATAAAGTTTCCAAAGCCGTCAACTATGGTTATGGACAGTATTTCATCGTGGTCGTAAAAGCCCGTAAGCTCAAGGTCGAAAAACAGAACTCTGGCTCTGTCCATTCCGTAATAAGCGCTTCTGTGCGCGTCACCCTCACGGCGTCTTAGGTCAAGCTCTCTTTCGTAGCAATCAACGCAAAGCTTTCGTCTGTATCTTATCTGCTTTCCGCACTCAACGCACATAAGCGGAAGTCGCTTAGCCGTTTTTTTGTCGTAAAAGTAAAGCACCGACTTGTCCGCCTTATAGGTATACGCAACGGGCTCTTCCACGGTCTCGTAATTCATTCTTTGAAGCTTATCCGCAGGGTAATATCCTCTTGCGGCGGCATTCTTAACGCTCATGCGCTCAATGATACTGCCGCTCGGAAGTGTCATTGTCTCGCGCTTGGCGTTTGGGAAGTACCACGTTTCAGGTGGCGCTTCGGTAACTTTGGTAGGGTCAAAATAATATATTATATTTCCGTCGGGAGCAACGTCAAACGCAACGGGGTCTCCCGTGGGCATAAGGTGCATTTTGGACATAACGTGGCGCGTTAGATACTTGTTCTTTATTATCTCTTCGGCATCAGTGCGTTTTATGGTAACGCCTGAGCGAAGCTTTATCTGATTATCCAATCTTTTCCTCCGAAATTATACTGTCGTTAAATCAACATAACATTATAATTATATCACATTTTAAACTCAATGTCAATGAGAGAATACGCAAAGGGATATTAATTTGGAATTTTATTTAAAAAAACGGCAGACGTTGAAAATCCCAATCAAACAGTCTTGTTATTTACCGACACAGAATTTTGAGAATATCTCGGCAACTATATCCTCTCCGACCTCTCGTCCGTCCACCTCGCCAACGGCAGACATAGCCGCTTCTATGCCGATACAGCATAGGTCAAGCGGAGTATCGCGGCGTAACTCGTCAAGCGCCGTCCCGAGAGCGTCCGACGCAACCGAAAGAGCCGCATATTGCCTTGCGCCCGTTACCACGGCGTCGTTATCCATATCGATGCTTCCGTCAATAAACATTTCGTTGACGGCGGAACAAAGAGTGTCAAAGCCCTCTCCCGTATTTGCGCACACGCTTACGGCTCTCTTAAAAGCAGACCTGACAGCGCTCACCGTATCCACGTTCTCACAAAGGTCACTCTTATTAAGCAGAGCCACGCACTGCTTACCCGAGGAAATAACACGCTCAATAAGCGACGTATCGTCGGCGTCAAGCGTTGCGGAGCTATCAAAGACGCAAAGAATAAGCTCAGACGCATCTATCTCAGCCAACGCCCGCTCAATTCCTATATTCTCGACTCGGTCCTCCGTCTTTCGTATACCCGCGGTATCGCACAGCAAAAGAGTGGTATCTCCAAGGGTTGCCGTCTGACGCAGAACGTCTCTGGTCGTTCCCTCAATATCCGTAACTATTGCCGCATCGTAGCCGATTATTCTGTTATATACCGAGCTTTTTCCCGCGTTTGCCTTGCCGCATATAACGGTAGGTATTCCCTCGGATACCGCCCTGCCCGTGCTATATGTCGCCGCAAGAGACCTTACGTCTCCAAGCGCTCTGTCAACGAGCTCGCATATTTCCTCGCGTGAATATTCGTTAAGGTCCTCGTCGGGAAAGTCTATCGCCGCGTATATTCCCGACAGCACGCTTCTCAGACTCTCGTATATATTCCTCGTTCTGCGGGTAAGATTGCCCTTCATTCCGCCGCGCGATATTTTGAGCTGTCCGTTGCTTTTAGCCTCAAGAAGTCCTCCGAGAGCCTCCGCCTCGGAAAGACTCATTTTGCCCGATATAAAAGCTCTTCGTGTAAATTCTCCCGCCTCTGCCGCTCTTGCTCCCGCAAGAAGCGCCGCGGACAAAACGCGTCGGGTAACAAGTATTCCGCCGTGGCAGTATATCTCAACGGTATCCTCGCCCGTAAACGATGCGGGCGCGCGAAAGACCACCGCCATTCCGTCGTCTATCTCCTCCTCGGAGCAAGGCTCTGTCACAGCACCCCTTACCATTTGCGCACTCGGCGTATCGGCAAGAGATTTTTTATTTACCCTGTGAAATATCCTATCGGCTACGGAAATAGCCTCCGCGCCCGATATTCTTATCATAGCGACGCCGCCCTTACCCTGCGGGGTGGAGATAGCGGCGATAGTATCCAAAAGCTTCATAAAGCCTCCTAAAAATCAACCGTAAATAGCGCTGCCCTTATATTTATCCAGAACGTCCTTGGCGTTGCTGTTCTTATGCTCCAGAAGCCAAGCGTAGACCTTGGGATCTTTAAAGGTTGGCGTCCACGAGTCATGCGTGGTATTGGGATATACCGTCAGCTTTGCCTGACCGCCGTATTTTATAACCTTAGCCACCATTCTTTCGCTTTCTTCGGGGTAAACTATGGTGTCATCCGCTCCGTGAAACGCCCATACGGGAACGTTGACAAGAGTGCCCGTATTCCAACTCATTCCACCGCCGCAAATAGGCACGATAGCCGCAAACAGCTCGGGTGCGCTCATTGCGAGCTGCCAAGTTCCGTAGCCGCCCATGCTGTTACCGATAAGGTATATTCTTTCATTGTCCGCCCAAGTCTTAGATGCAATGCTTGCGGCAAGAGCCTTAAGCGTGGGCATATAGTCAAACCAAGTGCCGCTTTCGCAGTGAGGAGCTACGCAAATAAAAGGAAAATCCTCAAAACCGCCCGTAATCGCGAAAAAAGAGTTACTTTTCAGAATGTTTATATCCGCTCCTCTCGTTCCCGCTCCATGCAGGAAAATAATAACGGGGTATTTTTCTCCATCCTTGTAGCTATTGGGGTATCTGACGATGTATCTTAAATTTTGAAAAGTGCTTTCTATAAATTCCATTTTAAACCCTCCGTGTAATTTTATGTTTAGTTAGAATATTTTTAAATTATGATTTATCGGGGATATGGGGACGCGGGGGACGCGATTTCCGCTTTTTTGAAAAAAAGCTTGGCAAAAAACTTCCTTGCTGGGTTGTAGCCCGCTTAAACATATATAATTCCAAGAATAGCTTAGTCGGGCTACAACCCGGCAAGAAAGCTTTTGCGGA
>JAFTXE010000019.1 GCA_017461745.1 Clostridia bacterium | reverse complement strand
TCCGCAAAAGCTTTCTTGCCGGGTTGTAGCCCGACTAAGCTATTCTTGGAATTATATATGTTTAAGCGGGCTACAACCCAGCAAGGAAGTTTTTTGCCAAGCTTTTTTTCAAAAAAGCGGAAATCGCGTCCCCCGCGTCCCTCGCGTCCCCATATCCCCGATAAATCATAATTTGACAGTATATAAAAATACAAAACAGATTTGCTTGACATTTACCTAATAAAATGTTATACTATATAATGAAAAAATATGACTGATACACATACGGTATCACGGAGAAAAAACATGAAAAAAATGCTGATAATCGACGGAAACAGTATACTCAACAGAGCGTATTACGGAATCCGTCCGCTGACGAATAAGAACGGTCTTTACACGCACGCAGTTTACGGAATGATAAATATAATATCAAAGCACGTCGAGAGCCTGTCCCCCGATTACTGCGTCGTGGCTTTTGACTTGAAAGCGCCTACCTTCCGCCATAAAATGTACGACGGATATAAGGCTAACCGCAAGGGAATGCCCGAGGAGCTGGCGGTACAGCTTCCTTACGCTAAGAGGTGTATGGAGCATCTTGGCTTCAACGTTATTACCTGCGAGGGCTACGAGGCGGACGATATTCTCGGCACTATGGGAAAAAGAGCGGCGGCAGAGGGCGTGCACGCCTACGTGCTGACGGGTGACAGAGACTCGTTACAGCTTATTGACGACAGCGTTTCGGTGCTTCTCGTCAAGACCAAGGAGACCGTCGAATATACTCCCAAGCTATTCCTTGAAACCTACGGTATCTCTCCCGACGTGTTCGTTGACGTCAAAGCTCTTATGGGAGATAGCTCCGACAATATACCGGGTGTTGCGGGTATTGGAGAAAAAACGGCGTTTAAGCTTATCGGCGACTTCGGCAGCATGGATAAGCTCTACGAGGAATACGAGGGATCAAGTCTTTCCGCGGGAGTAAAGCAAAAGCTTGCGGCGGGCAAGGATATGGCGTATCTTTCGCGTGCGCTTGCCACTATAGATACGAACGCCCCCGTACCTCAGACCTTGGCGCAGTGCGAGTATAACGGCGTACACGCGCAAGAGCTTTACGAGCTGTTCGCGGAGCTTGAATTTACCGCCCTTATCAAAAAATTCGGGCTTGAAAATATGCAAGCCGCTGAGAGCGCGGAGACAGTCGAGCGTGAGGAAACGCCCGACGAGCTTGCAATAATCGAAGACGCCGAAGGCTATTTCAAGGGAAAAACTGCGGCTCTCACTCTTGTTGACGATACGCTTACAATGTGTGACGGTAAAGCGATGGCGCAGCTTACTTCCGCCGATAACTTGGCATGGCTTTCTGAGGTGGACGTCGTATGTCACGATTATAAGAGCTTATATAAGGCGCTTTTCGCCAAGGGAATTACGCTTGGCAAATGCGCGTTCGATACCATGCTTGCGGCGTACGTTCTCAATTCGGGCAGAGGCAAATACGACCTTGACAGCGTATTGCTTGCATATATGGGAAGCGTCGATAAAAACGGCGGCGAGGCGCTTGCGGTATACAGACTTTACGAATGTCTTGAAAAGCAGATCAAGGAGCAGGACGGAGACGCGTTGCTCTATGACATGGAGATACCGCTCGCAAGTGTTCTTGCCGATATGGAGCTTGCGGGATTTAAGATAGACGTCGAGGGAATAGCGGCATACGGCGAGGAGCTGTTCGCCACCTCGGAGGCGCTCAAACGGAGAATACACAGCATGGCGGGCGAGGAGTTCAATATAAATTCTCCCAAGCAGCTCGGCGATGTGCTGTTTGAAAAAATGGGACTTCCCAAGTCAAAAAAGACCAAAACGGGATATTCCACCGATGCTGAAACTCTGCAAAAGCTCATAGGAAAGCACGAGATAATCGAGGATATACTCGATTACCGTCAGCTCACCAAGCTTAAATCCACCTATGCCGACGGACTTTGCAAGGCGGCGGACGAGGAGGGGAAGATACACAGCCTTTTCAATCAGACGGGAACTGCCACGGGCAGACTTTCCTCGGCTGAGCCAAATCTACAGAATATACCGATAAAGACCGAGCTTGGCAGAAGATTCAGAAAATATTTTATTCCCAAGAACGACGAATATCTTATAATCGACGCCGACTATTCGCAGATAGAGCTCAGATTGCTTGCACATATTTCGGGTGACGAAAATATGAAAAATGCATTCCTTGAGGGCGTTGATATTCATACGGCGACCGCATCGACCGTATTTGGCGTTGACCCTGCGAGCGTGACGACGGAGCTGAGAAAAAGAGCGAAGGCTGTCAACTTCGGTATAGTTTACGGTATCGGAGAGCATTCGCTGTCCGAGGACCTCGGCATAAGCCGCGCGGAAGCAAAGCGATATATCGAGAGCTATCTTGCGGGATTTCCCAAGGTCTCGGAATATCTTGACGGAATAAAAATAAAGGCGGCTGAGGACGGCTACGTCGTCACCGAGTTCGGTAGAAAGAGATATATCCCCGAGCTGTCGGCAAGCAATAAAAACGTCAAGCATTTCGGAGAGCGCGTCGCTATGAACAGCCCCATTCAGGGAACTGCGGCGGACGTGATCAAAATAGCTATGATAAAGGTCGATAATATGCTTAAGGAAAGCGGAATTGACGCCCATCTCGTGCTACAGGTTCACGACGAGCTTATAGTCGAGGCTCACCGTGATTGCGCGGAAAGAGCAAAGGAAATTTTGATAGAATGTATGGAAAACGCAGTCAAATTTTCCGTTCCGCTGGACGTTGAGGCTGGAGTTGGCTCGACTTGGTACGACGCAAAATGAAAAATTTTTGTGAACTTTGAGAAAAATAGCAAAAAAATCGCAAAAAATCTTAAAATTGATATGGACATTTGAAGGGTTATATGATATAATATATGATGGCTATATGGGAAAGTATATAACTCGGCGTATGGCTTAGGCTATTCCGTGCGCGATTTTCCGCGCACATGCTTTGGAGGCGTTTATGAAAATCAGAACTATTCTCGAATTGCTTGACGCAAAGGTGCTTTGCGGAGAGGATAAGCTGGACGGAGCCGTTCACTCGGCTTGCGGTTGCGATATGATGTGCGACGTGCTTGCTTTCGTAAAGGAACAGGCTGTTCTTGTTACGGGACTTTGCAATCCTCAGGTGGTAAGGACCGCCGTTATGATGGATATGCGTTGCATAGTTTTCGTAAGAGGAAAGATGCCCCCCGCAGACGTTATAGCACTTGCTGACGACGCAGGACTCGTTGTGCTTGCAACCAACGAAAGAATGTACACCGCTTGCGGTAAGCTTTACGCTAACGGTCTTGCCGGAGGTGAGGTAATCAATGAGTGAGTGCGTAAATTTCCATTTTGATATCGACGGTGATAATTTTACATCGGCAGGCGAGGCGTCCGTAAGGATAAAAAAGCATTTGCGCGATATGGGATTTTCTCCCGAGACTATCCGCAGAGTTTCCGTAGCAATGTATGAGGGCGAGATAAATATGGTCATTCATGCAGACGGAGGAAGCGCCGACGTAAACGTTTACGTTGATAGAATAGAAATAATCTTAGCCGACAGCGGCCCGGGAATCTCCAATATAGAGCTTGCTATGCAGGAGGGCTATTCCACCGCTCCCGATAATATCCGCTCCTTAGGCTTTGGAGCGGGCATGGGCTTGCCAAACATGAAGAGATATACCGACAGCATGAAAATCGAATCAGAGGTGGGAAAGGGCACTACGATCTATATGACCGTTAACGTCTGAGACTTCCTCGGAAAAGAGGTAATGATGTACGTATATAAGCATTCCGTTACGCTTGATATAGCTAAGTGTAAGGGATGTACCAACTGTATAAAGAGATGTCCTACCGAGGCGATACGTGTTCGTGACGGACACGCGATAATCAAGGAGGATATGTGCATTGATTGCGGAGAGTGCATCCGCGTCTGCCCCTATCAAGCTAAAAAGGCAACCTTCGATAAGCTCGAGGATTTTGCCGATTACAAATTCAAAATAGCGTTGCCTGCTCCTGCTCTTTACGGGCAGTTTGACGAGCTTGACGACGTTGACTATATACTTACGGCTCTGCTTGAATGCGGATTTGACGCTGTGTTTGAGGTGTCGAGAGCCGCCGAGCTCGTGACGGAATACACGAGAAGATATATGAAAAGAGCAGACGTGCCAAAGCCCGTGATAAGCTCGGCTTGTCCCGCTATCGTGCGGCTTATCGCACTCAGATTTCCGTACCTTGCGGATAATCTTCTGCCCCTCGTTCCTCCTATAGAATACGCCGCGATGCTTGCGCGTAAAGAGGTTCTTGAAACTCATAAGGAGCTTAAGGACGAGGATATTTGCGTATTATTCGTTTCACCGTGTCCCGCAAAAATAAGCTACGTTAAAAATCCGCTTGGAGTTAAAAAGAGCGCCGTTACGGGTGCTTTGGCTATCAGCGATTTATACTTCAAGATAAGAGCTAAGCGCAAGGAGATAAAAGACCCTCAGCAGCTCTCCAAGACGGGAATAATCGGACTCAATTGGGCAGGCACGGGTGGAGAAGCGACGTCGCTTCTCTCGGACAGATATCTTGCCGCTGACGGAATTGAGAACTGCATACACGTTCTTGATGAAATTGAAAACGGCACTATCAGTAACTTGGAGTTCGTAGAGCTTAATGCTTGTAACGGCGGTTGCGTTGGCGGTACGCTTAACGTAGAGAACCCGTATATAGCTAAGGCGAGACTTCGCTCTCTGAGAAAATATCTGCCCATATCAAGAAATCATCCGACCGAGGAGGCAGAGCTTCCCGATGCGATATTCCTTGACGACTTTGATAAAATTCTTCTTAATACGGGCGCGTCGGCGCTCTCCGAGGACAGATTGACGGCAATAGCCAAGATGTCCGCGGTGGAGAATATTTATAAAACCTTGCCTCACCTTGATTGCGGCTCGTGCGGAGCGCCCAATTGTCATGCTCTCGCAGAGGACATCATAAAAGGAGAGGCGGATGAAGCGGACTGTCTTATCAAGCTGCGTGATACCGTAGGTAAACACGGACAGTAAGCAAGAACGGAGGTACATATGACGGTAAAGCAATTGGCTGATAGCCTTTCACTGAAGGTGATATGTATGCCCGACGGCGATAGAGAGGTAACGGGCGGATATGCGGGTGACCTTCTTAGCTGGGTAATGGGCAGAGCAAATTCGGGTGACGCTTGGATAACCATAATGTCAAACGTCAATATAGTTGCCGTGGCAACTTTGGCTGACCCGTCCTGCATAGTGCTTTCCGAGGGCGTCGGTATTGACGCCGAGGTGCTTGAAAAGGCAAAAAGCGTGGGAGTGAATATCCTTGGCAGTGATGAAGATACGTTCGCGCTTTGCGCGCGCATAGCTGCTGTGCTATGACGCCTTACGCTTACGACCTTCATATCCATTCGTGTCTGTCACCTTGCGCTGACGACGATATGACCCCAAATAATATCGCGGGCATGGCGGCGCTTAAGGGCTTGCAGATAGTGGCGCTTACCGACCATAATTCCTGCAAAAACTGTCCCGCCTTCTTTGAGGCGTGCAAAAAGCAGGGAATAATCGCGGTGGCGGGAATAGAGCTGTCAACGGCGGAGGACGTTCATATAGTTTGTCTGTTTGAACGACTTGAGGACGCAATGGCGTTTGACGAGGAGATACACGGACATCTGATGAATATTGAAAACCGCCCTGAGATATTCGGAAATCAGCTTATACTTGACGGTGATGATAACATCGTATGCACGGAGAGTAAGCTTCTCATCTCCGCTACTGACTTGTGGATGGGAGACGCGGTCGAGCTTGCTAAAAAATACGGCGCTCACGTTCACCCCGCCCACGTTGACAGAGAAGCAAACGGAATAATATCCGTTCTCGGTGATATTCCCTCGGATTACGGCTTTGATTGTTTAGAATTTAACGAACTTTCAAGCGTAGAGGAGATAAAACGGAAATATCCCGTCGCCAAGGACGCGCTGCACGTCGTGTCCTCAGACGCTCATTACCTTTGGGATATAAACGAAGCGGATAATTTCATTGAGCTTGACGACGAGCCGTATAGCTCGGCGTTGGTTCGAAAAAGACTGTTTGAATATCTCAACGGTCGATAATAAATTATGGGTTTATTTAAAAAATAAATAAATTAAAACAAAACGGAGGTAATTTTTCGTCATGAAAAAAAATTTGACCACAGTAATGTTCCGTGGAACAAAGGCTCAGGAAGAGCAGCTTATAGCTGTTATTGAAAAGTATCGCGGAACAAAGGGCGCATTGATGCCTGTACTGCAAGAGGCTCAGGAGATCTACGGATACCTTCCTATTGAAGTTCAGAAGATCATTGCGACAAGAATGGGAATTTCCCTTGAGGAAGTATACGGTGTGTCTACTTTCTATTCCCAGTTCGTTCTCAACCCCAAGGGCGAGGTTGCTATAGCAGTCTGCCTTGGAACTGCTTGCTACGTAAAGGGAAGCGGAGATCTTCTCGATAAGATCACTCAGGTGCTTGGATTGCCCGCAGGCTCTACAACGCCCGACGGTAAGTATTCCTTGGAAGCAACGAGATGTATCGGCGCTTGCGGACTTGCTCCCGTTCTTACGGTAAACAATGAAGTTTACGGTAAGCTTGGTGTTGGCGATATCGAAGGAATTCTCGCAAAATATAAATAATTTTACCTATGAAGGAACTGTCGCTTAATATTCTTGACGTGGCAAAAAATTCGGTTACGGCGGGAGCGAGTAAAATAGAAATATCGCTTGTCACCGATGCCGAAGGAATGCTTGCGCTTACCATAAAGGACGACGGGTGCGGAATGTCGGAGGAGACGGTCAGAAACGTAACCAATCCGTTTTATACTACCCGAACGACCAGAAAGGTGGGCATGGGCTTGCCGCTTCTCAAGCTTGCCGCGGAGCAGAGCGGAGGGGAACTCGTTATCAGCTCTTCTCGTGACGAAATAACTCACGGAACTGAATTGATAGCAACCTTCAATACGAAAAGTATTGATTTTACGCCCGTGGGAGATATAATCTCCAGCGTGTGTATACTCATCGCGGGTAGCCCCGAGATAGATTTTGTCTTCACGGACGTAACTCCAGAGCGAAGCGTATCACTGAATACGGCTGAGCTGAGAGCGGTCCTTGGAGACGATATATCCTTGGCTGAGCCTGAGGTGCAGACGTGGATATCCGAATATTTAAAAGAACAGTACGTCAGTCAGTAAATAATATTTAACATATAAAACGGAGGAAAAAATCATGAAATCTTTGGCGGAACTTGCTGCAATCAGAGAAAAGATGCAGAACAAGGTAAACATTCGCGAAGGCGCGAATTCCACGAGAGTTGTCGTTGGTATGGCAACCTGCGGAATAGCAGCGGGCGCAAGACCCGTACTCAATGCGTTCGTTGAGGAGATATCCAAGGCGGGACTCAACGAAAAGGTTACGGTAACGCAGACGGGATGCATAGGCATCTGTCAGTATGAGCCCGTAGTTGAAATCTTCGAGGAAGGCAAGGATAAGGTAACTTATGTTAAGCTCACCGCGGAGAAGGCAGCAGAGATAGTTGAAAAGCATCTCAAGGGCGGCAAGGTCGTTGATGAATACACGATCGGCAGCGTTCAGTAAACTGATTTTTGACTAAACGAAAGGATAAGAAATATGATTAGAACACATGTTTTGATTTGCGGCGGTACAGGCTGTACGTCTTCCAATAGTCTTAAGATTCAGGAAGCGATGAACGCTGAGCTTATCGCCCGCGGACTTGAAAATGAGGTAAAGGTCGTTCTCACAGGATGCTTCGGTCTTTGCGCTCTCGGTCCTGTTATGATAGTATATCCCGAAGGAACGTTCTATAGCTGCGTTAAGCCTGAGGACGTGCCTGAGATAGTTGAGGAGCATTTCCTCAAGGGACGTCCCGTTGAAAGACTCGTATATCACGAGGCAAAGGACGAGGATATCCATCACGCAACCTCTCTCTCTGAGACTGCATTCTATAAGAAGCAGAAGAGAGTTGCTCTCCGTAACTGCGGAGTTATCGACCCCGAGAATATCGACGAGTACATAGCAATGGACGGTTATCAGGCACTTGGTAAGGTTCTTACCGAGATGACCCCCAATGACGTTATCCAGACTATACTCGATTCAGGACTTCGCGGACGCGGAGGCGGCGGATTCCCCACGGGTCTTAAGTGGAAGTTTGCTTCCAACAACAGAGGACAGGTTAAGAAGTACGTCGCTTGTAACGCGGACGAGGGCGACCCCGGTGCATTCATGGACCGTTCTATCCTTGAGGGTGACCCCCACGCAGTAATCGAGGCTATGGCTATTGCCGCTTACGCTATTGGAGCTGATGAAGGCTTCATATACGTTCGCGCAGAGTATCCTATAGCAGTACACCGTCTTGAGGTCGCTATCAAGCAGGCTCGTGAATACGGTCTGCTCGGTAAGAATATCTTCGGAACTGACTTCAACTTCGATATCGACCTCCGCTTTGGTGCAGGCGCATTCGTATGTGGTGAGGAGACCGCACTCATGACCTCTATCGAGGGTAACAGAGGCGAGCCTCGTCCCCGTCCTCCTTTCCCCGCAGTAAAGGGTCTGTTCGGTCAGCCTACCGTTCTTAACAACGTTGAGACCTACGCTAATATTCCTCAGATAATCCTCAAGGGCGTTGATTGGTTCACCTCTATGGGAACTGAGAAGTCCAAGGGTACTAAGGTATTCGCGCTTGGCGGTAAGATTACCAACACGGGTCTTGTTGAAGTTCCTATGGGAACAACGCTTCGCGAGGTAGTTGAGGAGATCGGTGGCGGTATCCCCAACGGCAAGAAGTTCAAGGCAGCTCAGACGGGTGGTCCTTCAGGCGGATGTATCCCTGCTGACCTTATCGATACTCCTATCGACTATGATAACCTCATCGCGATCGGCTCTATGATGGGTTCGGGCGGACTTATCGTTATGGACGAGGATACCTGTATGGTTGACCTCGCTCGCTTCTTCCTTGACTTTACCGTTGATGAGTCCTGCGGTAAGTGTACTCCTTGCCGTGTAGGTACTAAGAGACTTCTCGAGATACTCGATAAGATCATCGCAGGTAACGGCGAGATGGAAGACCTCGACAGACTCGAAGAGCTTTCTAACTATATCAAGAGCGCATCTCTCTGCGGACTTGGTCAGACTGCTCCTAACCCCGTTCTGTCAACGCTTCGTTACTTCAGAGACGAGTATATCGCTCACATCGTTGATAAGAAGTGTCCCGCAGGCGTATGTAAGAGCTTGCTCCAGTACAAGATTGATCCCGATAAGTGTAAGGGCTGTACTCTCTGCGCAAGAAAGTGTCCCGTTAACGCAATTTCGGGAACGGTTAAGCAGCCTCACGTTATCGATACCTCCAAGTGTATCAAGTGCGGAGCTTGTATGGATAGCTGTAAGTTCAAGGCAATTTATAAGGAATAAGAAAGGAGAACTGAGGATATGGAAACAATCAGCTTAAAAATTAACGGCGTAGAATATAACGTGCCGAAGGGATCCACGGTTCTTGAAGCTGCAAGAGCGGCTAAGATAGATATACCCACCCTTTGTTACCTTAAGGATATCAACGAGATAGGCGCTTGCCGTCTGTGTCTTGTTGAGGTATCCGAGGGCGGAAGACCCTTCCGTATGGTTACGGCGTGCGTATACCCCGCAACCGAGGGAATGGAGATCCTCACGAATACACCCAAGATCAACAAGTCCAGAAAGACTAATCTGGAACTGTTGCTTTCCAACCACGACCGTAAGTGTCTGTCCTGCGTACGCAGTACCACCTGCGAGCTTCAAAAGCTCTGCCTTGAGTACGGCGTTGACGAGACAAACTTTGCGGGCGCAAAGAATAAGTACAAGATCGACGACGCTACACCTATCGTTCGTGATAACAATAAGTGTATCCTTTGCCGTCGCTGCGTTGCGGTATGTAAGCACGTACAGGGAATAGGCGTTATCGGAGCAAACGACAGAGGATTTGATACTCACATCGGCTCTGCTTTCGACCAGATTCTCGGCGAGACCTCTTGTATCAACTGCGGACAGTGTATAGTAGCTTGTCCCGTAGGCGCTCTTTACGAGAGAGACGACACGGATAAGGTAAGAGAAGCTATCGCTGATCCTAATAAGCACGTTCTCATTTGTACCGCTCCTTCCGTCCGCGCTCAGATAGGCGAGTGCTTCGGCTACGAGCCCGGTACAGACTGCGAGGGCAAGATGGTTGCAGCGCTTAAGAAGCTCGGCTTCGATGGCGTTTACGATATGAACCTTACCGCAGACCTTACCATTATGGAAGAAGCAACCGAGTTCCTCGGAAGAGTTAAGAACGGTGGTGCGCTTCCCATGATCACCTCTTGCTCGCCCGGTTGGATCAAGTACTGCGAGCACTACTATCCCGAATTCACGGAGAACCTCTCCACCTGTAAATCTCCTCAGCAGATGTTCGGCGCGGTTGCAAAGACATACTACGCTGAGAAGATGGGCTGGAATCCCGAGGATATCTACTTCGTATCCGCAATTCCTTGTACCGCTAAGAAGTTTGAGGTAGGCAGACCCGGTCAGTCCGCGGCAGGCGTTCCTGACGTTGACGTGGCTATCACTACCAGAGAGCTCGGCAGAATGATTCAGAAGGCAGGTATCGACTTCAAGGCTCTTGAAGACGAGAAGTTCGATGATCCCTTCGATATCGGTTCGGGCGCAGGCGCTATCTTCGGAGCAACGGGCGGCGTTATGGAGGCAGCTCTCCGTACCGCAGCAGAGGTTATCGAGGGCAAGCCTCTTGAGAAGCTTGAATTCAACGAGGTTCGTGGCGTTGAGGGCGTTAAGCTCGCAACCTATAAGCTCGGCGATATTACCCTCAACGTAGCAGTTGCATCGGGTACGGCAAACGCTAAGAAGGTTCTTGAAGCTGTTAAGGCAGGCGAGCTCGACGTTCAGTTCATCGAGATCATGGCTTGTCCCGGCGGATGCGTAAACGGCGGTGGACAGCCCATTCAGCCCGCTGTTGTAAGAATGACTACTGACCTCAGAAAAGTCAGAGCGGCAGTTCTTTACAACGACGACGCAACAAGTGACGTTCGTAAGTCTCATGAAAACCTTGCTGTTAAGAAGCTCTATGATGAGTACTTTGGAGAACCCAATAGCCATAAGGCTCACGAAATTCTCCATACCCACTACATCAAGCGCGGTCTTTAATCTTAAAAAAGGACCTTTCCGTTGAAAAACGGAAAGGTCCTTTTTGCTGCCACTTACAGATAAATTATGATTTGTAGGGGAGTACGGGGGATGCGAGGGGATGCGGGGGACGCGTTGTCGCTTTTCGAGAAAAGCTCCGCAAAAGCTTTCCTTGCAGGGTTGTTGCCCAACTAAGCTTATTCTTAAAATTATACGTATGTAATCGGGCTACAACCCTGCAAGGAAGTTTTTTGCCAAGCTTTTTTTCAAAAAAGCGGAAATCGCATCCCCCGCGTCCCCCGTACTCCCTAACAAATCATAATTTGAAAGTAAATATGTAAAATGGAGCTGAATTGCGTAAAATGTTTCAGCGCTGTTTTTTGGCGACAATCGGAGTTGTGGCATTCAAATGAATGCTTATTAAGCATTCGTTTGAATGCTATGATATAATTATAGCAATTAACAAAAGAAGGTTGTGTTTTCAACTTGGAATGGAGCAAAATAATGTATATTTATCAACGGCTCAGAGATCTCAGAGAGGATAACGACAAAAAACAGGAGGACATAGCGCTGATATTGAAAATTTCGAGACAACAGTATCAGCTATACGAGAGCGGCAAGCGCGAGCTTCCAATGCACCACTTTATCACGCTTGCGAGGTATTACAACGTATCGCTCGATTATCTTGCGGGTATACTCAATACGCCGAAAAGATTATATTAACGCGGAAAATTCTTTACGCGGCTTTATTCAAAATGCGCCGTATTTCCGAATAACTCTAAATTTGAATATTAGTGCTTGCACCGCACAAATATAAAGTCATGACCATCGGCACAGCTGTGGTCATGACTTTGTGTCATTTAAAATAAAGATTTAACAAGCGAATGTTTTTTTATAGAAATGGAGATACTTATACCGATAACACCGCAAAGGAGAAATTGGTATGAGCAAAGAAAAACGCAAGAGCAGCAAAGGAGCATACGCTTGCGTAAAAAGATTTCTTGACGTATTTTTTGCATTGGCACTGCTTGCGTTCCTTTGGCTGCCAATGCTGATAATTGCCGTTGCAGTGCGCGCGGATTCTCCCGGAAAGGCTATATTCCGACAGATACGCGTTGGCAGAGACGGCAGACTGTTTGTCTGCTATAAATTCAGAACAATGTATACGAGCGCGCCGCCATGCTGTCCGTCGTCAAAATTCTGCGACGCACATAAATATATAACTCCCATAGGACGATTTTTGCGCAGAGCAAGCCTTGACGAGCTCCCACAGCTTTTTAACGTCGTAAAAGGGGATATGAGCATCGTAGGACCGCGACCGCTGATAATCGCTGAATTTAACGTCCATAAAAAGCGCACCCAGAACGGAGTCTATATTTTGCGTCCGGGAATCACGGGACTATCTCAGATATGTGGTAGAGACAGAGTTACGGATGAGCGGAAAATAGAGCTCGATACACAATACCTTAATTCCTTCGGTTTTCTTCAGGATGTGAAAATAGTCGGAAAGACGTTGGGAAGGGTTATAACGGGTGACGGAATGCAGAAAAGCGAAAAAAGCAAGGGCGGTTTATAGTATATACACGGGAACTTGTCTGTTAGCGCTTGATTTCTTTTCAGCGTCAGAGCCGAGAGATTCTCTGTATTCCGAGGGAGAAGTGCCGACACGCTTTTTGAAAGCCTTAGAAAAGCACAGAACGTCCGAATAACCAACGCTCGCCGCAACGTCCTTGACGGTGGAGCGTCTGTTCTTCAAAAGCTCTTTGGCGCGCTCAATGCGAACGCTCATGATGTAATCCATGGTGGACATACCTACGTGCTTTACAAACAGATTACGCAGATACATTCTTTCCGTACCTAAAGCCGCGGCAAGCTCCTCGACCTTTATTTCCTTGTCGATATTCGCGTTCACGTACTTTATAGCGCCGTCAACGTAAGGATTTCCGTAGAGCCTTGCGGAGTCAGTGGCGTTAATAAGCGAAAGCAGCATGGAAGCGGCAGCCTCGTCAAACGCTTGACTGTGGCTCGTATATACGTCGGGACAAAGCGCATTTGTTATAGCCGACGCTCTGTCGGGGGAGTAGACGGAGAAGCAAGCGGTTGGCGTAGTAAGCCCTACGTCGCCAAAATTTCTTTGAGCGCTGTCCTTTCGTGAGCCTTCAAGCTCAAAGCAAACGAAGCAAGCGCGTACGTCTTTTGCTGTCTTTACCGTAACTGCGTCGCGTTCAAGCGTAAAATATCCTTCACCGAAATCTACGCGCTGTTTGTCGAAAAATGCGTAACCATCCGTTACAAAGATAAGCATGGAGCAATCAGAGGAAAGCTTGAAATTATCCTCGTTGCCGGAGCAAATATAATTTTTACCCGATATGACCTTTAACATAATATCACCTCTTGGTATCATTATAACATATATAGCAAACAAATGCAAGAACATTTCAATAAAAATAATATCAAAATTCATAAAAAATCCCAAGTGGTTCCAGAGTGTTTATCCTTAATGAAGATTTTGATAATATGAAATCGCCGATATGAGTTTTTATAAGGATATTTACAAATTTCGGCAGAGATATTGTTTTCTCTGCCGATTTGTGTTATAATGATGTTGGGTGATGAAAATGGATAATGAACTGCCGAGGAGAAAAGATTTACGGCTCAAGCAACATGATTACAGCTCTAAAGGTGCTTATTTTGTCACAATATGCATTCAAAATCGAAAAAGAATACTTTCGAATATTGTTGAACACTCTGTAGGGGGCGGCGCCTTCGACGCCCCGTTAACGCCGAAAATACAATTGACGGAAGTTGGTAAAATTATAAAAAAATATTTGCTGTCCAGCGAAAATATACCAGGTGTGAAAATTGATCGTTATGTAATTATGCCAGATCACATTCATATCATTTTTTTCCTGAATCCGAGTGAATACTCCAAACGACAGAACGGGTCGTCGAGGGCGCCGACCCCTACTAATGAAATGATACCGCACGTTGTTTCTACGTTCAAACGTTTTTGCAACAAAGAGATTGGAAGTAATGTTTTTCAACGCGGCTATATTGAGCATATTATTCGAGATCGGAATGATTACGAAACAAGAGTAAGATACATATATGAAAACCCTATACGTTGGTACTACGATAAGCTATATGCAGAATAACAGGGGTATGGACTTGGTTCTGTGCCGTTGTAATACAAAAACGAAACTGTAAATAATGATTTGTGTGGTTTTATTATGAAAATAATGGATGTAAGAATAGATGGTGGAAAAGCATTTGATTGGGGTAGGACTTCGCTTGATTATGCAAAATACCGTGATATCTATCCACAGGAGTTTTACGATAAGATCATAAGCCGAGGGCTATGTGTTGATGGACAGTCCGTTCTCGATCTTGGTACGGGAACGGGAGTACTGCCAAGAAATCTTTACCATTACGGCGCAAAATGGATAGGAGTTGATATCTCGGAAAATCAAATTGAGCAAGCTAAGAAGTTATCCGAAGGTATGAATATTGACTATTACGCTATGTCGGCAGAGATGCTGGATTTTCCAAATAGCACCTTTGATGTGATCTCCGCTTGTCAATGCTTTTGGTATTTTGATCACCCCAAAATTATGCCAAAGCTTTGCCGTATGTTAAAACCGAACGGTCGCCTTCTCATTCTCTATATGGCTAGGCTTCCTTTTGAGGACAAAATTGCGGGTGCAAGTGAGGAACTAGTGCTTAAGTACAGTCCTAAATGGAGTGGTGCTGGTGAAAACATACATCCTATACACATTCCTGACTGTTATATAGAGAATTTTGAATTAATTTATCATGAAGAATATACGCTAAATCTACATTTTACACGTAAAAGTTGGAATGGAAGAATGAAAGCGTGTCGTGGAGTTGGTGCATCTCTTACTCAAAGTGAAATTATGAATTGGGAACGAGAACATATAGCATTGTTAGAAAAAATTGCACCCAACGAGTTTGATGTCTTGCACTATGCGGCAATTGCTGAATTGAAAAAGAGATAATTACCCCCGAACTTATTGAACAAAACAAAAGCCCCTCGACAGAATTCAAAAATCTGTCGGGGGGATTGTTTGTTTGCGGTGTGAGCACCTTTGTCATTTGGGATTTTTTATTAAAGCTTAAAATCGTTACTAAACAAACAGTTGACGTCAAGTATCTGTGAGTAGTAGCTCATCGTCAAAGTAAAGCCCTCGCTTTTTCCGTCGAGTAGCGTTCCCGTAACACCGATAACATCGCCTGCCGCAACGTAATCGCCGACGGATACGTTAAGCGTGGAAAGATTACAATACCATAGCCGTATTCCAAAGCCGAGATCAACTATGGCAACGCTACCTAACGTATCCGAAACGTCGGTGTATATAACCTTACCGCCACTGCACGCAAGAACGGGGATAGCAGAGCTATCAATGCATACGTATTCATTAAAGAAGGAATACGTTCTGCTGTAATTGTAAGTAAAGCTCTCGCCAAATACGCGTCCTGCGGAGAAGTCCGTTTCCGATGGAGCGCGTCTGAGCCCCGAGAGGAAGGAATAACGCTCGGAAGCCTTGCCAAAGTCGTTGGGATCAACGTTAAGCCTTGTCAGCGACAGAGCAAAATCGGAGCTGCTTGGTAGCTCTGAGTCCTCAATTGCGATGGAAAATTTGTTTGATGAAACTCCGTAGGATATCGAAAAGTCAAAGCTTTCAGCTTCCGTTTGACCGTTAGGGCAGGGGATAATAGCATAAGCAACTTCTCCAACGAGAGTAAATTCGGGCTTAAAGTCCATGTCAGTCACGAATGAGAGCTTGGAGAGCGTGGAAATATTGTTAGCCTTAAGAATAGCGAATTCTCCAGCAGCAAAGGAACTGCGGTCGATGGAGAATTCCGCTCGGTTGTGAATTAAGATGTCAAAGCTGTAGCTTACTCCACCGTAAAAATTGCGTTCGTTAAGATAACTCCATTGCGCGTTTACGTTGACTGACAGAACTGAGTCGGAGTCAAGTATCATATATGCAAGCTCCTCGGGAGCGCCCATAAAAACTTTTTCGCCGTCGCTATATACCTCAACCGTGCAGGCATCGGGCTCATCGGTAAAATCAACGGAAATAGCGCTGGTAACGTGATACGTAAGCTTCTCGTCCGCCAAAGCATTTTTTTGCGCTCTCAGATACAGACCGTTCATGTTCTTATAATACCATTCGGTAGACGTAGGAAGTACGGTATCTCCTTCCGCTGTTAACATTTGGGGCGGAGTTGAGTCGGTATAAAGCGTTTCGGCAAATGCTGAACTTAAAAAACGCTCGCTGTCCTCCGCGGGAATTCTGTAATAATTGTCAGCTTCGTCTGCGCAAAAGCTACCGTTTTCCGAAAATGAAAAGTAGCAGGTCAGCGTATCCTTACCGTTTTCCCATATAAGCTCTGCCTTGAGCGGTGGCTCTGTAGCGGCATTTGACGGAATATCGTCTATTTCGAGCTTGTTGTCGAAGATGGTGTTAAAAATGCTTATTAGCGAGGAATCTCCGGCAAGAGCTTCGTCAGCGTTTTCTCTGTACAGCTCAACGCCGTCCTCGTTATAAAGAATTACGGTGCTGGCTCTGGAGGAAACCGTAGTCGCATCATTGCTTGAGTGAGCTACGCTTATTATCGCAAGCACGGTAGGGAATAATATTATCAAGGCTATTAAAAACGATAAAAGTATCTTCTTTGGCGTTAAGCTTTGCTTAAAGCGCAAAAGCAGTTCCTTGAATTGCTCCGACATAAACTATCCTCCTTCCGAAATCATACCTATATTATACAACAATCAAGGCGGAAGGTCAATAGATTTTTTGTTAAATTATTGCGTATGTAATACCGTAGCTCTTAGCGTATGCGACGGCAAAGGAATCGGAATGACAGTAAATCGTCATGGAAGTGCCCGAAGCACCGAAAGCTCCGTGTCCGATACTGCTGACGCTGCTTGGAACGGTGACGGAGGAAAGGAAAGCGCAGCCGTTGAAGGCAAACCACCCGATACTCTCAACTCCGTCCGAAATTATGACTTTTTTAATATGTAATTTCTCAAAAGCATTGTCACCTATCGCCACAACTCTGTAGCCGTCTATGGTGGCAGGTATAACTATGTCGGTCTGCTCTCCCGAATATCCCGTTATGGTAGCCTTGTTGCCGTTTAGCGTGTATTTAAAGCCTGGGGTGTTATCGTCGTTTGTGTCCGTCGTGTCGGTATCTGTGTCATTAGTACCCGTTTCCGTGCCCTTGAGTGAATTGAGCTGAGATAGAAGCTCGCTAATATCGTTCTGCTCACCGCCACTTGCAATCAGCCCTTCAAGCTCGGCTATCCTGTTTTCCAGAGATTCAATTGCAGAGTCCGCAGGGGAAGAATTACTTGTGCAGGCGCTGAGAGCAGAGAATAGAAACAGAATCGTTATGATAAAAATAAACGTTTTTTTCATGATGTCCTCCTTGGCTTTTATTATTTTATATACTAAAAGCATAACATTATATGACGTCATAAATCAAGTAAATCTTGTCGAGAGAAAATTTTTTTGAAAAAAATAAACTTTTTTTAAAAAACATCTTGACAATTTGAATTAATTGCGGTATAATATACAAGTCGCATATGATGATATGCGGGCCATTAGCTCAGTTGGTTAGAGCAACCGGCTCATAACCGGTTGGTCCGGGGTTCGAGTCCCTGATGGCCCACCAAGAAAAGACTCAGGATTGGACACAATCCTGAGTCTTTTCAGTTAAATCCGCCTGCGTCGGAATAAATCCACTTATGTGGATGAAATCGCCAAAGCGATGAAATCCCGCTGACGCGTGGTGATTAGAGGCGGATTTGATTTCATCTGAAGTCGTAGGCTGAAGATTTCATCCAAACTTGTTTGGATTTCATCGTGCATAGCACGATTTCATGCTTGTTTTTATGTTGAATTGGTGCTATGCTTAACTTGAGATGATAACTCGCAGTCGCAAGTGTTTTTTCGCTGAAATTGTTTTGTAAAAGCCCCAAGCATTCTCATTCCAAAACTAACACGTTACCCGAGGGATAAATACGGTAAAGTGAATTTAAAAATGTATCGGTACGGTCATTTGTGTCCGTATCTTTTTTTATAAAAACGGGCGTGGTAAAACAGCCGTTGCCGCCGAGCAGACAAGTGATTTTGATATCTTCAGGAGAGTTGGAAGAGCATACGCAAAGAAAAATCCTTGCTCTCAGTTTTCTCATGGAAAGATAATTTATAAGCTCCTTGGCGGCAGAAAATGAGCTTTGTGAATTTAAATATAATTGCAATATTCGACTTGAATCAGCAAATATCAGCTCACAAATAATTTGACATAATAGTAAATTATATTCGGACAAATTATATTTTTCATCATCTGAGATTTTTTTGATAACGCCGTCTGCTAAGTATCTGTTAGGACGTACGAAATCGGCGTCGCTGAGAGTTACTGATATTTTGTAGTTGCTTGATTTTATTAACATATCGCAAAATTGCGAAAGGGAGGAGTCGCTACTGCTTTTTATGCCGTCTACCGCACGGTTTACGTCGAAAAACTCGTTAATAAATTTGTTTTTTTCAACACGGTTAGCTTTTGCGCGTTTCGTCTCGGTACGACATAAATTTTCGACACTTTGTTCAAATATCGGCGTCTCACCGTAAAAAGCCCCCAGCGACACGTTGATTTCTTTCCAAAGCGCTATGGCGTTGTCTGCGCGTATATGGTCAAAGCATACTTTTTTTTCTAATGCACCGCTTATTTTTTTCATCAGCTTTTCGGCGACGTCGCTACCCTCAAGCATAAAAAACGTAGCGCACAGCTCTTTGAATTTTTCAAAATCCGATGCGCTTCCATATATATATTTATCGTCACAGCCTAAAAGCGTCATCGCTTCGAGGACATCGTCACTTGCCAATAGCTCCCATGCGTTTTTCATGCTTATCACCGCCTTTCTGCGTACTCATTATATTATAGCAGATTTTTTTGCTTTTTTCAACTTGTTTTTATAAACTCGTATATCCTTGTCAATAAAATATCAATTGTTGACAATTGCATCAAAAAATGATATAATTAATAAATATAATACATATCTAATACAAAAGGAGTAAAGCAGATATATGTTCAGATTAAGTGGAGTACGTCTGCGGCACTGCAAGAATACGGCGGATTGCGTTCCCGTTCGTATGGGCGTGCCAAAGAAAATCGTAATTCCTATGTCCATGCATATAGGCGCGCCCGCAAGACCAGTAGTCAAGGCGGGGGACGCCGTCAAGGTAGGTCAGCCTATCGCTGAGAATGGCGGAGGACTTTCCTCTCCCATTTATTCAAGCGTATCGGGAACTGTCAAAAAGATTGACGAAATAATTGCCGTGACGGGTGCGAAAATAACGACCGTCGTAATTGAGCCTGACGGAGAGCAGGCGGTTTACGAGGAAATAAAGCCCCCCGTAGTCACGAATCGCGAGGAATTTTTGTCGGCTCTTTCAAACAGCGGTATCGTCGGACTCGGAGGCGCGGGCTTTCCGACCACAGTTAAGCTGTCGGCAGACGTATCAAAAATAGATACGATAGTCGTCAACGGCGCGGAATGCGAGCCCTACATAACCTCTGACACGAGAACCATGATAGACGATGCGGACGCTGTTGCCGACGGTCTTGCGATGCTTATGAAGTATCTTGAGGTAGACAGAGTTATCGTCGGTATTGAAAATAATAAGCCGCAGTGCATAGCTTCAATGAAAAAGGCTACTGCGCACATACAGGGAATTGAGGTTCGTTCGCTTCCGTCGCTCTATCCTCAGGGCGGAGAAAAGGTGCTCGTTTATCACACCCTCGGAAGAACCATAAAGGAAGGACAGCTACCGCTCGACTGCGGAGTTATAGTTATAAACTGTACTACTGTCGCAACTATTTCAAAATACATCAAAACGGGAATGCCTCTCGTTGAGAGATGCGTGACCGTTGACGGCTCTGCTATTGCCGAGCCCAAGAACGTTATCGTTCCCATAGGCACGCCCGTGCTTGAGCTTATTGAATTTTGCGGCGGCTTTAAGTGTCAGCCGAGAAAAATACTCATGGGTGGACCGATGATGGGTATTTCAGTGCCCGACCTCACCATGCCCGTGCTCAAGCAGAACAACGCGATTCTTGCTTTTGACAGAAAGGACGCAACTCCCCCCAAGGAAACGGCGTGTATCAAGTGCGGAAAATGCATGGAGCGCTGTCCGTTGAAGCTCTCGCCGTGTGATATATCGGCGGCGTACAAAAAGGGAGACGGAGCTTCGCTTGAAAAATTGAAGGTCAATCTCTGCATGGAGTGCGGCTGCTGTAGCTTTATCTGTCCCGCAAAGAGAAATCTTGTACAGACGAATAAGCTTGCAAAGGTAGCGCTAAGAGAATATCAGACTAAAAACGCAAGGCAGAAGGAGGGGAATAAATAATGGATAATAGCGTACTTCTCGTATCCCCCTCGCCTCACGTCAGAGCAAAGCACACAACGAGGAGCATAATGCTGGACGTTATCATAGCTCTTTGCCCCGCGCTCGTGGCGTCCGTGATAATATTTGGCTGGAGAGCGGCACTCGTCACCGCATTTTGCGTTGCGTTGTGCGTGTTCTTCGAATGGGCTTTTGAAAAAATATGTAAAAGAGACGTCACCGTAGGCGACCTCTCGGCAATAGTTACGGGATTGCTGCTCAGCTTCAATCTGCCCGTGGGAATACCGCTGTGGCAGGCGGCTATCGGCTGTCTTGTAGCGATAGTTATAGTAAAACAACTGTTCGGCGGTATCGGCTGTAACTTTGCCAATCCCGCAATTACAGCGAGAATAGTAATGCTCATATCATTTGCGGGCAGTATGTCCGATTTTGCCGCAAAGAACGACGCAACAAGCTCGGCAACTCCGCTCTCAGGCGGCGAGATGCCCTCCGTGCTTGACCTGTTCCTCGGCAATCACGGCGGCTCGCTCGGTGAGACCTGCGCTTTGGCTCTTCTGCTCGGTGGTATTTATCTTATCGTTCGCCGCGTGATTACGTGGTATACCCCCGTGGTGTTTGTCGCTACCGTGTTCGTATTCACCTTCCTCCTCGGTGAAAATCCCGTGGAGCACGTGCTTACGGGCGGACTTCTTCTCGGCGCTATATTTATGGCGACCGATTATTCCACCACTCCCTCGACTAAGTGGGGTAAGGTCATATTCGGACTTGGTTGCGGAATTATAACCGTGCTTATCCGCGTATTCGGAAACTACCCCGAGGGCGTTTCCTTCGCGATACTCTTCATGAATATTCTCACTCCGCTGATATCCATGTGGACGAGAAAAAAGGCTTTTGGAGGTGTAATTAAAAAATGAAAAAGAATACCTCTGTAAAAAGCATAATAGTTTTAGTTGCGATATGCTTGTTTATCGCAGTGGCAATGGCGGCTGTCAATATGGTGACGGCTCCCAAGATAGCCGCGGCAAACGAAAAAGCCGAGGCAGAGGCGCTGGCGGCAGTGCTTCCCGAGAACGACGGCTTTGAGAAGGTGGAGCTTGAAGAGCTTCCCGAAAGCGTAATAGCAGTTTACCGTGACCTTGACGGTGAGGGCTACGTTGCCATGCTGTCGGTCAAGGGCTACGACTCCTCTAAGCCCATGTCTGTGGCGGTAGGCTTTACGAGCGAGGGCGAGATTACCGAATGTAAGGTAATATCCGCTCAGGGCGAGACGTCGGGAATAGGAAGCAAGGTAACGCTTCCCGAATTTCTCGGACAGTTTGAAAACAAGAATGAGAACCTCGATGGCGTTGACGCCATAAGCGGAGCGACTATTTCATCGTCCGCGTTTATCGAGGCGGTAAAGGAAAGCTTCGGCGCAATTGAGGCGGCAAAGGAGGTAGGGAACTGATGGGAAAGCTACAGAATTTTCTTAAGGGAATAATCAAGGAAAACCCCGTTCTCGTTCTGGTCCTCGGCACTTGTCCTACCTTGGCTATAACCACCTCGGTGCTAAACGCTCTCGGAATGGGAGTGGCGGCGACGGCAGTTCTGCTTTGCTCTAATATGGCAGTATCCGCGCTCAGAAACGTAATACCCGATAAGGTGAGAATTCCTTGCTACATAGTGCTCATAGCGGGATTTGTAACCATGGTAGAAATGCTCATGCACGCCTTCGTTCCCGACCTATATGAGTCGCTCGGTATATTCCTGTCGCTTATAGTAGTTAACTGCATAATATTGGGAAGAGCGGAGATGTACGCAAGTAAGAACGGAGTTGTTGACTCCGCGCTCGATGCTCTCGGAATGGGTATTGGCTTTACGCTTGCTCTCTTTATTATGTCCTCTATCCGTGAAATTTTCGGAGCGGGAACTTGGTGCGGACTTGAAATACCCTTTGCGGGTGATTACAGCGTCATGATACTTACCATGGCGCCCGGTGGATTTTTCGTGTTCGGTTGCCTTATCGCGCTTGTCAATAAGCTTACGGGCAATAAACCCGATAAAAAGAAAAATATGGGCTGCGCGGGCTGCCCCTCGGCGTCCCTTTGCGGAAAGATCGAATGTAAAAGTAAGGAGGACGTAAATGATGGAAATGCTTAAATCGTTGACCGTTATTCTTCTTACCTCGGTGCTTGTCAATAACTACGTTTTGTCAAGATTTCTCGGAATATGTCCGTTCTTGGGCGTCTCAAAGAAGCTCAATCAGGCGGCGGGAATGGGAGCGGCGGTAATATTCGTCATGGCGCTTGCCACGGCGGCAACTTGGCCCATACAGTACTTCTTGCTTGATAAATTCAATATGGGCTATATGAGGACGATAGTATTTATTCTCGTCATAGCGGCTCTCGTTCAGCTCGTTGAGATAATACTGAAAAAATATATGCCTGCGCTCCATGCGTCGCTCGGTATATATCTGCCCCTCATTACTACCAACTGCGCCGTTCTCGGCGTTACCATAAATAATATCAACGACGGCTACGGATTCCTTGAATCTATGGTCAGCTCCATAGGCGCGGGACTCGGATTTCTGCTCGCTATGGTGCTGTTTGCGGGAGTACGCTCAAGGCTTGAGGAGGCTAATCCCCCGAAGTCCTTTGAGGGACTTCCCATAACCCTCGTGTCAGCGGCTATCGTTGCGCTGTCCTTCTTCGGATTTGCGGGCATAGTTGACGGCATATTCGGGTAAAGGAGGTACGGAAATGAATCCTATATTGATAGCGGCTATAGTAGTCGCGGGAATAGGTGCTGTGTGCGCCGTCATGCTCGTGGTTGCTTCAAAATTCTTTGCCGTGCCCGAGGATGAGACTTACTCTAAAATAAGAGAATGTCTCCCCGGCGCTAACTGCGGAGCTTGCGGATACGCAGGCTGTGACGGATACGCCAAGGCGCTCTGCGAGGATAAGAGCGTAAAGGCAAACCTTTGCGTTCCCGGTGGAGATACGGCGTCTAAGAAGATATCCGAGATACTCGGAGTTGAATTTGAGGACGTAGTCGAAAAGGTAGCGGTCATACATTGCTACGGTGACTGTGAGCATACGTCAAATAAGATGGACTACGTTGGAATAGAGAGCTGTGAGGCGGCAAAGCTGATGTACGGCGGACAGGGTAAATGCGTATTTGGCTGTATGGGCTTTGGCGACTGCGCGAAGGTTTGTCCTCAGGGGGCAATATGCATAAAGAACGGTATTGCGCATATAGATACCCGTAAATGCATAGGCTGCGGACTTTGCGCCAAGGCTTGCCCGAGAAAGCTTATCGAAATAGTAGACGACGTGGAAAAGGTGCTCGTCACCTGTAATAATACGGAAAAGGGCGTGCTTGTGAGAGGAAAGTGCTCAAACGGCTGTATCGGCTGTAAGAAGTGCGAAAAGAATTGCCCCGAGGGTGCGATAACCGTAACAGATAACCTTGCCAAAATCGATTATTCAAAATGCACCCATTGCGGCGAATGCGCAAAAAATTGTCCCGTGGGCTGTATACTCGTTTCCGACCTGAGCGGATTGCACAGATACGTGGCTGAATGAAAGCGCGGGCGCGTTTTGGCAGAAGCTTCCCGATATCTTTAAACAAAATGTATAAGCCTTTTAAATAGCGCGATACTCTTAACGGAGTATTTACGTTAATGAGCAAGTTAAGTTATCTACGATAGTGAAGCTCACTAACAGAAAAAGAGAGAACGTTACGGATAAACCGTTTTGTTCTCTCTTTCTGCTTGTAATATGTGGTTGAGTATTATCTTGTGGTATAAAACTCTGTCCGTATTTGCGGGTTGAGGATTATTCGCAACTGTTTGGTAAAATAATAATACCATATTCTAAGGCAAGGAGCGAGTTTTATGAAAAGGATTTTAGACCCAAGAAAAATGAAGGAATTCGAATCCCATTTAAGAAACGAGGAAAGGAGCGCGGCAACGATTGAAAAATATATGCGGGACGTACGGTTTTTTGCAGTATCCGTCGGTTATGCTGAAATAAACAAGCAGAAGGTGCTTGACTATAAAAGTCAGCTTGGCGAGATATATGCCGTGTCGAGCGCCAATTCTATGATAGCCGCAATGAATTGCTTCCTTCGCTTCTGCGGTTGGCACGAGCTGTGCGTCAAGCAGTTCAAAATGCAGAGAGAGGTTTATTGCTCGGAGGAAAAAGAGCTGACTCGCGCTGAGTATATTCGGCTACTTGACGCGGCAAACGCCAAGCACAACGAACGGCTCAATCTGATCATCCAAACGATCTGCGGTACGGGTATCCGTGTCAGTGAATTGCAGTATATTACCGTGGAAGCGTTACACAACGGTGAAGCGATAGTTAATTGCAAGGGCAAAAACAGGCGTGTATTTATCGTTTCCGGGCTGAAGAAAAAATTGCTCCGTTACGTTAAGGAGCAGGGAATTAACGCGGGAACGGTATTCGTTACGAGGAGCGGAAGACCTGTGAGCAGGAATTGTATATGGAAGGAAATGAAGGCTCTGTGCGCGCAGGCGAACGTATCGCCCAGCAAGGTCTTTCCTCATAATCTTCGCCATCTTTTTGCCCGTACGTTTTATCGTCTTGAAAAAGATATAGCCAAGCTCGCGGATATTCTCGGACACGCAAGCATCAATACGACTCGTATTTATATCGTCACGACAGGCGCGGAGCACAAGCGCAAGATGGAGAATATGCGTCTCATAATATAAAAAATATAAAAGAAAAAAAGCCCGATGCGAACACACCGAGACCGAAGACAGCATAACGAGAGTTATGTCGCTTTTAAAATAACATAACGAGAGTTATGTGATAAAAAAGTGGAAATTGTTACCATGGGCGCATTGATGCGAAAGAAAAAAAGCGCAACAAAAAGCCTTTCGCCGTAATTTTTTCAAAAAAATGTACGAAAGGTGTTTTTGTTGCGCAATTTTTTAGACGATATTTAATAAATTTATCTTGTCAGCTCATAAATTTTTCCAAAACTATTGATTTTGGAGTGGTTTTATGGTATAATTTGTATGTATCTGGAAAATACCAGATATCTAATATCACATAACTCTCGTTATGTCGCTGTATTAGTCCTTGTGAACGTAAATCGTCAATAAAAACAAACTCCTACTCGGATAGGAATTTTTTATGAAGTCGGTGTAGCGTTCACTAATTGCCTTCAAAAACAAAAAAATTCTCGGTTGCGGATGAAATGGAGGGAGAGAACCGAATGAGGTACGAAGCAGAAATAAAAGAGCTTCTGATTGAAAATGCCATACATCTAATTGCTGAAGGCGGCTTCGAAAAAGCGACAACAAAGGAACTGACTCACAGCGGGGGACAATTGCCTGATTTTAAGATGAACGAGGTCTATATTTATCGGTTCTTCGGTAGCAAGGAGAATTTATACGAATCGGCTTTCGTTCGTTTGGATACGGAATTGTTCTACGCATTCATGCGCGGCGTCGAAATCATCGGCGGCTTTGAGAACGACGGAAAAGAGAAGCTGGGCAAATTTTTCTCGATGGCTTGGCAATTCATCTTGGGTAACGAGGAGCGTTGCCGCTGCTATGTCAGATATTACTATTCTATATATTTCAAGGGACGTTCCAGCGAGGCTCACAGAAAGCTTTTTGAGGGAATGGTCAGAGAAATGACTCCGATATTCAAGACTGAAGCGGACGTTGAAGCTATATTACACAGCGTTTTTACCGCAATGTTCGATTTTGCCATTCGCGTATATAACGGTGATCTTGAGGATAGCGATATCAACAGACCGCATATCTTCAACGTGCTCTATTGTATGATGGCGACTTATCTTAGGGAATCGGCAAAAGCGTCTTGACATTTAGGAGAGGAGGACAATAATGCTTAAAAACAAATTAATGCGAATCATTCTTGTTGTGGGAAGCGCGCTGATCATAGTCGGCGTTTCATTGATGGGCTGGCTGCTCGCCACGGAGGACGAACGTGGCGTAATAGAAGTTAAGCTTGAGGAAGGCGAAACGGAGTCGCTGGCATTTGAGGATCTTACTCTGATACCGGGCGAAGAATGTGAATATACCGTTCAACTTGAAAAAACAAGCGCGAGCAAATACGATCTGGAGCTTGATTTCGTTGATAGCGACGAAGAAAAGACGCTCAAAAAATATGCGCGCGTGAAAATCGTTGCAGACGGTGAAGTCATTTCTGACGAGCTGCTCGCCGATGCCTTTGAAAAAGAGAAGATCGTCTTACCCGTTGATTTCGACGATAAAAAGAACACGGAGCTTAAAATTGTGTACTATCTTCCCCTGGACGTAGGAAATGAGGCAAAAAATGCCGAGGCGGTTTTCGAGCTGCTCCTTACGGCAAGTAACGAGTGAGGATTTTTATGGATAAAGCAAAGGTAAAAAAGATTGGAAAAATAGCGCTTGACGTGCTTCTCTACATATTTCTTGCGATTTGTATTTTCTCGGTATTCGTTACCGTGCTGTCGAAGCGGGATTCGGACGGTGCCGCCGAGGTCTTTGGGTATCAGATGCGTATAGTCACCTCTGATTCAATGTCGGAGAGTGAATTTACCGACGTATCCGCCTATAAGATCAAGGATATCCCGATTCGTTCTATGGTGTTCGTCAAGGTAATGCCCGACGATAAGGACGGTGCTGACGAATTCTACCGTAGCTTGAACGTAGGCGATGTGCTGACCTTCCGCTACGTTTATACAACGCAGGTAACCATCACTCACCGTATTACCTCAATTACGGAGAAGGAAACGGGCGGATTTATCATTGAGCTTGCGGGAGATAACAAAAGCTCCGAGGACGGACAGCTTACGCAGATCATTGATACTTCCATTCCCAACAATACCAATTACGTAATCGGTAAGGTCACGGGGCAGGCGTATCTGCTGGGACTTCTTATAAGCTTTCTCTCGCAGCCCGTAGGAATTATCCTGCTGATCATCGTACCGTGTTTTATTATTATCTTGCTCGAGATCTTGAAAATCGTAAAGGTACTCAGCGCGGATAAAAAGAAACGCGAACAAGAGGAGAAAGAGAAGAAGGAGAGTGAGCTTGAGGAGCTTCGCCGTAAGCTTGCGGAGCTTGAAATGGAAAAGAGCGGGCAAGCTCCCCCCCATGCTGCTGCGGAAGAACCCAACGACAACGAAGAAAGCAAGGAGGATAAAACGGAATGAACGTGCTTATGATCATTTTTATGGTGATTGCATCGATCTTTGCACTTGGAAGTATTGGATACGTTACCGCGGATGTCGTTATCGAAATTCGCGCTAAGGAAGAGGCGAAAGAAAAGAAAAATGAGCCTGCTGTGGTCGCTTCCCAAGAAGAGCCGAGCATTGAGCCAGAACCAGAACCAGAGCCCGAGCCCGAGCCTGAGCCCGAGCCAGAGCCTGAAATCGTTGAATCCGAGCCCGTTATGATCCCTGAGGATATGCCTGAGCCAATATCGGCGGAGATTGGGCTTGAGGTAATCGACGTGGCATGGCCCGAGAGTATGGCGAAAAACAAAATATACAAATACGATCCCAATGGCGAAACGCTTAAAAGGGGAGACGTTGTATTGGTTCCTACCTTTGACAGACACCGACACGGAGATATTTTCCGTACCGCAACGGTAATCAATGGCAATTACCGTGTAGATTCATTTCCTTCGGACGTAGTCTTGAAAAAGATCGTCCGCGTAGTTTCAAGTGATTGAACTCGCTACCTTGCGTAGCGTTTCAATAAAAAAATCTGTGAGAAAGGAGTAGTGACTATGAAAAGTACGAACAGAAAAAGAGCTTTGCTTGTTTCCTCATCAGTAATACTGTTGTGTATGACGGTTATCGTAGGTATGACGTGGGCATTGTTCACCGATACGCAAAGGGTAACGAACCATTTGCAAGCGGGTGATCTATCCGTAACGCTTAACCGAACGGAGCTTACAAAGACGACGCTAAACACCGAGGGAAAGCTTGTTACGTCTGCTCCCGATACGAATCCGAAGAATTTCTCCAATCCTACGGACGAAAACGTGTTTGGCATTGTTGAGGGAGAAAAAATCGTTCCGGGAACGAAGTACGTTGCGAAGATGAAGATTGAAAACCATAGCGACGTTGCCTTCGGATATTGGATCGAGATAGTTTGCGCAGACAAGACAAACGGCGCGGATCTGGCAAAGCAGCTTAAGGTGACCGTGAATACGGGCACCGATGCCTCAGCATTTGTGAACGACGGATTGGCGGTAAAGGGTGCGAATGATGGATACGTTGGAGAGCTTATCATCGGTGCTACGGCAGAGTTTACCGTGACCGTTGAGTTCCTTGACAGCTTTGTTGCGGAAAACAACATAGAGCACAACGATTTGGCGCAAGGCGAAAATCTTTCATTTGATCTGGTCGTACACGCTGTTCAGGCGACGGATTAACGCAAAAAACACGAACGCAGAACTCTAAGAAGCTTGAGTTTGCGTTTCGACCGAAATCAAGCTTCAAAAAAGTAATATAAGGAGAAAACGCAAAATGAAAAAGAAAGTTTTGCTGTCCTCGATTGCGACGATCGCGCTTTGCCTTTGTCTGATCGCGGGATCAACTTTCGCACTGTTTACGGACAGCACGAATTTCAACATTGCCGTTACCGCAGGTGACGTTGAAATTCTTTCCACCGCAGAGGTGGTTGCTACCTACTCTGCAAACGGTCCTGTTAATGAGCATGACGATGTGTATCTCAAAGATGAAAACGGTGCTTATTACGAGCACCAAGCGCAGACGCCGGGTCAGTCCATAAACGGAGGAACTGCTATTGTTGAAAATGGAGGAACCCTTGTGATTGACCGTCTAACTCCCGGTGATAAGGTTGACGTAAAAATCAACACTCAAAACCTTGGTGATGTTGCATTCAGATATCGTTATACAATCAAGATTGCTAACGATAACGGTCTTGCAAAAGGGATGGTTCTTACCACACATAGCAGTGAGGAGTATGAGGCAGTTAAGAGCTTCACATCTGAGTGGTTTCCTGTTGTAGAGGCAGGAGACACCACTACGGATCTTTCCAAGATGATTTCCCTCGAGCTTCCCGTTTATGCCGGTAACGAGTATCAGAGCGAGGCAGAAGGTCGCGCTCCCGAAGCAGACGGACTTCCCGGAACGAAATCCGTTGAGTATACCATTCTTGTAGAAGCTGTTCAAGGTAATGCTGTTACGACTGAGAATGAGACGTTTGTTGAATTATTGACTCCCCCCACGCAAAACCAAGTGCAGCTCGCTTTGGAGAATGAGGGTACCGTTGATCTTGGCGGTCAGACCCTCGGGCTCGAAGAGGCTCTTGAAGCGTTTGGAAAGGATGCAACCTTTAAGAATGCTACCATTGATGCAACGAATGCAGCACCATATGGTGAGCCCCAGCTCGCGCTCTATCTTCAACAGGCTGATCTCACGCTTGAAGAGGGAGCAACCATAATCGCGGGCGCGGATTACGGTATCTTTGGTATGTACGTCAACTCCGTTACGTTGGCAGAAGGCTCCAAGATTATCGTTCACGATGGTTCTGTCGCTATCTGGCTTCAGGTTATGGGTGATACATTTGATCTCACCTTCGGCGCACAAGGCTTGATCGTAGACGAGAACGGAGCGGCTTGCACGGAAAAGGTAATTTCCGTAACAAGTGCCGGCACCTTCAATTTCTACGTTCCCAGCGTCGCTGCTTACAATGAGTATTCGCAAATGATTTCTTACGATACGACGGCTCAAGATGTAAACTGGTATGTAGGCGACGTGCTTTATATGCATAACGGAGTTCTTGTAACCGCCTAATCCAAAATCCACTTAAAATAACGGCAAGGAGGTAATGATGTTCCGTTATAAATCACATAGACAAGCGTTCATTATGACGGCATTGGTCATCCTGCTTTGCCTCGTATGCCTCACGGGAGCGACGCTCGCTCTTTTCACAAGCAATTCAAAGGACGGAACCATCGGTATCATCACTACGACGGGTGACGTAGAGATTGATATCGTAGATACGTCGGGAGAAACGCTACAAAATAAAGCATTGGATTTTATCACAGCATCAGGAATGCCAACCGACAGCGGAAAAGTTCTATTTGAGCCTGGGGCGACCTATCGCACGCAGGGCTTTGAGATAAAGAATACGGGAGATATTCCCGTGAATTTCAGGCTTTCGGTCAGCAAGGACGACAAAATCGACATGGAGGCGTTTGATAGAGCCTTTGAGCTTTGGATTGTAAAGGAAGGCGACGACTTCATAGACGCGGAGCGGATAACCGAATTCAAGGTAAACGGCTTGGCGGCGGGAAAAAGTAGCGATACTTATTACCTGGTTATTAAGATGAAGGAATCCGTGGGCAACGAATTCGGGGGCAAAACCTATAAGGGTATAGGAGTTACCGTATACGCAGTACAGGGTAACGCAAAACTTAACTAAGGAGCGATTTTCAAATGAATACGTCAAAAAAAATAATGAATATTGCATTGAAGGTCGTAACTTGGCTTCTCGTTGCCTTTACTGTCTTTATGATGATATTCACCATTGTCACGGTAACAACCGTTGACAAAAACGACCGTAGTATCTTCGGCGTAAAGTTCTACATAGTACGGACTGATTCAATGAGTCTCTCTGAGAATAACAAGGATATGGACGTACACTTCAACGCAGGAGATATCGTCATTATCAAAAACGTTGAGAATCCAAAGGAAATGCAGGCAGGCGACGTGATCGCCTTCATGTCAACCAACAGCGAAAGCTATGGAGAGACCGTCACGCATATGATTCGTGAGGTCAAGCAGAGCGAAGACGGCAAGGTACTCGGCTACGTGACCTACGGTACTAACACGGGAACGGACGATGAAGCTCTGGTAGAGCCCGAATATATTTTGGGCGCATACTCGGGCAAGCTGCCTGCGCTTGGCAATTTCTTCGCATTCGTGAAGTCCACGCCGGGATATATCGTTTGTATTCTCGTACCCTTCCTGCTTCTCATTCTCTATAATGGCGTCAACGTCATTCGTCTGTTCCGCAAATATAAGCGCGAGCAGATGGAGGAAATGCAAGCAGAGAAGGATAAACTTGAAGCAGAACGCGCTGAAAATCAGCGCATGATGCAAGAGCTGTTAGCCCTCAAAGCTCAGCTCGATGAAAAGAACGGTGGAGAGGGAACACCTTCCGCCGAGCCTGCGTCCGAGGCAGATTCCGCGGATGAAGCAACGACCGATGAAATGTCAGAAACGAAAGTTGAAACCCAATCGGAAGCTGCTCCTGCGGAAACAACCGACGAAACTCAAGTTGTATAGCGAGTAAATCGCTTTACATAGTTAGTCTGAAAAAAATAAACTATAAGGAGGTTAAACTAATGACTAACACGAAAAAAACAAAGCGCGCACTGTTGTCAAGCGTCTTGGCGCTGTTCCTCTGCTTCGCCATGTTGCTTGGAACGACGTTTGCGTGGTTTACTGACAGTGTGACAAGTGCAAACAACATTATCACTGCGGGCAACCTGAATATCGAGCTTTATCACACCAATGATAATGATACGAATCAAAAGGTTGACGGCAACACAAAGCTATTTGATGATATCGCTCTTTGGGAGCCCGGCGCAGTAGTTTACGAAACGTTTGATATCAAAAATGAGGGCAATCTGGCGCTCAAGTATCAGCTTTCTGTTAACGTTAGCAATGCAACCGAAAATGCCAATGGCGATACGCTTGCAGACGTGCTGATGATCGGCGTTATTGAGAATGGTGCGGAGTCGACCGCGCGTAAGGATTTGATTGAGGCTATTGATACATGGAGCTCCTTGGCAAGCTTTACGTTGCCCGGTGAACTCGAAGCAAAGCAAGACGGAGATACTGATTTCCCGACCGATACCTATACGGTAGTTATCTATTGGATGCCTGGCGTCAATGACGATGATTTCAATATGAAGAACGGAGAGGCTCCTCTGACTGTTGACATCGGCGTAACTTTGATTGCTACTCAGCTTTCAAGCGAGAAGGATAGCGTTGATGAAAAGTATGATGAAGACGCTTGGATGGAGGGAATGCAGATTTTCAGTGCTTCCGATCTTCAGGCGGCAATCAATGCGGGCGAGACCAACCTCGTATTGATGGACGATATCGAGCTTGATGAAACTATTAAGGTTACTGCTCCTACTACTTACGCTATGAGAAGAGCTCTTAACGGCACGGTTCTTGACCTTAACGGTAATAATATTACGAGTAAGGGCGTCACCGCTATTGAGGTGATTGCTTGTGTGGCAACTATTACCGACACCGTTGGCGGCGGTAAGATTGTTAACGACGGAGGTAACAGCGCAATTGAAGTAGGTGCTGGCTCAACTCTTTACTTTGAAGACGGTATCATTGAATCTACTGCGGACGGTATTTACGATGTGGGTGGTGAAAGTGCCAACACTATCGTGATCAATGGTGGTTCGATTAGTGCCCAAGGTCTTGCAGTAGCGGTAGGTGGTTATCTTACCATTAACGGCGGAACGCTTACCGGATACCAGGCATTGTATGCTTGGGATGATGCTGAGGTTGCCGTTACTGGGGGTACTTTCAATGGTGGATTCGGTGGTTCTACAAAGACTGTTGTTACCGGCGGAACCTTTACAGATGAAGGTGTTTCTAATTTTGTTGCTGACGGCTTAAAGGCTATTAAACATAACAGCAAGTTTGTTGTCGTTTCTGATGGCGTGGATAACATTATTGTAACCGCAGACGATCTTGTTGCCCTCGGCGGAACCGCGATAAACGGAACATACATGCTCATGGCTGACCTTGATATGACCGGCTATGATATGAAGCCCATTCAGCTTACAAGCGGCGCAGATCAGACCTTGACCTTTATAGGTAATGGTCATACTATTTCCAATTTGAATCTTGTACAGGATTATCAGAATGGTATGTACGTTGCAGGAATGTTCAATGTTCTGCACAACGGAAAAGAATTAACGATTAACAATCTGACACTTTCAAACGTTACCAGCACCAGTGAGCATTATGCAGCAGCAGTTGTTGCTTATAATTCTACTTCTTTAACAATCAATTTGAACAATGTTGACGTAGTAGGTGCTACCGTAACGGCTGAGACCGTCGCCGCTCTCGTCAGCTACTCTACCGGTGCTGTAAATCTGACCGATTATGACGTTTCCGGTCTTGCTCTCACGGGCGAGGCAGGCAGACCTGATAAGGTTGGCGCACTCATCGGAACAGCGAATCAGGCAAATTGTACCGTAACTGTTGCTAAATGCACGAATAACACTGCTTACAATTGGGCAGGACGCGTTATCAATGGTGCAACCATGACCATTGACGGCGTGGCTTACGTTACCGATATTAAAGGTTTCAACAAGGAAGTTGAAAACGGCGCTACTCATATTCTTCTTGCCTCTGGCGAATACGGTGTGATCGATGTTCGCGTGGGACGCAAACTCACGATCGAAGCAATGGACGGAGCCGTTGTTAAACTTGCCGGCATTAACGGACAGAGCAATGACAACACATCTGATATTACAATCAAGGGTATTACCATTGACAACTCTCTCCAGAGCGAAGGTTGGTTTACAGGAACAGCACAAAACATAAAGCCTTGTGTTGGTGTTTGGGGCGGTGATTACACCTTTGAGGATTGTACGTTCTTTGTAACCGGAGAAAGCAATGCAGAAACCGGTGTTATGTCTTGGTGGACTACCGATGCAGGTACGATGACGTTTAAGAAGTGTACCTTTAACGGTGGAAACAGCAGCGCACGCGCAATGCAGATCTACGGCAACTATGATCTGAATGTTGAAGAATGTACCTTCAATACCGCAAAGGATTATTCCATCAAATACGTAGGTGCTGATGGTCGTAAAGCTACCCTCACGGGCAACAAGGTTTACAATACCGTTAACTTCGTTCAGGCAGGCTCCGCACCTTACGCTGGAAAAAATTATACCATTGAGTTCAAGAACAACATCCTTGCAGACGAAATCAACAATGTTTTCGTAGACAATGATGAAAATCAGACCATTATCATTGATGGCAAGAAGTACGTTTACAATGCTGATTCTCTTGCTAAAGCTGTTGCAGCAGGCGAAACGAACCTTTGGCTACTTCCCGGAGAATATGATGTTAAAGATTGCGGCGGTAAAATCTTGACCATTAACGGAACAAAGGATGTTGTTATTAAGCTTTACAATGATGGCGAGGACGGCTGTGACTACGCATTCGGTAGCGCAGGTACA
The DNA here is from genome assembly GCA_017461745.1 of Clostridia bacterium. Taxonomy (GTDB): domain Bacteria; phylum Bacillota; class Clostridia; order Oscillospirales; family CAG-272; genus HGM12713. The sequence continues at coordinate 1,677 of JAFTXE010000019.1, read as the reverse complement.
GGCGTTGGTACTTATACCTTCAATGGCGTGACCTTCGACACCACCGGTAATACCGGAAACTACAAGGGCTTTGCTTACATGAAGGGTATCTTCAATGATTGTAATTTTGTAGGCGCATATAGCTTGAACAACGCCAATGATTTCGTATTCAACCGTTGTACCTTCGACTTCAAGAACGGTTATTTCTGGACTTGGGGTGCCAAGAGCGTTACCTTTGACGGCTGTACCTTCAACGGTAACAGCAAGACGATCCTTGCTCACGGCAGTGCTTCTACAGTGATTAACATCAACAACTGTACATTTGCTGCTACTGAAAAGGGCTACACTGGTGCAGGCGACAATACCGCGGTAGTCGAAATGGATCCTACCAGTACCAATACATATACCATCAACTTCACCGGTGAGAACACCAAGACCGACAGCTATGCCGGTTGGACTCGCGTAAAAGATGGTAGCACGGGTCATACCATTACCGGTTTGAACTAATTTAAATTAGTAAGTCCACCCAAGCCCTTCGGGGCTTGGGCGGCAATTAAAGAGCATAAATCCGTTTGTGCTTTTTAATTGCTGAATTATAACACCCTTAAGATATACACGAGAGGAGGAAAACTCTTGAAAAACTTTTTTGATTGCAAGGATGAAAAAATAACCGAAAAGGCGTTTTCACAAAGTCTTATCATATCGGTGATCGGTATTTTGCTGTGCATCGTCGCGCTTTGTTCGATGACGTACGCTTGGTTTTCGGAAAGCACCTCGAGCGGAAATAACACGCTCGTATCGGGCTCGTTTGACGTGACGGTTGACGTTACTAAGACCGATGGAGACGTATCAACGGCAAGCGCTGCGGTCGTTTTCGAAAACGGTAAATATAAATTGACCGAGACGGGCAAGTATACCGTTACGTTGACGACTACGACAACGACGACGGTAAAAGGATATTGCGTTGTAACTGTCAATGGCACACAGTATCAAACAGGCGTGATCGTGAACGAAGTGGCTCAGAACGACGAATATCAAACGCGGACCTCACCGTTTACGTTTACTATTGAAGCCAATCAACCCGATACCGTAGTGGAAATAGAGGCGTATTGGGGTATTCCTGCCTCTCCGACCGTGAATGCGGACGCCCCAATCGTAGTTGGAACGGCGCAGAGTGGAGCGGAAAGCAACGAAACCACGGAATAATAAAAATACATAAAAAAGCGCTACCAAGCGAAGTGGCGCTTTTTCTATGCTACCTGCGGCAGAAAAATAATAATTATCATTACGGCTATTGCAATAAGCGGATAAAAGTGCTATAATAAAGCATATATAAAAAATTGGCACGGAGGAAAATACTAAGATGCTTAACGCTGCTATAATAGGCTTTGGCGGCATTGCCAAGGCTCATAAAAAGGGATACGATAAGCTTGAAAAGGAAGGAAAAGCAAGGCTTGTGGCGGCATGCGATATACGCGAAGAAGCCTTTACGGCAAGCGTTGCCACGAATATTGACGCCACGGAGTCGGGAAAGGGAAATTATAACTGCTATACTGACCTTGAAAAGATGCTTTCAGAGGAAAAAATAGATATTATCGATATTTGCCTTCCTTCGTTTTTGCACTGCGAAATGGCGGTAGATATGCTTAACAGAGGATATAACGTTTTGTGCGAGAAGCCTATGGCGCTTAACAGTGA
>JAFTXE010000018.1 GCA_017461745.1 Clostridia bacterium | reverse complement strand
GGTTACCCATCGAAGTTGGTTGTTGCCGCAAGCGGCAAAGATCCTTCGAATTGTACTTTTGGTTCTCCCAATAAAGTGCTTACGCTCAGGATGACACAGAGAGTGTGCGTACATAGCAAACAGTCCGATAAATCATAATTTACATCTCCATGCTGGGCTTGTTAGTGATTACGACAATATTTTTTGCAAAAAATCTATCTAAAATTAAAATAAAGTTCATGAGCAATGGGTAAATTGGTAAACAAAAAGTATTATAATTATAGTAGTATACAATGCGTTATTATGCGCAAAATTGAGAGGAGATATTTTTTCTTATGATAAGAACACTACTCAGGAGTGTGCGTGAGTACAAGCGTGACTCCCTGTTGGCTCCGCTTTTTATATCGGCGGAAGTCGTTGTTGAGTGTATCATTCCCTTCATCACTGCCAAGCTTGTCAATCAGATTCAATCGGGATGCGATATGCAAACTATTATAAAATACGGTCTGTTACTTTTACTTATGGCCGTTATTTCACTTTCCTGCGGCGCGCTTGCAGGTCACTTTGCGGCTCGCGCATCCTGTGGATTTGCTAAAAATCTGCGCCACGACCTTTATACGTCGGTTCAAGGCTTTTCATTTTCCAATATCGACAAGTTCTCAACCTCAGGACTTGTAACGAGGCTCACCACCGACGTCAACAACGTGCAGATGTCCTACATGATGATAATAAGAACTGCCGTGCGCTGTCCCTTCATGCTTATCTTCGCGTTCGTTATGGCTATGGTCATCAGTCCCAAGATGTCACTTGCATTCGCCGTAATCATTCCCGCTCTTGCTATCGGTTTGTTCTTTATTATTTCAAAAGCTCACCCCATCTTCAAGACGGTATTCAAAAAATACGACCGACTCAACAGCTCCGTTCAGGAAAACGTTTCGGGCATGAGAGTGGTTAAGGCGTACGTCCGCGAGAACTACGAAAAGAAAAAGTTCGCCGACGCCTCCGACGACGTTTGCGCAGGCTTTACCAAGGCTGAGAAGCTATTGGCTCTCAACAATCCCCTCATGCAGTTCTGCTTCAATTTCAACATGATAATGATATGTCTGTTCGGCTCCATGCTCGTCGTAAATTCGGGCGCTACAGAGCTGACGGTCGGTGAGATGTCCTCGCTTCTCACCTACGGTGCGCAAATCCTCATGAGTCTCATGATGGTTTCCATGATAATCGTTATGATAACCATGTCAATGGCGTCCGCTAACCGTATTGCAGAGGTGCTCAACGAAACCAGCGCTATACAGAACCCCGACAGCCCCGCAACAGAGGTCAGAGACGGAAGCATTATGTTCACGGGTGTGAGCTTCCGTTACTCAAGCGCCTCAAAGAAAAATGCTCTTTCGGACGTAAATCTCTTTATTCCCTCGGGTGAGACCGTCGGTATTATCGGCGGAACGGGAAGCGGAAAGACCTCGCTCATTCAGCTTATCTCCCGTCTTTACGACGTCAGCGAGGGCTCGGTCAAGGTTGGCGGCATTGACGTCCGCGATTACGACATCGAGGTGCTGAGAAATCAAGTCTCGGTAGTTCTTCAGAAGAACGTACTGTTCTCAGGCACGATTAAAGAAAATCTGCGTTGGGGCGACCCTAACGCCACCGACGAGGATATGATAAGAATTTGTAAGCTCGCTCAGGCTCACGACTTCGTCTCCTCCTTCCCCGACGGATACGACACCTACATAGAGCAGGGCGGAACTAACGTATCGGGCGGACAAAAGCAAAGACTCTGTATCGCTCGCGCACTGCTCAAAAAGCCCAAGATACTTATTCTCGACGACTCCACAAGCGCAGTTGACACCAAAACGGACGCGCTGATAAGACGCGCGTTTGCCGAGGAAATCCCCGACACAACGAAAATAATAATCGCTCAGCGTATCTCCTCGGTTGAGCACGCCGATAAGATAATAGTTATGGACGGCGGAAGGATAGAATCCGTAGGAACACACGAGGAGCTGCTCAATATCAGCCCCATATACCGTGAAGTATACCAATCACAGAACAAGGGAGGTGAGCAGGAATGAAAAACGCAAGACCAAAAAACAAGGGTGTTCTCGGACGCTTACTTAAGCTTTTATTCAAGGACTACAAAAAGCCGCTGATAGTGGTTATCGTATGCATCATTCTGACCGCTCTCGCCTCCACCATCGCAAGCTTCTTCATGAACCTGTTTATAAACCTCATCGACGAGGGTCTCGTCAGCGGTTGGAGCGCAGTAAGCGGACGCGTCTATCTCGCTATCGGAGTAATGCTTTCGATATACGCTGTCGGCTGGGTAGCCTCCTTCATTCACACTCGCACCATGGCGATAACGACGCAGAGCTTCATGAACAGTATGCGCAAGCGTATGTTCTCCAAAATGCAGGAGCTCCCCCTCCGATATTTCGACACTCACCCACACGGCGATATCATGTCCTATTACACCAACGATATCGACACTCTCCGAGAGCTTATCTCAAGAACCATTCCTCAGATAGTAAGCTCGGGACTGATACTTATTTTCCTTGTATTCTATATGCTTTATCTGAGCGCATGGATGGCGTTGGTAGTTGCCGTTGCAAGCGTCGCTATGGTACTCGTAACCAAGAAGATAGGCGGCAACAGCGCAAAGCACTTCATCAAGATGCAGAAGTCCATTGCAAAGAGCGAGGGCTTCGTTGAGGAAATGATGGAGGGACAGAAGGTAATCAAGGTATTCTGCCACGAGCAGCAGAGCGAGGCGGATTTCGACAAGGTCAACGAGCAGCTTTGCCACGACGCCACAAACGCGCACCGCTTCGCAAACATTCTAATGCCTATAATGGGTAATATCGGTAACATTCTTTACGTTATGGTTGCCTTCGTCGGCGGACTTCTCATAGTCAGCGGAAACGTCTCAAACGTCTCCCTCTCAGGTCAGGCAATGGGAATTGCTGTAGTCGTTCCCTTCCTTAACATGACCCGTCAGTTTACCAACAACGTAAGTCAGGTATCTCAGCAGATGAACGCCATCGTCATGGCTATGGCAGGCGCTAAGCGTATATTCGAGCTTCTTGACGAAGAACCCGAGAAGGATGAGGGCTACGTAACGCTCGTCAACGCTAAGGAAGAAAACGGCGAGATATTTGAATGTACGGAAAGAACGGGCACTTGGGCGTGGAAGCACCCCCACGGCGACGGAACGGTCACCTACACGAAGCTTATGGGCGACGTCCGTATAGTTGACATGGACTTTGGCTACGTTCCCGAAAAGACGGTGCTCAAGAACGTCACGCTCTATGCAGAGCCCGGACAAAAGGTAGCGTTCGTCGGCGCTACGGGAGCGGGCAAGACGACGATAACCAATCTTATCAACCGCTTCTATGATATCGACGACGGAAAGATACGCTACGACGGCATTAACATCAACAAGATAAAGAAGGCAGACCTTCGCCGCTCACTCGGCATAGTTCTTCAGGACACCAATCTATTTACGGGTACAGTAATGGAAAACATTCGTTACGGAAAGCTTGATGCCACTGACGAGGAATGTATCGCCGCGGCAAAGCTTGCCAACGCGGATAGCTTTATTACCCGTCTTCCCGACGGCTACGACACAATGCTCACCGCAAACGGAGCAAATCTTTCGCAAGGACAGCGTCAGCTCATATCCATTGCGAGAGCCGCAGTTGCAGACCCGCCCGTTATGATTCTTGACGAGGCTACCTCGTCCATAGACACTCGTACCGAGGCGCTCGTTCAGCAAGGAATGGACGCTCTCATGAAGGGCAGAACGGTATTCGTTATCGCCCACCGTCTCTCGACAGTCAGAAACTCCGACGTTATCATGGTGCTTGAGCACGGCGAGATAATCGAGCGCGGCAACCACGATAAGCTCATTTCCGAAAAGGGCAAATACTATCAGCTCTATACGGGAGCGTTTGAGCTGGAGTAAGGACAGATTTCAAATTATGATTTTTAGGGGATGCGAAGGGACGCGATTTCCGCTTTTTTGAAAAAAAGCTTGGCAAAAAACTTCCTTGCATAGTGGTAGCCCTTAAAGCTGTTCTTAAAATATATAAGCAATATAAAGGGCTACCACCATGCAAGAAAGCTTTTGCGGAGCTTTTCTCGAAAAGCGACAACGCGTCCCCTTGCATCACTACAAATCACAACTTTTGTTTGCCACAAAACTAATAAAATAAGGAAATTTTTATATGCAAGAAATAATATACTCTCTCGGAATCGATATTGGTTCTACAACAGTAAAAACCGTCTTGCGTGAGAATGACAAAGTAATTTACGAAAAATATGAAAGGCACATGGCAGAGGTACGCAAAAAGTCCCTTGAAATGCTTGAGGAAATGCGGCCGCTTCTTGGCGGCAAGCAGTTCTGCGTTGCTCTCTCGGGCTCTGCGGGGCTCGGTCTTGCCGAGGCTTGCGGTATTCCCTTCGTTCAAGAGGTATTCGCTACGGGCGAGGTCGTAAAGACGCTTGAGCCCGAGACCTCCGCCGTCATAGAGCTCGGCGGCGAGGACGCTAAAATACTGTTCTTCGAGGGCGGTACTGACGAGCGAATGAACGGTAGCTGTGCAGGCGGCACGGGCGCTTTTATCGACCAGATGGCAACGCTTCTTGATATGAGCGTTGACGAGATGGACGCTCTCAGCCTGAACCACAGCAAAATATACCCTATCGCCTCACGTTGCGGAGTGTTTGCCAAGACCGACGTTCAGCCGCTTCTCAACCAAGGAGCAAAGAAGGAGGACGTCGCCGCGAGCATTTATCAAGCCGTGGTCAATCAGACCATTGCGGGACTTGCTCAGGGACGCAAGATACGAGGCAAGGTTCTCTTTCTCGGCGGACCTCTATACTACTGTCAAGGTCTGCGCCAACGCTTCAAGGAAACGCTTGGACTATCCAACGAGAATGCGGTATTCCCCGAATACGCTCGCTTTGCCGTAGCTCTCGGCGCTTCCTATTACGCCGTAAAGGCGGCTAAATTCACCGACATTGATACTCTTTCCGAGAAAATAGTATCAAGCATTTCCGCCAGCGTCAACACGGGCAGACTTTCTCCTCTGTTTGAGGGTCGTGAGGAATACGCCGAGTTCAGAGCGAGACACGCAGGCGCGTCCGTCTCCGAAAAAGATATTTCCACCTACAGCGGAAAGGCTTATCTCGGCATTGACTGCGGTAGCACGACAACGAAAATAGTGCTTCTCTCCGCTGATAAGGAAATACTTTATTCCTACTACAGCTCCAACCGCGGTAATCCCGTCGAAATAGTCAAGGAACAGCTTCGTCACATTTACGGTCTTTGTGGCGACCGCATCAAAATTTGCGGCAGTGCCGTTACGGGCTACGGCGAGGAGCTTATACAAAACGCCTTCGGCGTTGACCTCGGTCTTGTTGAGACCATAGCGCACTATACCGCCGCAAAGCACTTTCTTCCCGAGGTTGATTTCATTCTCGATATCGGCGGTCAGGATATCAAGTGCTTCCACATAAAGAACGGAGCTATCGACAGCATAATGCTCAACGAGGCTTGCTCCTCGGGCTGCGGCTCGTTTATAGAGACATTTGCTCGCTCCATGGGATATTCCATTGACGAGTTTGCAAAGAAGGGACTTTTCAGCCCCGCACCCGTAAATCTCGGCAGCCGCTGCACCGTTTTTATGAACTCCTCCGTTAAGCAGTCACAGCGCGACGGCGCTACGGTTGAGGACATTTCCGCAGGACTTTCCGTGAGCGTCGTAAAGAACGCTATCTATAAGGTAATACGCGCTACGACCCCTGACGAGCTTGGAAAGCACATCGTCGTTCAGGGTGGTACTTTCTATAACGACGCCGTTCTTCGCGCCTTTGAGCAGGAGCTTGGCATAAACGTCATTCGTCCTTCAATTGCGGGACTTATGGGGGCATACGGCGCGGCGCTTCGTTCAATGAAGCTTGAAAGCTCTACTATCATCTCGCCCAAGGAGCTTGACAGCTTCGTTCACACGTCCAAGTCAACCACCTGCCGTGGCTGTACCAACAACTGTCACCTCACGGTCAACACCTTCTCAAGCGGTAAGAAATTCATTTCGGGCAACCAATGTGAAAAGGGGCTCGGACTCAAGGTTTCTGACGAGCAAGCGCCCAATCTGCACAAGTTCAAGCGCGATTACCTCACTGCCCTTTCAAGCGAGCCTAAAAAGGACGCAAAAGGCACGATAGGTCTTCCTCTTGCTCTTGGAATGTACGAGCTGCTTCCGCTTTGGCATGGTATCTTTGATTCCCTCGGTTTCAACGTCAAGGTGTCAAAAATGTCAACCAAGCGTACCTATGAGAAGGGACAGTTCTCCATTCCCTCGGACACCGCCTGCTATCCTGCAAAGATAATGCACGGTCACGTCGAGGAGCTCGTTGAGGACGGAGTTGACGCAATATTCTATCCGTGTCTTACGTACAACGTGGACGAGGGAGACTCCGACAATCACTACAACTGTCCCGTCGTAGCTTATTATTCCGAGCTTCTTGGCGGTAATATGGAGTCTTTGTCGAATACCAACTTCCTTTACCCCTATCTTAACATAAACAACCGCCGTGAGCTTGCCAAAGAGCTTTACAGCTATCTTGCTCCTCATTTCAACAAGATATCCATAAAAGAAATAAAGAAAGCTATCTCCAAGGGCTTTGAGGCTTATGAAAAATACATGAAAGCAGTTAAAGCCGCGGGCGAAAGAGCAATTGCCTGGGCAAGAGAGCGCGGAGCGAGAATAATGATTCTTGCGGGCAGACCTTATCACGTTGACTCTGAGATAGGTCACGGAATTGACAAGCTTGCCGCATCCCTTGGCTTTGCCGTCGTCAGCGAGGACAGCGTATGCCATCTTGCCGAGCATCAGGATGTCAAGGTGCTTAATCAGTGGACGTATCACGCGCGTCTTTACCGTGCGGCACGATTTGCCGCAGAGAACAAGGATGTCGAGCTTGTTCAGCTCGTTTCCTTCGGTTGCGGAGTTGACGCTATTACGACTGATGAGGTTCGCTCCATTCTTGAGGAAAAGGGTAAATTCTACACTCAAATAAAGATAGACGAAATAACTAATCTCGGAGCGGTAAAAATAAGACTGCGTAGTCTTATAGGCGCGCTTGAGCAGTAAGGAGGCGACAATGGAACAGAAATACATTCCCTTCACCGAAGAAATGAAAAAGGATTACACCATACTTATTCCTAATATGCTTCCCATGCATTTCACGCTCATTTCCAAGGTTTTTAACAACTACGGCTTCAATACCGAGCTTTTACTCACACAAGGACAGCGCATAAAGGATACGGGGCTGCGCTATTGCCACAACGATACCTGCTATCCCGCCATACTTGTTATAGGTCAGTTTATAGACGCACTGCAAAGCGGCAAATACGATACCGACAAGGTCGCTCTTATAATGTTCCAGACGGGCGGCGGCTGTCGAGCCTCAAACTACATAAACCTTATAAGAAAGGCGCTCGCCAAGGCTGGCTACGCTCACGTTCCCGTTATCTCATTTAGCTTTTCAGGACTTGAACAGCACCCGGGCTTCAAGCTTACGCTCCCTATGCTCTACCGTATGATGTACGCCGTGCTGTACGCAGACCTGCTCATGCTGCTGCGCAATCAATGCACGCCCTACGAAATGAAAAAGGGCGAGGCTCAGCGCCTCTCTGAAGAATGGACGGACAGACTTGCAAACGAAATGACCTCGGGTAAGATGTCTTATAAGAAGGTCAAGGAAAACTACGCAAAGATTGTCGAGAGCTTCAGAAACATTCCGAGAGCGGAGATAAAGAAAGTCAAGGTCGGTGTCGTCGGCGAAATATTCGTGAAGTATTCCCCCCTCGCCAACAATAATCTTGAGGAATTTCTCGTAAACGAGGGCGCTGAGGTCACAGTCCCGGGACTCGTTGACTTCTGTCTTTATTGCATTTATAACAGTCTTATGGACTATAAGATCTACGGGCTGAATAAAAAGACCTATCACGCCTATAAGATAGTATATAAGTTCGTGCTATCGAAGCAGAGAGATATTATAGACATAGTCAAAGCCAATTCCGATTTCGAGCCTCCCACTCCCTTCACTCATACCGTTTCCTTGGTACAAGGCTATATCGGTATAGGTACGAAAATGGGCGAGGGTTGGCTTCTCACAGCAGAAATGCTGGAGCTTGCGGATAAAGGCATTCCAAATATCGTCTGCACTCAGCCCTTCGGTTGCCTTCCTAACCATATCTGCGGTAAAGGAATGATGAAACCTATAAAAGAAAAGAACCCCAATATAAATATCGTCGCCATAGACTACGACGCAGGCGCTACCGCAGTTAATCAGGAAAACAGAATTAAACTTATGCTGGCTAATAGCAAGGGATAATTGTAGCGAGGGACGCGGGGGACGCGGGGGGACGCGTTGTCGCTTTTCGAGAAAAGCTCCGCAAAAGCTTTCTTGCCGGGTTGTAGCCCGACTAAGCTATTCTTGGAATTATATATGTTTAAGCGGGCTACAGCCCAGCAAGGAAGTTTTTTGCCAAGCTTTTTTTCAAAAAAGCGGAAATCGCGTCCCCCGCGTCCCCCGCGTCCCATGTTATTCCACGCGAGCGCGGCAATCTCAATATAAGTGCTAACAATTGGGGGCTTTCCGTAAAAGGAAGCCCCCAATTGCGTCGTTATTCATCACAAACTGACTTTCTAACTATCTTCTCTCATTTTTCTAAGTGCTTCAAGGGCGTCGGAGAGCCCGCCTACGCGGTCGATTATGCCGTATTTTACCGCCTCGTCTCCGTCGATTATTGAGCCGACGTCGGTAGCGAGCTCGTCGGGGCGCATCATCAGCTCATTTATTTTATCGGGAGACGCGTGCGAGTGATTACAAATAAAATCGACTATCCGCCTTTGCATTTCATTAAAATAGTGAAAGGTCTGCGGAACGCCCACAACCAAGCCGTTAATACGGACGGGGTGTATTGTCATAGTCGCCGAAGGAACTATAAACGACATTTTAGCAGACGTTGCAAGAGGAACACCTATGGAATGACCGCCGCCGAGCACCAAAGAAACGCTCGGCTTTTTCATAGAAGCTATCATTTCGGCAAGCGCCAGCCCCGCCTCAACGTCCCCGCCCATCGTATTGAGAACTATCAGCAAGCCGTCGATAGCTTTGTCCTCCTCAATGGAAACGAGCAATGGTATGAGATGTTCGTATTTGGTAGCCTTCTGACCCTCGGGAAGTATATAATGCCCCTCGACCTGACCTATAATGGATAGGCAATGTATAACGCCCGACTCGCCTTCCGTAACTACAGAGCCGTTCTTTTCAATAGCATCTAACTCATTTCCCGAAAAATTATCGTTTTTTTTGTTTTCAGACATCTTTTTTCTCCTTAAAAGTTTCATTATTTTAATATTATTTACATAAATCTCCGAATTAAATCTTTACAATCACAAAAAAATGTGATATAATTATTAGAGTGAAAATATTTCATGGAGGGAAAAGACAATGGCAAATTTTTTGGTTGAAACATCTGCCAGACACGTCCATCTTACCAGAGAAACGGTTGAAACCCTTTTCGGTAAGGGATATGCTCTGACAAACAAGAAGGATCTCAGTCAGCCCGGTCAGTTTGCTTGCGCTGAAAAGGTAACCGTTATCGGTCCTAAGGGCGCTCTTAAGGCAAGTATTCTCGGCCCTGAGAGATCGGCGGATCAGGTTGAGCTTTCGCTCACCGACGCAAGAACTATAGGACTTAGCGGTGTACCCGTAAGAGAATCGGGTGATATCGCGGGAAGCGTTGGCTGTATCATCGAAGGACCTTGCGGAAAGGTTGAGCTTAAGGAAGGCGTTATCGCCGCTAAGCGTCATATACATATGACAACCGCAGACGCTGAGGTTTTCGGCGTTAAGGACAAGGAGATCGTTGGCGTTAAGCTTGATACCGCTCGTCCTCTTATTTTCGGTGACGTAGTAGTCAGAGTAAGCGATAGTTACGCTCTTGCTATGCATATCGATACCGACGAGTCAAATGCCGCTTGCGCTTTCGGCGCCGTTTACGGAGAAATAGTTAAATAAAATGAAAAAAATAAAAATTTTGTTTCAAGGCGACAGCATAACCGACGCAGGTAGAGATAAAAGAAATTATCACGACGTTGGTCCCGGATATCCCAAGTATGCGTCCGAGGCTATTGCAGCTGCTTGCCCTGACGTAGAATTTGAATTTATCAATTTCGGAATAAGCGGAAACCGCACGAGCCAGCTTTTCGACAGACTTTACAGAGACGGTATCGCTTTCCAGCCCGACGTAGTTTCCGTGCTCATAGGTATCAACGATATCTGGCACCGATACGGCGGCGAGCATATAGCAACGACGGACGAGCAGTTCGCTCTCAACTATCGCTGTATTCTCGAGCGTCTTCGTAACGAGACTAACGCAAAAATAATAATGCTCTCCCCCTTCCTTCTCGACGCAGAGCCGTTTGAGGGAATGAGAGCCGACCTTGAAAGAAGACTTCCTATAGTAAGAAAGCTTGCTGAGGAGTTTGCGGACGTTTACGTTCCTCTTGATAAGCATTTTGAGGAGGCGCTGAAAACTCAGCCCGAGCCTCTTTACTACTCAAAGGACGGAGTCCACCCCAACGATAACGGCAGAATGTTCATCGGCAAGATATACGCCGAGGCAGCTATTCCGCTTATAAAACAGTTTTAAATTTTTAATTTAAAGGAGATACAAAAATGAGCAAAGAATTTTCTTGCGAGTACGCAATGAGCGCTGAAGTTCAGAAGATGTGTACCGTAGCTAAGGGCCCCGATCACGGACCCGCTCCCATTCCCGAAGAGGGCAAATGGGTTCAGGCAAAGCAAATAACCGACATTTCCGCATACACTCACGGTGTGGGCTGGTGCGCGCCTCAGCAGGGAGCTTGTAAGCTTTCTCTGAACGTTAAGAACGGTATCATCGAGGAAGCTCTCGTTGAGACCATCGGATGCTCCGGTATGACGCACTCCGCAGCTATGGCTGCTGAGATACTCCCCGGTAAGACGCTTCTTGAAGCTCTTAACACCGACCTCGTTTGCGACGCTATCAACACCGCAATGAGAGAGCTGTTCCTTCAGATAGTTTACGGCCGTAGCCAGTCCGCATTCTCCGAGGGCGGTCTCGTTATCGGAGCAGGTATGGAGGATCTTGGTAAGGGCGAGAGATCCATGGTTGGTACTATGTACGGAACCAAGGCTAAGGGCGTTCGTTACCTCGAAATGACAGAGGGCTACTGCACGAGAATGGCTCTTGACGAGAACGATCAGGTTATCGGCTACGAGTTCGTTTCTCTCGGCAAGATGACCGACTTTATCAAGAAGGGCATGGAGCCTAACGAAGCATACGCTAAGTCGATGGGTACATACGGTAGATTTGCTGACGCCGCTAAGTACATCGACCCCCGCAAGCAGTAATTGAAGGAGGAACAGAAGAATGGCACATTTTGAAGGTTATGAAAGACGCGAGGCGAAGATCCTCGGCGTACTTAAGGAATACGGAATTTCCTCTATCGATGAGTGCAAGGAAATCTGCGCCGCTAAGGGTATCGACCCCTATAAGATAGTTGAGGAAACTCAGCCTATCGCATTTGAAAACGCTAAGTGGGCTTACACCGTAGGCGCTGCTATCGCAATAAAGAAGGGCTGCACCAAGGCTGCTGACGCCGCTGCCGCTATCGGTATCGGACTTCAGGCTTTCTGTATCCCGGGCTCCGTTGCTGAGAACCGTAAGGTTGGTCTCGGACACGGAAACCTCGGCTCTATGCTTCTCTCTGAGGAGACTGAGTGCTTCTGCTTCCTTGCAGGTCACGAGTCCTTCGCAGCAGCAGAGGGAGCTATTAAGATCGCTCTTAACGCAAACAAGGTAAGAGTTAAGCCCCTCCGAGTAATACTCAACGGTCTTGGCAAGGACGCCGCTATGATCATTTCCAGAATCAACGGCTTTACTTACGTTCAGACACAGTTTGACCCCTACACTGAGGAAGTCAGCGTAGTTAAGGAGACCGCTTACTCAAACGGCGACAGAGCAAAGGTTAAGTGCTACGGCTCTGACAGCGTTCCCGAGGGTGTTGCTATCATGCGCCTTGAGAACGTTGGCGTTTCCATTACGGGTAACTCCACCAACCCCACCAGATTCCAGCACCCCGTTGCAGGAACGTACAAGAAGTGGTGTAACGAGAACGGCGTTAAGTACTTCTCTGTTGCATCGGGCGGCGGTACGGGTCGTACGCTCCACCCCGACAACATGGCAGCAGGTCCCGCTTCCTACGGTATGACCGACACCATGGGTCGTATGCACGGCGACGCTCAGTTCGCAGGCTCTTCCTCCGTTCCCGCACACGTAGAGATGATGGGACTTATCGGCGCAGGTAACAACCCCATGGTTGGTATGACTGTTGCTGTAGCGGTTGCGATTGAAGAGGCAAGCAAGTAAGTCAGACGCCACAAGACTTTTTCAAACTCTTGTAGCGACTGAAACTTGTAAAATCAAGTAAATAAAAGTTAGACACATCATTTCGGGTAAAACCGTCATGATGTGTCTAGTTTTTTTATACTGATTTTTGCGAGGTGAAATGATGAAAAGATTGAAAATGGATGCGAGTGATGCGTTTACTTTTGAGGACGGCTGTAACAAATATCTCGACAATTGCAGACAGCGCAATTTGAGAGAAGGTACTATCAATCACTACAAACAGAGTTACACGCAGTTCTATAAATTCTTTGACCCCGATATGCCGATTGAATATATGGATGCGGACGCTTACAAGAGTTATGTTCTGCATCTGAAAAAGATACTGCACAATGATGTCAGTATCAATTCTTACTTGCGCGACTTGATAACAACGCTTCACTTTCTCATGGACGAGGGCTATCTTGAGCGGTTCAAGATGCAAGCAATTAAAGTAGATAAAAGCGGCATCGAGACTTACACAGAGGACGAATTAAGAGCACTGTTGAAAAAGCCCAACATCAAGCAGTGCAATTTTACGGAGTATCAAGCGTGGGTGATTACGACTTTTCTCTTCAGTACGGGTGTTAGGCAGCGCAGTCTTATGAACATCAAGGTCAAGGATGTGGATTTCGATAACAATGTGGTCTATGTCAATGTTACAAAGAATAGAAAACCGCTCATCGTGCCCGTCAATCAAACAATGGCAAATGTACTGAAAGAGTTTTTGAAATATCGTAAGCATAAGAACACGGACGACTATCTGTTCTGCAATGCGTACGGTCAGCAACTCGTCAAGAGCACCTGTTATCATATGCTGTACGAGTATAATAAGCGTCGCGGTGTTGAGAGGACGGGCATACACAGATACAGACACACTTTCGCTAAACAATGGGTGTTAAGCGGTGGCAATGTGGTTTCCCTCTCTAAAATGCTTGGTCATAGCAGTCTCGATATTACGCAGAATTATCTCAACCTTCTCGTCAGTGATGTGGCAAAGCAAGTCAATGAACTCAATCTCTTGGATAAGTTTTCGGGAAGGTTGAGTATTAAGATGAGGTAATCATTTTCGCACAGTCAGTTTCTCAACCAACTCCTGCGGTATCATCTCAACAGAGGTTTCTTTGAAGTTGTTTTTGCGAATGAGCAGTATTACATCTTTCAAGGTCATGTTCTCTACTGCAAAGATTCCAATGTCGGATACGATAAACAAAGCACACGGCTCGGTTGTATCGGCTGGAATCGGGATGTTAAAGGCATCTTCTATGTTGGATATGTCATCGTCGTATACTGTCTCTGACATGCTACTTTCTTGATGAAGCAATGAGAAGTGCATGGGAGTGGGTGTTTCAGTTAGATTTTTTATTTTCATTGTTTTGGCTCCTTAAATTTACAAGTTTTATATGAATGTTGTTTGTCTCACGAGGTTTTTTCTTCCCTCTGCACTTGATATAATCTTTTTCTGAAGAGCAAGTAATAACAACAAGGTGAGGGTCGCCATTCATATTACAGATAAGGGTAGATGTTTTCATTACTCTGTTTCTACAACGGTGGTCCTCTGTTCAAGCAAATCAAAGAACGCATCTCGGTTGATGTAGGTTCTGTTGTTCAGTTTGAGGGTAGGCAGTTGATGGGTCTTGACTAATTTGTAATAAAAGCCTTCCGAAATCCCGATATCTTTGATGTGCTTCTTCTTCAGCAACATCGGATAATCGTATCTGTTATATTTCACTGTTTCTTCTCCTTTGAGGTTATATGATTTGAGATTGCTATATTTCTCTATTTATATATACAATTTTTCGCAAACGATTTTATATCACTTTAGACTATACTTCAAAGTGATACTCGCAAATTGCAACATTAGGGTTCTATATCGAATTAAGTTACGCAACATGAAAAACAGCCACTCTAAAATAACACTTCAGAAAGGAATTTGAAAATGAAGGTATTCTACATCAGATGCTCGACGCTTGAGCAAAACGAGGCAAGACAGGTCGCTATGGCAAAGGAACATTGTGCTGACAGAATCTTTATGGATAAGGCGAGCGGTAAGAACGCAGACAGAGTGGAACTGCAAAAGATGTTGGCGTTCGTCAGAGAGGGCGATACAGTCATCTGTGAGAGCTTCAGCAGAATTGCTCGTAACACTCGTGACTTGCTCGCTATCACAGATGAGCTGCAGAATAAGAGTGTGAAGTTCGTTAGTCTGAAGGAGTCTATCGACACAGCAACTCCGCAAGGCGAGTTCATGCTCACAATTTTCGCGGCTCTTGCGCAGATGGAGAGAGAAGGTCTTCTTCAGCGTCAGTCGGAGGGTATTGCTATCGCCAAGGCAAACGGTGTCTATAAGGGCAGAAAGCGTATGGATATTGATAAGAGCAAATTTGTAAGGCTCTGTAAAGAGTGGCGTGATAATGAGCGAACGGCAGTGAGCATACAGAAAGCGTTCGGTATTACATCTACGACTTTTTATAGGTGGGTCAGAGAATATGGTGTTTGAATATTAGTTGAGCAGACGGGAATTCTCGTCTGCTTTATGTTTTTTTGGATGGTGAGTTTTTACACTAATAGAGAGACTATTATATTCTGTTTGACATTTCATTATGTGTGTGTTATAATATGCTTATATATGAGTTTTTACACTAATAGAGATGATTGTTTGTAGGAGTGTAGTAATGTATAAGAATTGGTTATTAAATATCTTAGATGCAGATGAATCAAACTTTACTAGTGAATATCTTCCAAGTGAAGCAAAGTTAGAATTCGCTAAAAATCAGTGTAGTGTATGGCTACCCAATGATGTATGTAAAGTGTTAGGGCGCCAATATAAATCTACTCTTGATAGTATATACCCTCTACTTTGCCATATTCAACGATATGTTCATGATAATATAGCAGATGTCAGTGATATTTTGTGGAAGTACAATACTTGTTAACCCCAAACAACTTTCAAATGCATTTTCTCCAATACTTTCTATACTATCTGGAAGTGTAATATTTCCCAAGCTTGTACAACCACTAAAAGCACTTCCACCAATGCTTTTAAGATTGTTAGAAAGTTCAACACATCTAAGACTACTGCATCCACTAAAAGCGTCGTTTCCAATAAGTGTCACATTGCTCGGAATCGTGATGTTCGTAAGACTACTGCAATTTTCAAAGAGACCACCTGTTATAAATTCCATATCCTCTGAAAGTGTAACACCATCCAAAGCACTACATCCCGAAAAAGCGCATGCATTGATTGCATCGACATTAGCTATGTCTATAGTTTTGAGACTGATACAATTAGCAAAAGCATATCTGTCTATAAACGCAACACCTTCCATCGTTGAAACTCTAGAGAGATTTGAACAGTCAGCGAAAGCATATTCACCAATGTACATGATGCTTCCAGAAATAATTACCGTCTCAACATCAGTATTCTCAAACGCTCTCTCTGCAATTTCAAGTACTTGCAAATCTCCGTATTGAGAAGCAATAACTACTTTAGCATCTGAACCCGTATAGCCTGTAACCACTGCATGCGAGCCATCTTCAGAAACTCCATAAATAACACTGTCTGATGGCCCCATGTCAGATTCGCATGTGCAAAAACCGTAAAAATTATATGTATGCTCTTCAAAGCCAAGTTTTTCGTCACAGTTATAGCAATCGAACCAATGATGAGTTCCATCGCTATAATATCCTTCAGAAAAATTATGCTTACCCAAGCACCACCTTATCTCACTACAACTCGCACAAAACTGATAGTACATTCTCTCCGTACAAGATAGACTTGCATCATTACTATAATCAATCAATTCGCTATAACTGTGTACATGCTCTTCTTTCTCAGGCATATCAACGATGAACTCTGTGCCGTCAGTCATCGTAATAACCAACTTGCCCTCTTCGTTGAATACGATAGATGCAATCGTTGCGCCGTCGTCGCCATTCGTTCCGTTTATTCCGTTAGAACCATTCGCTCCATCTTGACCGTCAGCGCCTGTCGCTTTTACTCCGAGAGAAGTCCAATGCTCTCCATCGTCATAAGAAACTTCCCACTCGTTGCTTTCAGAATTGATTCTTAACCGAGGAGTCTTTCCGTTAACTCCATTCGTACCATTCGTTCCGTTTGTTCCATTAGAACCATTCGCTCCATCTTGACCGTCAGCGCCCGTCGCTTTCACGCCGAGAGAAATCCAATTCTCGCCGTTATCGTAAGAGACTTCCCATTCATTATTTTCAGAATTGATGCGCAGTTTCGGGGTTATACCGTCAGCACCGTCCTCACCATCTTTTCCGTTTGTACCATTCGTGCCGTTCGTACCATTTGTTCCATCTTGACCATCTGCGCCAGTCGCTTTCACGCCGAGAGATGCCCAAGTTGTTCCATTATCGTAAGATACCTCCCAATAATTTTCCGCATTGATGCGTATTTTCGGAGATATGCCATCTACGCCGTTTGCGCCGTCTTGACCATCTTGACCGTCTTCGCCATCAGCACCATCGTTACCATTAGCACCCGTAGCCTTTACACCAAGAGACGCCCAAGTAGTTCCATTGTCGTAAGAGACTTCCCATTCATTATCAGCATTGATGCGCAGTGCCGGCGTTATACCATCAGCACCGTCTTTGCCATCTTTTCCGTTTGTACCATTTTGACCGTCTTTGCCGTCAGAGCCGTTCGCTCCTGTCGCTTTTACACCGAGTGAAGTCCAATTTTCTCCATCGTCATAAGAGACTTCCCACTCATTTGTTTCAGAATTGATGCGCAGAGCGGGCGTTTTTCCGTCTGCTCCATCTTTTCCGTCTTCGCCATCCAATCCATTCTGACCGATGACCTTATGAGCAGTCTTTGTTCCGTTAAGTACCCAATAGCCATCGTTACTAATCTCGACCGTTGGAGTGCTTCCGTCTACACCGTCCTTGCCGACCGCCTTATATTCAGATACGACATTATTGATAACCCAATAACCATCAGCATTGATTGTGATTGATGGCGTTACACCGTCCGTGCCGTTCTGCCCGTCCGTACCCGTTGCTTTGAAATTAGTCTTTGTGCCATTGATTACCCAATAGCCGTCATCACTGATTGCTAAAGTCGGACTTACACCGTCATCACCTTTGTCACCTTTGTCGCCCTTGTCTCCTTTTTCCCCCTGTTCGCCTTGAACACCCTGCTCGCCATGTATTCCTTGTTCTCCTTGAATACCTTGCTCACCCTGTATCCCTTGCGTGCCCTCGTCACAAGACGCAAGAACACCCACAAGCATCACAAGACACAGACATAGTGAAATGACCTTTTTGAAGTTCAGCATTGCAAATTCCTCCTTTTTTCCCCTCAATAATATAAGTCGTAATTTTTTGCTTTTTTTGTCAAAAAACAAAAAAGTGCGCCTACCGAAGCAAGCGCACAAAAAACGCAAACTCCGAATAGTCGCCAAACCAATCTAATGCGAAACAGTGTATACATGCTCACATAGTCGGAATTTGCATTTTTATCAAATTCTACTATGTAAGCACGCCAAAAAGAGTATAGTTCCCCTAAAGAGAAATATACACTGATAACGCATTTATTCGATTGATTTGGCCCTTATATTATACCACAATAATGACCGAAAATCAATAGATTCAAGAAAAAACTAACAAAGCCACTATTTTTATGCTCTGCCACGCTCAAATCCGCGCTCCAAAAATTAAGTAAAAATTTAATTAGAATAAAATCGGCACACTCTCATGAAAAAGTAAAGAGAAAATAGTTTTGTCGAAGCACTTACAACACCTACAACAATTTCTCAAGAACCACTTGACAGGTTGCTATTTCCTGTTATAATAGCTGTCGATGATGTGACTAGTTTTCCTGAAGGAGCTATGTGTCTAACCCCTTGATTTACAAGCGTTTTGAAACGCTTCAGTTGAATTTACAAAGAGATGATGGGACTCATTGGAGCAGGTAACAACCCCATGGTTGGTATGACCGTTGCGGTTGCAGTTGCTATTGAGGAAGCAAGCAAATAATCGCAGATTATTTGCAATGAATTGCCCTTGCGGGCATGATTTGACAATTTCGTTGTCATGAATTGGCTATCGCCATGAATTGCACCTGCGGTGCATTATGGGGCAATTCAATTCATGAAGGCGAAAGCCTTCAAATCATGACGCGAAAGCATCAATTCATGCAATCGAAGATTGCAAATCATCAAATAAAAAGTTGGACACATCATTTAGGTGAAAATTCTAAATGATGTGTCTGTTTTTTTATTAGTACTATTTTATTATAACACATTATTATATCAGTTTTATTCAAAAAAGTCACCCCTTTTTTATGTAGATTTTTTCGTTGATATCACTAATTATTTTCTCTTATTATTGGTAATGTTTTTACTAATAGGACAAGTTTTTAGAGAATATCACAAAATTACGAAAAATCCCGAAAAAGTGTTGACTTTTGTTTTTTCATGTAGTATAATAACCAAAAAATTTGAATGAGGAGATTGCTTGCTAGCTAAACCGTTGCGATGGAAACCACTATTTTAATTAATCAGAAACTGGATGCTTCGAAGCTCGAAGTAATACGTTCTTTGGGTACGGAGGATGATCCCGTTTTGTTGGCTGTTGTCGGTGAAATATCAAAACATGCACAGTATAGTACATGTGTGCTTTTGGCGACAGGCTCGTGTCTTTTTATCTACGATTTCAAAACACAAACCTGCTCGGAACGCTACTCATTTAAGAATATCCACAATATTTTTAATAAGCGTATGTACGGAAACGGCATCATGCGTATTCAAACGAAGGACGGAGTCCTTCACGACGTATTCAGATTCACCTTTACCGTCGCAGCTCTTTGCGATGCCGTTTTGACTTACGCCACGGGTATTCGCGACGGAGAGCCCGTGGCGGAGGCGTTCGCCACGATGCAGGCAGTATACGAAAAGATGCTGTCGATATGTCCCAAATGCGGACGCACTCTATCCGCTCCAGGAGTTCCCTGTATTCACTGTATGAAAAAAAAGAGACTTCTCTCACGGTTGGGCGGATATCTGAAGCCTGAGCTTCCAATACTTGTAATATCCGTCATCATCTCTATAATTACGACAGCTCTTGCACTTGTTCCACCGATTCTTACAAGGACACTTGTCGACGAGATACTACCGAATAAAAACAGCCGCCTTCTCGCGACGGTCGTTGTAATGCTTGTTTGTCTACATGTAATTCACTATCTGCTCGCAGGTATACGGGGATATATGCTCCGTGTGTCGGGAGATAAAATAGTCGCTCGCATACGGTGTGAGGTATACGAGAAGGCGCAGTATCTTCCTATGCGCTTCTACGACAAGACCTCTACAGGATCAGTTATTAACCGAATAAGCGGAGATACCGCAACAATTCAGGCGTTTATGCTCCGTATCACTCAAGAGGTCGTCGTACAATTCTTCAAGCTCATCGGCATTGTAGTCGTTATGCTTTGCATAGATTGGAAGCTGACGCTATTCTCGCTTTTTCCCGTACCTTTGGTCGTTATCGGCTCGCGTATCTTCAAAAAGAAGATAGCGCCGTTTTACAGACGCATATGGAGGCGCTCATCCGCGGTCACATCCGTGCTTGCCGATACTATACCGGGTATCCGCGTAACAAAGTCGTACACCAACGAGAAGAATGCCACCGAGCGCTTCGGTGAATGTGTTGACGATTGGCGCAGAATCGACACCAAGGCCGGCAAGATACTCAACGCGTATCCCGCTATCGTAAATTGCCTAATGAGCTGCGGAAGTGTCATTATATGGGCGATGGGCGGAAATATGGTCATCAACGGCCTTTCCACTGGTAACGGAAGCGCGATATCCGTTGGTCTGCTCGTTTCCTTTATCTCCTACGCAACGATGTTCTATGAGCCGGTAAACTTCTTTGCGAACCTCTCCGACTCCATGCAGAACGCGATGGCTTCACTCGAGCGTATCATGGACATCCTTGACGCCGAGCCTGAGCATGATTTCGGCAAGGGCAACACAAATGTCAATATGGGCGGACGCATAGAATTTAAGAACGTAAATTTCTCCTTCGACCGCACTAAAAAGGTTCTTAAAAATATAAATCTCTCAATAGAACCCGGGGACATCGTCGGTATCGTCGGTACGACAGGCTCGGGAAAATCAACGCTCATAAATCTTCTCCTTCGCTATTACGACACATACGAAGGAAAAATCACCATTGACGGAGTGGATATCCGCAAAATAGATATGCAATATTACCGCTCTCACATCGGTTACGTCCAGCAGGAGTCCCAGATGTTCCATGACACTATATATAACAATATTGCCTATGGTAACGGCAACTTCTCGGTTGACGAGGTTATAAATGCGGCGGATATTGCAAACGCTCATGAATTTATAGTACGTCAACCTGACGGATATGACTCTGTGCTCGGTGAGCGCGGAGTGGGACTTTCGGGAGGAGAACGTCAGCGAATATCAATCGCGCGCGCAATGCTTAGAAACCCCAAGATGCTCGTGTTTGATGAGGCGACGGCATCTGTCGACTCCGAAACCGAGCACCTCATACAAGACGCAATTGAGCGTCTGATAAGTGGTAGGACCACTATAATGATAGCTCACAGACTATCTACTCTTTCCAAGGCAAATAAGATAGTCGTTGTGGATAATGGAGAGATAATCGAATGCGGTACTCCCGCAGAGCTAATGGCACTTAAGGGCAAATATTACCGTCTTGTCGAAATACAGTCCATGTCAGACAAGGTCGCAGAGTCCAAGCGTGCCGAAAACTTTGAATAAGGAGGAATGGTCATGGGAAGATATTATATCGATAAATATACAGGAAAACTTGAAAAAACAGATATGTACCTCGTTCGCCTTATAAAAAAAGACGGCAGTATTATCGAGGACCTTGAGCCGCGTAGGCTGTTCCCTTTAACCAACCATAATATGTACATCACCCTACTCGATTCGGAGGAAAAGGAAATTGGGTTTGTCAGAGATATCGCGGAACTCGACGAGGAATCGGTAAAGGCTCTTGATGAGTGCTTCTCTGAATATTACATGATTCCGAAGATACAGAGCGTTGTTAGCGTAGAGGACAAATTCGGAACGCTTAAGTGGACGGTGGACACCAATCATGGAAGGGTAATCTTCGGTATACGCAACAGACACAACGATATAAAAAAGCTTCATCCGACTAATAGAGTCATCATCCGCGATGCAAACGACAACAGATACGAGATACAGGATGTTAGCAAGCTCGATGCGCACAGTGCGCATCTCATCTTCTCCTATTTGTAATATATAATAGTGTTTGGAAACGTTTGTGAACGTTACGTTAAACCGCAAAAACGTGTTATAATGTACGTAACGTGGCAATATACACTGCCTGCATTTTTTGCGAGAATGCCGAGGAGGTTAACGTAGTTAAGAGGTCCGCTTACTCAAACGGTGACGGAGCTAAGGTTAAGTGCTACGGCTCCGACAGCGTTCCCGAGAGCGTAGAGATGATGGGACTCATCGGCGCAGGTAACAACCCCATGGTTGGTATGACCGTTGCGGTTGCAGTCGCTATTGAAGAAGCGAGCAAATAAGTCTTGATTAAAGGCTTCCGTAGGGGCGACCATCGTGTCGTCCTCGGACGTGCAATGCACGCCCCTACAAAATAAAACAATAAAAAGTTGGACACATCATTTGGAATTTTTCCTTGTGATGTGTCCGTTTTTTGTTTTACATTTTAAAGAAGATTTTACGTTTTAATAAGGCTGATAGGAGCTTTTGCCATCGATATATAGCGACGTACGGACTGTCGGTTCTGAAGCGTATTCTTCCACCCGCTGTGTTGTAATTAAGATTCTTGACTCTGTCACTGACGTTTTCTCCAACGCTTAGCGGAATTCGGTGTCCGAATACATAAGTCCGTGTACGGTGAGCGAGGCGACTTTTACATCGTAAAATTTTATCCCCGCTTTGTTTATATTTGAACCTACACGGAAGATTTTATCAATTTCAGATATGTCTTTAATTTTAGGAGGTCCTTATTTTTTGTATTTTTCGACCAGTCGCATAAGCTGAGCCGAACCCTCGGCGCTTATTGAATAGTGCGTCCATTTACCCTTTTTGAAGGAATCGACCAACCCCGCATCGCACAGTATATGCATGTGGTGCGAGAGGGTAGGCTGTCCTATTTTAAGAGCTTTGAGAAGCTCACAACCGCATTTTTCACCGTCTATCAGTATTTCCATTATCTCAAGGCGATTTTCGTCGGCAAGAGCCTTGAATATTTTCGTTGCGACCTCGGCATCCTTGCTTTTCTGAAGCCGTTCTAATGCGGCTACTATCAAATCGTAAGCCTCCTGGGAGCTTTTCGCATCGGTGACGGCGGATTCGATGGGGCAGATGCCGTTGCCCTGACGATTGATGATATGAGGAACACATTCGCCGTACAGGATCTGTACGTTGTGTTTTTTGAGTATCTGTATTGCCGATTCGCTTATTATATTTGCCCACAAGGCGTGAATACCGAGCAGCACGTATAGGTGTGCCGCCCCTGCGCCTACCGTTTTGTCGGCGGCAATTGCTCCGACGAATGAATTGCCCGTTTGCAAAAGGGATATCAAGGGCTTTACGCCACGCTCGCGCGAGCAGTATTCTTCGCCGTTGACCTGCAATACGCACGTGTATTCACCGTCAATCAATTTCTGACGGGCAGTTTGGATTTGCTTATTCACCGAGCTTTTTCTCCTTTTTGATCGTTAAATACGTCACAAGACCCAGCTGAAGAACGACGCCCGGGATAGATATGAGAATACCTGAAAACAACGCGGACGCGGCTACCGTTCCGTTTGCCAAATAAAGAGAAGCTGCAAATGCGACAAGACGAATTATCTTAGCTGCGACTTGAACGGAAAGCACACGAACGAAGGCAGGAAGCTTTGCTTTCGCAAAAATGCCTGCAAGCGCTCCCGTTGCGACTAATTCAAGCGTAATATACGGCAAGAGAGTCTCGGCGGGCATTCCCGTGATGGCAAAGCTGACAAGCGGAGCAAGCAAGCCCGTGACAGCGCCCGAAGCAGATCCGCGATAAAAACCGATCAGCAGAACGGGGATATACATGGGAAGAAAAATCTGACCAAGTTTTCCGCCAATGCCGAGCAACATGCCGACGCCGTGGAATATTTGGGGAAGGATCACCGCGCTTACTATAGTGATAAGTATAAAAGCGGCTTCCTTTGATATTTTGATTATTGTTCTGCGTAGCGTTTTTTCCATTTCAATATCTCCTTATAGATCACAATTTTGCAAGATTCTTTAATTTTTGGCGAATATCAATGCTTTGAGGACAGATGCTCTCGCACTTGCCGCACTCAACGCAATCACTTGCCTTGACGTCGAATGACGCAAGGCTTTCTCGCGTTTGCTTCTTCGTCACTCTTGCCAAGGCGTATTCGTTATACGTGGCAAACAGGTCTGCGATAGGAACGTTCTTGGGGCAAACCTCCGCGCAATATCTGCATTTCGTACAGGGGATCTGCTTGTACTTGCGGATAATGTCTCTGACTCGGTCAGTAGCTTTAAGCTCGTTTTTATTCAGCGGAACGAAAGGATACATCGTCTTGATATTTGATTCCATCATCTCCATGCTTCCCATGCCCGAAAGCACCATAAATACCTCGGGAAAGCTTGCGGCGTATCTGAGCGCGTAAGAGACGGGGGCGGCATTGCCGAGCTTTTGGAATTCGGCAACTCCGTCAGGCGGGAGATTTACCAAAGCGCCGCCCTTGACAGGCTCCATGACGATTATCTTCTTGCCATGCTTGACGGCGACGTCATAGCACTTTTTGCTCTGCACACCCGGGTCGTCGTAGTCAAGATAGTTTATCTGCAATTGTACAGCCTCGATCTGTTGCTGCTCGGAAAGTATCATATCGAGTATGTCAGCCGTGTCGTGAAAGGACATTGCTATATGCTTTACCTTTCCCTCGCTTTTCAATTGTTTTACTATCTCAAAGCTGTTGCACTCCTTGTGCTTTTTATACGAGTTGCGATTGAGGGCGTGGAATAAATAGAAATCAAAGTAATCGACACCGCATATCCGAAGCTGTTCCTCAAATAACGGACGGACCTCAGCCTCGGTTTTGAAAAACCAGTCTGAGAGCTTATTTGCGAGTATATAGCTTTCTCTCTCATATCTTGAGGTAAGGCATTCGCGAATAGCCCGTTCGCTTTTTCCGTCAATGTAACCGTGCGCGGTATCAAAATAATTAAAGCCTGCCTGTATGAAGGTATCTATCATTCGGTTAAATTCCGCCGTATCTACCTCACCGTCCGTCATAGGCAGTCGCATACAACCAAAGCCAAAATTGTGTTTTACGTTATCAAACATAAGCTTCTCCCGTTCAATATAAATTTGTATACATTATATCATATACATCGACGGTTGTCAATACGTGCAATAAAAAATATCGGTTCGCGCAAACAATGTTGCTATCGAAGAGGCAAGCAAACAAGTCTCGATTAAATGCTTCCGTAGGAGCGACCATCGTGTCGTCCACGGACGTGCAATGCACGCCCCTACAAGTATATCAATAAAAAGTTGGACACATCATTTGGGTAAAACCGCTATAATGTGTCCAACTTATTTATTTTTTTACAAATCTTCTCATTACTCTTGAATAGTCGCGTTTTGAATTAAAAACAGCCAAAACATAAGAGGTATTATCTTCAGAAACATAGTGATAAAAAATCAAATATTCCTTGCAGACTAAAAAACGATAATTCGAGTTTTTCATTATTCTGTCATCGGGAATTGCACCGCACTCAGGAAAGGTCTCAAGAATTTTTGTTTTTTCTCTCAATTCATTAACAAGGTCGATGGCAATTTTCTTATCCTTAGACTGCTCAGCTATATATATGGCAATGTTGCGAAGATCTTCTTTGGCGGTATCGGTGAACTTGATCTTAAAGCTCATAAATCGAAGCTCTCCATTTCCGCAATAATATCATCGTAAGCATCATCTGCGTCTTGAACTCTGCCGAGCTTTATGTCGTCCATCGCTTGCGCCAAGTGCGCATATACCGCAAGCTTAGTTTCAAGCTCCGCAATATAATTCTGCTGAGCCTGAAAATATTCGTGACTGAGAAGAACAGTATCTTCCTTTCCGTTAACCGTTATGGCAACAGGATTGCTTCTCGTCAGAGTGGAGATCTGTGCATAGTTCGTGCGAATATCCTTTGACGGTCTTATTGAAATAGAGTTGTTCATATCTAATCTCCTTTCACTTGGTAGTATTATTATATCACAATTATGCCACCTTGTCAATCGTTTAATACGATTTTCATTTTGTAAATATCAGAAAACATAAGGGCTTTCTACTAAAGAAAGCCCCTAAAACATATTACTCTAATTATTCATTTTCCGTTTTCTCTGCTTCGGCTTGCTCAGCGACGTCTCCGATAACGATGTTGACAGGTCCTTCGTCAACCACCGCATCCGTCTGCTCGCTCTCCTCTGCATCGATTTCTACGGTCTCTACAGCTTCTACACTCTCTACCGTTTCCTCTACGGCGACGGTTTCTTCCGTGGGAGCTTCCTCAGTCGAGGTCTGCTCTTCTACGGGAGCGTTTTCAGCTTCTGCTTCCTCAGCGGGAGCTTCTGCGTCCTCGCCCGTAGGACAACCCGTGAGAACCGCATGGATATCATCGCCCGTTGCGCTTGCGCAAAGAGTTTTCTTAAGTATAAGCATAACAAGCTCGGACACGAATATCAAGCCCGCGCCAACGGCAAACAGAATAAACGACGTCATTCCGTCTCCCAAGTCAAGCTCAAATCCGCCCACCATAAGATATACGGGAGCAGCAATAAGAACGAGTGCCAAGGTAGCGCCGACTATCGCGGTGTCGTGAGCCATAACCTTTCCCGCAGGCACCATACAGCACAGACGGCATGCAATCTTCTTTATAAGCTTGCAGGTATTAATAAGGACGATCACGAAAGCGACTATCACGGCAACCGTAATAAGCATCTTACCCGTTTCCGTCTTATCCATAAAGCTACCGATTCCGCCCCATATCTTATCGAACATTCCCGTTCCGTCGATATTCAACATAATGAGGAAATATCCGATAACGCCAAACAAGGAAGCACCCTGAAGGACGTTTATGTACTTGAACTGTACGGGCGTGTAAGCCTTTAGTCTTGACGCTATAAGATTTATAGCGAGAACCACGATGCAGAGTATCACCATAGTAATGATACCCGAGCCGAAGGTTATCTGAGGAGCTATTATCTTAAACAGCCAAAGAATAGGCAGCATTACGAAGATAGCGCCGAAGGACTTGGATATCTTAGCATATCCCTCTCCCGGCTTACCCAAGTATCTGAAAAACGAGATAAGGGCAAGAATAAATCTTATAATAGCCACGATAGGAAGTGACAAGGAAAGACCTATAAGCGCAACGTAGATGATTCCGAGGAGAAGGCTTTCTCCAAACGCCTGAATAATAATAACTATGAGAGTTACCAAGCTTACGAAATCATCGCTCTTGAGAGACTCGGAAAGACTATTCACTTTAGCCTGAGTTTTATTTGCCTGCTCTTCAAGATTATTTACCTCGTACTGAAGGTCAGCCGCATCCTGCGGAGTGGAAAGATCATCAGCTTCCTCCTGAACCTGCTTTGCGCTATCGGAAAGCTCCATAGCGTCCTTCACAGCGCTCATTCCGCTCTTAAGTATATCGACAACTGAGCCGACAGATTTTATTATATAAGGCGCGCTGACATCAACAGTATCGGGCATTTCTACGGGATCACCGCCCAAGCCGTTTACTATTTTGTCAAACATCTCGACAGTTGTTGCGTCCTTGTTTACGGTAGCGGTAAATACCGTTCCGAAGCTCATAAACACTATTACTGCCAGGAGTACCATGGTGATAATATTCTGTATAAGAGTTAATCTCTTAGCAGGCAATATCTTATGTAATTTCTTCATAACGTTAAATTCTCCCATATATACCCTTAGGGGCTACCGCATATGCGGCACCCCCTTGAGTAGCTTTTATTTAGTTATTTCCGTAGAGTTCAGCAAGCTTCTGAAGTCTGTCGTACTTAGCCTTTGCGTTCTCCTCGCCCTGAGCAAAGAGCTTTTCAGCCTTTTCGGGGAAGGACTGTACAAGGCGAGCATAACGAGTCTCGGACTTGATGAAGTCAACGTAGTTAGCCGTAGGAGCCTTGGAATCTACTACGAGCTTGCCCGTTTCAAGCGTAGGATTGTAACGGAACATCTGCCAGTAGCCTGCGTCAACCGCCTTCTTCATTTCGAGCTGGCAGTTCTGCATTCCGCCCTTAACACCGTGCATCTCACAAGGAGCGTAACCGATGATAAGAGAAGGTCCGTTGTAAGCCTCAGCCTCAGTAAGAGCCTTGAGGAGCTGGTTCATATCAGCACCCATTGCAACCTGTGCAACGTATACGTAGCCGTAGGACATAGCTATCTGAGCAAGGTCCTTCTTGCCGATTGCCTTACCTGCTGCCGCAAACTGAGCAACCTGACCGATCTGAGAAGCCTTGGACGCCTGTCCACCCGTGTTGGAGTAAACCTCGGTATCGAATACCATTACGTTTACGTCCTCACCCGATGCGAGTACGTGGTCAAGACCGCCAAATCCGATATCGTATGCCCATCCGTCACCACCGAAGATCCATACGGACTTCTTAGCGAGGTAATCCTTTTCAGCAAGGATAGCGGGAGCGGTGGGACAGCCTGCCGCAGCTGCCTTTTCAAGCTCTGCTACGAGAGCGTCGGTAGCAGCAGCGTTAGCCTTACCGTCGTTTACAGTGTCAAGGTAAGCCTTAGCGGCAGCCTTGAACTCGTCGGATGCCTTGTCGGACTCAGCCATCTCGGCAACCTTCTTTATAAGCTTCTCACGGATAGTCTTCTGACCGAGAGCCATACCGAGACCGTGCTCAGCGTTGTCCTCGAACAAGGAGTTAGCCCAAGCGGGACCCTTACCTGTTTCACGGTTTACCGTGTAAGGAGTTGCGGGAGCGGAGCCACCCCAAATGGAAGAACATCCTGTTGCGTTGGAGATATACATTCTCTCACCGAAGAGCTGTGTAATGAGACGAGCGTAAGAGGTCTCAGCACATCCTGCGCAAGAGCCGGAGAACTCGAGCAGAGGCTGCTTGAACTGGCTGCCCTTAACGGTTTCGTTGATAAGCTCTGCCTTCTCGGAAACATTAGCAACAGCGTAGTCGAATGCTGCCTGCTGATCAAGCTGGCTTGCCTGAGATACCATCTCGATAGCAACCTTTTCGGGCTTGCCGTTCTTTATTGCGTTCTCACTTACCTTACATGCCTTGACGCAGAGGGTACAACCCATACAGTCAAGAGGAGAAACAGCCATGGTGTACTTGTAGTTAGTCTTGATAACGGGCTTAGCCGTGAACTTAGTTACCTCGGGAGCGTTAGCAGCCTCTTCCTCGTTCATAGCGAAGGGACGGATAGCCGCGTGAGGACATACGAACGCACACTGGTTACACTGTACACAGTTTTCAGGATGCCATACGGGAACGTCAACAGCAACGCCTCTCTTCTCGTAAGCAGCAGAGCCCTGAGGGAACGTACCGTCTTCCATACCCTTAAATGCAGAAACGGGAAGCTTGTCGCCGTTCATAAGAGATACGGGAGTAACGACGGTGTTTACGAAGTTAACGAGGTCAGCTCTCTCACCCGTAGCAGCAGCCTTAGCGGGAGCCTCACCTGCGTTTGCCCATTCAGCAGGAACCTTGATCTCAACGAGAGCGTCAACGCCTGCGTCGATAGCCTTGTAGTTAAGCTCAACGACAGCCTCGCCCTTCTTGAGATAGGACTTCTTAGCCATGTACTTCATGTAGTCAACAGCCTCAGCGATAGGCATGATGTTAGCGAGAGCGAAGAATGCGGACTGGAGAATTGTGTTAGTTCTCTTACCCATTCCGATCTCACGAGCCTTATCGATAGCGTTAACGGTATAGAACTTAATGTTGTTCTTTGCGATGTAGGACTTAACGTCTGCGGGCAGGTGAGCGTCAAGCTCCTCGGGAGCCCACTGGCAGTTAAGAAGGAACGTACCGCCGGGCTTAACGTCGTTTACGATCTTGTAGCCCTTGGTGATGTAGGAAGGATTGTGGCAAGCAACGAAGTCAGCCTTAGTGATGTAGTAAGGAGACTTGATAGCCTTGTCACCGAAGCGGAGGTGAGAAATGGTTACACCGCCCGTCTTCTTGGAGTCATACTGGAAGTATGCCTGAATGAACTTGTCGGTGTGGTCACCGATGATCTTGATGGAGTTCTTGTTAGCTCCAACCGTTCCGTCTCCTCCGAGACCCCAGAACTTGCAGGAGATAGTTCCCTCAGCAGAGGTATCGGGAGCGGGCTTCTCGTCAAGAGAAAGTCCCGTAACGTCGTCTACGATACCGATGGTAAAGCCGTTCTTAGGCTCAGCCGCATCGAGATTTTCGTATACAGCGAAGATGGAGGAAGGAGGCGTGTCCTTAGAACCAAGTCCGTAACGACCGCCAACGACCTTAACGTTTACGCCGTTCGTAGCAAGAGCGGTAACAACGTCGAGGTAGAGAGGCTCGCCGAGAGCACCGGGCTCTTTGGTTCTGTCAAGAACAGCAATCTTCTTAACAGTCTTGGGAAGAACCTCGATAAGCTTTGCGGGAACGAAGGGTCTGTAAAGGCGAACCTTGATAAGACCAACCTTTTCTCCCTTAGCCATCATGTAATCTATAACCTCTTCAGCAACGTCGCAGATAGAGCCCATAGCAACGATAACCTTCTCTGCATCGGGAGCGCCGTAGTAGTTGAAGAGCTTGTAATCAGTACCGATCTTCTCGTTTACCTTGTTCATGTAATCCTCAACGATTGCGGGAAGCGCATCGTAGTAGGGGTTACAGGACTCTCTGTGCTGGAAGAAGATATCTCCGTTTTCAGCAGAGCCGCGGAGTACGGGATGCTCGGGGTTGATAGCGCGAGCGCGGAATTCAGCGATAGCGTCCATGTCAACCATTTCCTTGAGATCCTCGTAATCCCAAGTCTCGATCTTCTGGATCTCGTGAGACGTACGGAAACCGTCGAAGAAGTTAATGAAAGGAACTCTTCCCTTGATGGTTGCAAGGTGAGCAACGGCACCGAGGTCCATAACTTCCTGAGGGTTAGAGCCTGCGATCATAGCGAAGCCTGTCTGACGGCACGCATAAACGTCGGAGTGGTCTCCGAAGATGTTGAGCGCGTGAGAAGCTACGCAACGAGCAGAAACGTGAATAACGCAGGGGAGAAGCTCGCCCGCGATCTTATACATATTGGGAATCATCAGGAGCAGACCCTGAGAAGCCGTATAAGTAGTGGTGAGCGCGCCTGCCGCAAGAGAACCGTGAACGGTACCTGCCGCACCTGCCTCAGACTGCATCTCCATTACCTTAACGTTTTCGCCCATAATGTTCTTGAGTCCTGTTGCGGACCAAGCATCTGTGAGCTCAGCCATTACGGATGAAGGTGTGATAGGGTAAATAGCGGCAACTTCAGTGAACGCATAGGAGACATGCGCCGCAGCTGTATTACCGTCCATGGACATCTTTTTTCTTTGAATAGCCATGAAATTTTTCCTCCGTTTTTAAAAAATTTTTTCCATCTAATATAATAACATAAAACTCCAAATAAGTAAAGAGTATTTTCAAAAAATTAATCAAAATTTAATCATTTTTCAAGTGTTTTTCGCAATATTCAGGTAAACCTGAAAAATCAAAGATTTTATGGAATTATTTACGCATTATTTTCTTCTGTCGGAGACTTGATATTAAGATACGACCAATCCTTTGCCACGGGCGAAAAACGTATATGAGCCACTGCCCCATCGCACATATATTCAAAGAAGCCGCGTTTTCTGTCGGTTATGGTCGTAAACTCGCGTATTTCCGCGCAATCGCATATTTGCCTTCCCTTCACCGACATACTCGCCATAACGGATATTCCAAAGCTCTTATTTTCAAGCACAACAGCCAATTCATTGCGCCGCGAATACCGTCTTGCAACAATCATAAAGCAAAAGACAAACGCGGTAAACAGCGAAAAATCAAAATCTCCGAAAGCAACTATCGGCTCTGCACTCAAAACGCTTGCCGAGCACCCCGCGTAATACGAAATCGCATATATGCGCTCCTCAAGAATATTGGTAATATCACCTTCAAGCATCTGCCCTCTCGCAGTCCCTTCAAAAGCCGCCTCCATTCTGCAAAGATAGCGTTCGCAATATTGCTCAATACTTCTCGGGAGAGCGGTATTTTCGCTCAACTCTTCCCTCTCAAGCTCGCCCGAATAGCAAACGGACGCTCCGCTTTGCTTACAATACGCATATAGCCTTTCTCCGCCTACGCTGACGTAAGACAAAACAAAAAGAGACGTCGACGGAACAAGAGACGGAATTATCAACGCAACGCCGTGGACTGTCTTGACAAGCAAAGGAATTTCCGTATAAGTCTTTACGTAATCCAATATTTCCAAAACGCCGTCGGTAGACATTATATCGTATATGCTCTCCCCCATATCACGCCTTTTATGCAGCTCGCGAGTTGAAATCAGCCTGCAAAAATCAGCGATATCGTAAACGTAAATATCGTCGTAAGTTCCTTTTAATTTCGCCGCATCCTTAAGATACGGCTCTCCGCGGTATGTCCTTGTCAAAAGATTTGCATTCGACATCATTGTCACCCCAAAACCATTATTTTACATATTATATCATGTAAAGTCAATTTTGTAAAGTCTTTTGAGATTAAAATAGCTCATGTTTTTTATATACCGTTAGTGCATATATAAATTATGTTTTATCAGGTAAATAGTAAAACTTGAATCAGGACGCACGCCGCCTTCGTCGGCTACCCTCATCAGTCAGCGATTGTCAGCCCTATCTTTTTAATAAAAAAGAAACCCATCAAGTGCGTAGCAGCATTTGACGTGGTTTCCACCTTAGAAAAATGCTGTACTTAAATTAAGCACAGCACAAAATTCCAACAACCCTAATATTTATTTTTCACGAGTTCTTTGGGGTATGGGGTCTTTCTCCGAAAGAAAGACCCCAAAGCCGCGTCCCTAACTTTAAAGCGTAGCGGGAACGAAGAAATATACGCAGAAGAGCAGCGATACTATGATAGCTACTACGGAAATGTTCCAAACAGGCTTTTCCTTCTTGTTAACTGCATATTTGATAGCGCTGATAACGTAAGAAAGAGCGGACATAACGGTGTAAGAAATGAGACCCACACCGATTCCCTTAGTAATGGAGTAAGAAAGAACCATTACTACTATAGTAAGGAATGCAGAGGTTGCGTTGATGCTGTTAGAAAAATCAACGTTCTTGATGTTGTTCTTCATCATAAGAACACCAACGTATATAAGCGCTGCTGCCGCCGCTGCCGAAGGAATAGCTGCGAACAGAGGAAGCGCGAACATTGCGAGGAAGAACATACCTGCCGTTGTAAGAGCGGTAAGACCCGTTCTACCACCTGCGGATACGCCTGCGCCCGACTCAACGAACGTGGTAACTGTGGACGTACCAAGCATTGCACCCGCACAGGTTGCTACAGCATCGGACATCATAATCTTGCCGTAGTTGTGAGGCTTGTTGTTTTCGTCGGAAAGCACTCTGTTTCCACTGCAACAGCCAACTATCGTACCCATAGTGTCAAACATATCTATCATGCAGAGCGTAATAATTATCATAATGATAGTAAATACAGACACGCCTGCGGGAATAAGTCCCTCGGTGAATACGTCAGCAAACGAACCGAATACGCTGTTTTCACCCGTAAAGAAGTTTGCGAAGTTCTCCCAGAACTTCCAGGAAATATCGCCCTCACCCTTAAGTATTGAAAGGTTGGTAACTCCGAGAGGAACACCGACTATAGCCGCGCCGATAATACCGATAATAACAGAACCCTTGACGTTGAGCTTATCGAGAATAGCGATAAGGAAAAGACCGATAAGGCAAACAGCCGCATTGGCAACGTTAACGTCGTAGCCGGTGAAATTAACGAGGGAAACCAATACGTAAGGGTCGCCAACGATAACCTTTGCATTCTGGAAGCCAATGAAAGCGATAAACAAGCCGATACCGACGGAAATAGCACTTCTTACCGCAATAGGCATACCGTCGAATACAAGCTCACGGAAGGTCTTTTTTCTGATTCTTATAAGGGAGAGCGCAAGGAAAATGAGACCCGAGATAAGAACGAGCATAAAGCCCTGACCGGGAGTGAAGGCAGCACCGTAGCCGCCCCAGCCGCCGATAAGACCGCCGAGCATTGAGTTAAGACCCATACCCGAAGCCTGAGCGAGAGGCATCTTAGCGAGAAACGCCATCAAAAGAGTACCAATGACAGCACCGAGAGCCGTAGCGATAAACGCCGAAGCCCAATAGGGACTGCCCGCGCCGAAAATCTGGTTGGGGTTGACCGTCAAAATGTAAGCCATAGCAAGAAAAGTAACTACACCCGCGACAAGCTCCGTTTTGACACTTGTTTTTTTCTCCACGGGGTCGTACCCGAGGAGTCTGGCAAACTTGTTCATAAAATCCTCCTTTTATATGCTTATAGCATAAAATTTACTTTAAGTATAACACACTTTTTTCAAAAATTCAATATAAAAACAAGAAATTCGACAAAATAAAAATAAAATTTTATTTAATTAGCAAAAAGGACACCTAATGGTGCCCTCAGATTACTGACAAAGGGCTCAGAACCATAGTCCTGAACCCTTTGTCAGTAATCTGATCCAACTCTTTCGAGTTGGATTTTTTGTGTTATCTTGACAGAATAGATGCCACCACGGGAAAGTCAATAAAATCAAGGGGTTTGAGTTATTGGATGTAATTTCATGTGCATCCAAAATAGATGCCTTCAAATTATAAAAATAACGAATAAATTGAGAGGGCAACTATACACAGTCCTATAATGAACAATATTAATTCAAACGCACGAATTCTCCGAGTGAGCTTTATACATGTCGGGTCCTTTGCCGATATGTATATATCATACGCTTGCCCTTCCTTGTAATGTTTTAATACATACCTTTGTGAAAGCGATTCTCTGGACGGTTCTGTATACGACTTACCTTGATAACTGTATGAAAAAACAGGAGAGCTTG
This sequence comes from Clostridia bacterium, assembly GCA_017461745.1. Taxonomy (GTDB): domain Bacteria; phylum Bacillota; class Clostridia; order Oscillospirales; family CAG-272; genus HGM12713. The sequence continues at coordinate 31,785 of JAFTXE010000018.1, read as the reverse complement.
TAACGTGCGCCTTAAATTGTTCAAATCCGTAATCCATCAATATAGCCGACACCTTTGTTTTGCAGTGATATGAATCAATCATAATAGAAACTGCCGCAATACACATTAGAATGCCAATAATAAAAACTATAAATGAGTCTGTATAATCAGGCAAGAAAATATGTAATACGATTGCAACGATGGCGATTAAAGCTATTAAGATCGCCACAAAAACCGTTTTTGCTTTTTTCATATTAAATCCTTTTCGCTTTGATGAAATAATTATAACGTAATTTTGAAAGCTTGTAAAAAGTCAATAAAATCAAGGGTTTTCGGCTATCTAAGGCAATTTCATGTGCATCCAAAATAGATGCCGAGCTTTTTATGGTGTTGTTCTTGAACTTCGCCGTGCTTTTCTTGCTCTCTTTTTCTCTGATTTTTTGTAACATCTATACTGCTTTTTTATGTACGCAACATCTCCGCAGATTGGAAAAGCAAGCATAATAAGTCCGATAATTACTATAAAAATGCGCGTTGCAACTATCTGCTTGTTTGTTAACTCGGTGTTGTTCATTACTATATCTTCAACGTAGATTTCTACTATCCAAGGCAGATGATCCATTCGAAGATACCTTATCTCTTTTCCTTTTAGCAGATCGCAAAGCTCGTCAAGGTCATAACCGATAGTCGCATATAATTCTTTTGCAAAATTTGGATAAACCAACTGAAATTGATCTCCGTTTGACATTTCAACAATTACTACTTTTTTGCCAGAAGCATAATAAACATCTGCAACTGTATCGCTTGCCATGGAAGTATTTTCTTCGCTTGGATAGGAATATTTAGCAAACATAAGGACACAAAATGTTATAATCAGAGCGATAGCTATTGCGGTTAATACGGAAGATATTATAATTCGCCGTATAAAATTCTTTTTTGTCATTAGCTACCACCTTTCTTTTGTTTTTGTGTACCGCTGAAATGCCTATAATAATTCTCGATCAGCTTATTTCTCTTTTGATAATCCAGCATTTCTATCTTTTTCTCATTTATCCAATACGCTTTTTGAATAACGTTATAAGCGTATTTCTCGTCTTCGGTTTTTGGGGGATTATTGAGAAAAGATGCTTTGTAAATTAGCAGGTGTAATTTTACTTGGTAATATGGCTTTAAATCTATCATTTTCTCGCTCCTTTCGGGTGGTAACACACATTATACCGAAAGATTGCGGAAAGTCCAGTGGTTTGGGGAAAATTATTTATTATCTTGATTTGCTTTAGCTGTATTAAGGGAAGAAATTAAAATCCTTTTCAGCTCCGTACATTTATCGAGCAAAGTTTTGTCGTGGTAATATCCACTTTCCAAAACAAGTTCAATCCAATATTCCGTTTCGGAACACTCTTTCAAAGCAATTTGCAGTTTGGCAATAAAGTCAGCCTTGCCGTGAGCGTAAAAAGCTTCTCTAATATTCGCGCCTATACTCGTTCCCGAACGCAGAAATTGATTTATCAAAGCACTTTCACACTTCGCTACTCGAAGTTCCTTACATACCTGTATCACTTCAAGCGCAAACGCTTTAGATTTCACTATCAAAGGGCTGTCAGTCATAACCTTACCACCTTTCGCTTTGTTATATCAATTATACCATAAAACCTATAACTTTTCAACCTTAAAATAAAAATGTTTTTCGCCACAGCGAAAAGCTACATCTAATACCTTTTCACTATTCACTATTACTTATTACTTCCAAAAAAATTCCTCGGCGGAAGGAGAAAAGTGAAGAGTGAAGAGTGAAAAGTGAAGAGGTAAAAAAATATCCTCGGAACAAGTCCGAGGAATTTTTTTGGTTGCGGAGGTGGGATTTGAACCTCACGACCTCCGGGTTATGAGCCCGACGAGCTACCAAGCTGCTCTACTCCGCGATATGAAATTTTTTACCGTGTGGTGCCGGTGACCGGGGTCGAACCGGTACGATACTTACGTATCACGGGATTTTAAGTCCCGGGCGTCTGCCTGTTCCGCCACACCGGCGTTTACAGCTCCCTTTCGGTTACTTTATATATTATAGCACACTTATTTCGGTTTGTCAATACTTTTTTCAATTTAATTTTGATAAAGTTTTTTAGCTTTTTCGACACTATATTTTTGCCAAGATAGTTATGCTCTCCCCAATGACACGCTTATAGTGTAAAAATCATTCATTATTTGACAAATAATTGACACGCTTGCAAGTTTTTGATATAATGCAATCGTAGACAAAAATAAATAATAAAGGAGATTAAATTATGCAACTCAGAGCGCCTGCGTATCCTCTTATTAACATTGACCCTTATTTCAACGTTTGGGCAAAATCTGACCTTCTTAATGACACCGATACTGTCCATTGGACTGACAAAAACAACAAAATCAGCGGAATTGCTACCATCGACGGCAAGGAATACCGCATTATCGGTCTTGAAGTCAACGAAAATATCCCCGCAATGACTCAGACCTCGGTTGACGTAACCGCATTTTCCACAATTTATACCTTTGAGGAGAACGGAGTTCGCTTAAAGCTGACCTTCACCTCTCCCATTATTCCCACCGATCTTTATCTCGTTTCCCGTCCCGTAAGCTTCCTTGAGGTTTCAAGAGAGATTATCGACCGCAAAAAGCACACCGTCAACGTAAAAATTGCCGTTTCCGAGGAAATATGCATGAACGTGCGCGGTGACGACGAGGTCGACGTTGAAACGTTGGATCTCAACGGAAAGATAAAATCCGTAAAAATGGGAACTAAGTCCCAGAAGATACTTAACCGCCCCGGTGACGACCTCAGAATTGAATGGGGTTACTTCTATCTCAGCGTAAACGGAAACGTCGGAAGCTACACTCAGCAGTACGTAGTTGCTGACAGTAACGCAAACGCTCAGGCAACGGGCTCTTACTTTGCCGATTCCAAGGCGTCCTCTGCCGACGACGAAAACGCTGTCAAGAAAAACGAGACCTTCGTTTACGCCGAGGTTCAACTTACGAGCGCTCCCACGGTATTCTCCTTCGCTTACGACGATATTAAGTCCATCGAATATTTCCACGAGCATCTTACTTCCTATTGGAACAAAAACGGCGAGCGTATCACCGACGAAATAGTAAAGGCTCACACAGAATACAAGACCACAATGCGCCGCTGCCGCGAGTTTGAGGACCGTATGTTCGTTGACGCTGTAAGAGCGGGCGGCGAAAAGTACGCCGAGCTTCTTGAGCTTGCGCTCCGTCAGACCATTGCCGCTCACAAGCTGGCAGTAGACACCGACGGCGAGGTACTCTTTATTTCCAAGGAATGCTATTCCAACGGTTGCGCCGCAACGGTTGACGTAAGCTACCCCTCTATTCCCCTGTTCCTTCTTTACAATCCCGAGCTCGTTAAGGGCATGATGCGTCCTATTTATAAGTATGCGGTAAGCGACGAATGGACTAAGGATTTCAAATACGACTTTGCTCCTCACGACGTTGGTAAATACCCCATTCTTAACGGTCAGGTATACGGCATTGACAAGGTCACAAAAGAAATGAGATACGACATGCAGATGCCCGTTGAGGAATGCGGAAATATGCTCGTTATGGAAGCGGCAGTTGCAATAGCTACCAAGGACACGTCCTTTGCAAACGCGCATATGGATATCCTTGAGCAGTGGGTAAAATATTTGCTTGACAACGGCAGAGACCCTGAAAATCAGCTCTGCACCGACGACTTTGCGGGTCACCTCGCTCACAACTGCAACCTCTCCCTCAAGGCTATCATGGGTATTGCGGGACTTGGTATTATCTACGGCATGAACGGCAACAAGAGAGACGAGAGAAAATATCTCAAGATCGCTCGCGATATGGCACTTGATTGGGAAAAGAGAGCGTCCAACGGAGACGGAAGCTACCGTCTTGCCTTCGACAAGCCCGACACGTTCAGCATGAAGTACAACATAGTATGGGATAAGCTGTTCGGCACTAATATCATGCCCAAGTCGGTTATCGCCTCCGAGGTAGCAAGCTACTACAAGCACATGATGCCCTACGGTCTGCCGCTCGACAGCCGCCAGCCCTACACCAAGAGTGACTGGACGGTATGGACAGCAACACTTGCAGACAACAGAGCGGATTTTGAGCGCTTTATTGAGCCTATGTGGGATGCGTTCCACAACACCGTATCTCCCTCCCGCGTTCCTATGACCGACTGGTATTGGACGACCACAGGCGAGTATAAGGGTTATTACAGCAGCACCGATAAAATATGGAAGGGCTTCCGCAACCGTACCGTTCAGGGCGGACTTTATATCAAGCTCCTCGAATATAAGGGCGTTATGAAAATCAAATAAACCTGAAAATATAAAGGATACCTTGCTTTAACGTTAGGTATCCTTTGTTTTTGTAAATTCCATTTAAAGCTCCCTCGCAATGACAAGGTTAGTACGCATATCCGTGTAGACCTCTCAGTCAGCTTTCGCTGACAGCTCTCCTACAAGGAGAGCCTTTGTAAGTGTTCGCACTATCTTTTTAATAAAAAAGAAACCCGTCAAATGTGCAGCAGCATTTGACGCGGTTTCTACCGTAGAAAGTACCATACTTCAAATTAAGCACAGCACTACATTTTATCAACCGTAATATTTATTTTTTACGAGTTCTTTGGGGTATGGGGTCTTTCTCCGAAAGAAAGACCCCAAAATCGCGTCCCCATCGTCACAAACTAACTTTCATCAAAACTTCATTCTCGCGTATCCGCACCTGCGGCAAAGATCCTCCGCGGCAGTTCTGTTTTTGAAGCCGCGGCGTATCCGTTCGGCTCTATCTGAGGTCATTATTTTCTCCACGCTATCCACAAGCACGTTACCAAGCGCAAGTGCTCCGTTTCTGTCAAGACAGCACGGCACTACCGTTCCGTCGCACAGTATGGAAAAATGGTCGGAAAGCCCATAGCAGAACACGTCCGCTCCGCCGTCCTCGGCGCTTGCGTCAGGCCACTCAAAGCGTTCGCCGTATTCAAGATGCAAGCGGTGGCGTATTCTCGCTCCTCGCGCGTCCTCTTTCCATTCAGCGTCCGAAAATCGTTCCTTCATAGCCGCAACTATATCCTCGTTTCTGCCTCCGTCGTGTCCCTTGTTCCACAGTCGCAATATAACGAGAACCCCTGCCCTGCTCGCCTTATCGGCAAAGTCAAGGCAAGAGGTTATATATTTCTCATACGCCTCAGCGGCGTCTCCCTCAAAGCTATGCAAGGAAATATTGACCTTGTACACTCCCGCATCAATAAGTGCGTCGCCGACGGACTCAAGCAAAGTACCGTTTGTGGTAACCACGGACTTAAAGCCCTTTTCGGTCGCCGTCCTTATAAAATCGGGCAAGAGCGGGTGAGTAAGCGGCTCGCCCATAACGTGATAGTAAAGGTATTGCGTTACGCCGACGAGCTTGTCCGTTACAGCGTCAAACTCACTCGCCGTCATTCTCCGCGCCTCTCTGTCGTGCCCCGGGCAGAACGAGCAGCTTCTGTTACAAATATTGGTTATCTCAACGTATACCCTTGAATACATAACGAATTATTCTATAGCGTCTATATCGTACGGCGTGGACTGATATACAAAATAGTTCAGCCAATTGGAGTACAAAAGATTTGCACAGCTTCTCCAGCGAACGATAGGCTCTTTGGTGTCGTCATCATCGGGGAAATAATTCTTAGGTACGTCAATGGGAAGCCCCGCGTTTTTATCACGCAGATATTCCTTTTTCAGCGTATCGGCGTCGTACTCGGAATGTCCCGTCACAAATATCTGTCTGCCCTTGTCGGTAGCGCAAACGAAAACGCCCGCCTCATCGGAGCTTGACAAGATCTTCAGCTCGGGTACTGCCTCGATATCCTCACGATTGCAGGTCGTATGCCTTGAATGAGGGACGACGAAGGTATCGTCAAAGCCACGGAAAAGTATTGAGTGCTTGTGGTCGAGCTTATGCTCAAACACTCCGAAAAGCTTTTTATCAAGCGGATATTTTTTAACTCCATAGTGATAGTAAAGACCTGCCTGAGCTCCCCAACATATATGGAAGGTGCTCGTAACGTGCGTCTTGCTCCACTCCATTATCTCGCAAAGCTCATCCCAATATTCGACCTCCTCGAAGTCGAGGTGCTCAACGGGAGCGCCCGTTATTATAAGCCCGTCGTACTTGTTGCTTCTGACCTCGTCAAAGGTCTTATAGAACGCAAGCATATGCTCAGCCGAGGTGTGCTTTGATTTATGCGTAGCGGTCTGTAAAAGCTCAAGGGAGACCTGCAAGGGCGTGTTTCCAATGAGCCTTGCTATCTGCGTTTCTGTAACTATCTTCTGCGGCATGAGATTGAGCATAAGTATCTTCAAGGGACGGATATCCTGCGTCATAGCACGGGTCTCAGTCATTACGAAGATATTTTCCTCAAGTAAGGTCTGCGTTGCGGGCAGAAGATTTGGTATTCTTATTGGCATGGCTCTGCCTCACTTTCATAATACTTTCAAATATTAATAACGTTTTTATTTCTGAGATATTTCAAGCGCCTGTTCGATGTCGGCAATAATGTCATCAGCGTTTTCAATACCAACGGAAAGTCTTACAAGATCGGGCGTAATTCCCGCATCAACAAGCTGCTCGTCGGTAAGCTGACGGTGCGTCGTGCTTGCAGGGTGAAGAACCGAGGTTCTTGCGTCCGCAACGTGAACGACTATCGCCGCAAGCTTTAAGCTGTCCATAAACTTGACAGCCGCTTCTCTTCCTCCCTTTACGCCGAAGGAAATAACTCCGCAAGCGCCGTTGGGAAGATATTTGCTCGCAAGCTCATATTGGCTGTTGCCTTCAAGAAGCGGATAGTTGACCCACGATACCTTGTCGCTCTTGGAGAGATATTCAGCTACCTTAAGCGCGTTTGCGCAGTGGCGCTCCATACGGACGGAAAGAGTTTCAAGTCCGAGATTGAGAAGATATGCGGACATTGCAGGCATCAAAACGCCAAAGTCACGAACTAGCTGAACACGGAGCTTGGTAATATACGCAGTCTTAAGTCCGAAATCCTTTGTATATATAACACCGTGATAGGACTCGTCCACCTCGGTAAGCTCGGGATACTTGTTACCCGCCGTCCAATCGAATTTTCCGCCGTCAACCACAACGCCACCGACTACCTGAGCGTGTCCGTCCATGTATTTGGTAGTTGAATGAATAACTATATCCGCACCGTGCTCAAAGGGGCGGCAAAGAACGGGAGTCGCAAAGGTATTGTCTATAAGAAGCGGAATACCGTGCGCATGAGCAAGCTTTGCATATCTTTCGATATCGAATACGACGAGTGCGGGGTTTGCGATGGTCTCGCCGAAGAAAAGGCGCGTGTTCTCGTCAATATGAGCAGCGACCTCCTCGTCGGACATCTCAGGGGTAACAAAACGAACCTCAATACCCATGCGCTTAAGAGTTACGGCAAAGAGGTTGATAGTACCGCCGTAGATAGAGGACATACTTACGATATTCTGTCCCGCAGAGGTAATATTGAGAATGGCAAGCAGATTTGCAGCCTGTCCCGAGGAGCAAAGAACCGCTCCCGTACCGCCCTCAAGGTCAGCAATCTTATTCTCAACGCACTCAACCGTTGGATTGGAAATTCTGGAATACATATGACCCGCAACCTTCAGGTCAAAAAGGTCGCCAAGATGAGCGGCGCTGTCATACTTGTAGGTCGTGCTCTGGCAAATAGGAAGAACACGAGGCTCACCGTTCTTGGGAGTGTATCCCGACTGTATACATTTTGTTTCAATTTTAAATTCAGACATAACTTTTCTCCTAAAAAACAAATTCATATTTAATTATATCACAGGTCAGAATTTTATTCAAGTGCTTTTATAATTTTTCTTGATGTTAAATTGTTGTGATACAATTTTTATATTCCCCTTAATATTGACAAACCATGGAATTTATGATATAATATCCTTGCTACACAAAATTTAATCAACAAGCTTATGCGAGAGGACTCTCTATTTTTTTTATAGAGAGGTTTATTCCTATACTTGTATGCTAATAATGAATTTGGAAAAAATGCAAATTCCACTTGGCATCTAAGTATGAGTTTTCTCTACGCTTGTTAAGTTTTGTGTAGCAGCAATCGGAGTTTGCGTTTTTCGGTGTGCATACTTCGGTTATGCACACCTTTTTATTTAAGTACGGAGAATCACTATGAATCAAAATCAAAAAATACCAAAGTATACCGATTTAATAAAAAAGATTAAAAAAAGAAGAAAATTTGCGATAGTTATTACTGTCATTGCGATAATTGCTATTTTTATTTTCGGCGGATCTTCAACCTCAACATATACAGTCAATGGAGTAACAGAGACGGTTACTTCCAAAGGCTTGCCTATAGGGGTTCTTTTATTGATGGTTATTGTTTGTCTTTTGATATTGTTTTTTGCAGTATTATTCATTACGCATCCGTTGACATCGTCAATGGATCAAGAATGTGATCCTGAAAAACAGCTTATTCTATATCTCAACGTATACAAGCACGACCCTCCAAATTCTATTTTTTTGCAAGACTATTTATATCTTGGAAATTATTTGGAAGCAATTAAATATGCAGAAAAAATGATTGGTGCTCGAAATAGAAACTATGCAATGGTTGGTCTGTTTCAAAAAGCGAGATGTGCATTTTTTCTTGAAGACGGTAATATGCTAAAAGATACTGCATCTAAATACGACCAAGAGCTTTCACAATTGACTCGTCAAAAAGAAAAGCAACGCTTGATAAACGAAAGGTGTCAAACGGTGCTTCATATGCTTTGTGCGCTCTATGATCACGATTCGGAAAAAATTTCTGAGCTTCGCGAGCAGCTTGTGCCATGGACTTCTCGCAATGTGACAGAAGCATATATTCAATATCTTAAAGGTTTGATATCATTTGAACTTGAGGAAATTAAAGAGGCAGAATTTCGATTTCGTCTCGTTAAAGAGCAATATCCCAAGTTGATGTTGGCTTGTCTTTCTAATGAATATCTGAAAAAAATAGCAGAAAAAGATGATTCAATACAGGAGGATGCAGTTGCCTCTGACGAAAACTCGGACTATACTAATGAGGAATCGTCTGAAAAAGTCGATAGTACTATAACTGAACCTATCATAAATCCATGTGATTGGATAAATTCTCAAACATATTCTCCAAAACCAAGAGGTCGGCAGCGTGTAATTTCTATTCTTTTGTTTGCTTTCTCTATTTGCTCTATATGGGGTGGTTTGATAGGCACTGCTATTTTATCCGTTATCAATCCGGGGGCAATGGAATATGAGAATATGTGGGCATTCTTTTTGTTTCTTCCTATTCCTATAGCATCAATCATGTTTGGTTTTTACTTGAAGAAAAAAGGATTCAAGTATAAGAAAAACGTGATTGTTGGATTTATTATGGCGGCATTGCTTTGCATTTACGGCTCATTTACTTTTATTTTTGACGATATATATTCGCACAGTGATGAACCGATTTTGAAAGCAGAGCAAATATTGAATATTGACATTCCCGAGCATACTCAAATTAATACACGCGATTGGACTCAAGGAACGCAATCATCACCTCGCGGATATATTTACTATACCAGCGATATTTATTTTGATAATGCTTGCGTGGCAGAATTTGAGAAATATCTTGAAAGTGACACAAAGTGGATGTCATACATACCTAACGATATGGTTGGTATCACCTCGTATCTATATGATATGGAATCAAGCGATTACTACCTAATATACAACAAAACAACAAAAGAATTTAATAGCTTGCCAAGCAAAAGCGGAATATATGATTTTATCAGTATTATTTATAATGCAGAGAGTAACACTATGAGCTTGGTAGAATATCAAATAGAGTACACAAAATAATTACGGCATCTATTAAGGACGCACAACATATCAAAGGACGATAAAAAAGATATAGCCACAGAAAAAGCCTTGATTTTCAAGGCTTTTTTGGTTTTTGGTTAGAGAAAAACACCAGCTTAGTTGAAACCAGCGGTTATGACTTCGATTTTGTAGGGGCGTGCATTGCACGTCCGCGGCCGACGATGGTCGCCCCTACCGCTTTGAGAGATATCCGCACCGCAACTTTAAATAAAAAAGAAACCCGTCAAACGTGCAGCAGCGTTTGACGTGGTTTCCACCTTAGAAAAATACCGTACTCACAATTTAGCGCAATACAAAATTCCAACAGCCTTAATATTTATTTCTTCAAGTTCTTTGAAGGTGTCGGAAACTTTCTCTAAAGAAAGTTTCTGACAAAAAACAATCCCCTCACAAACTAATCTCTCATCTCACGAAATTAGTTCTTACCGCCTTTTCCTTTTCGGGCAATCCATATGCCTGCTTGCCGAGGTCGATGCTTCTCATAAGAAACACCATATTAGCGGCGAGTGTCCTCATTGTTTGAAGCCCTTCTCCGTCCTCCTCTATCTGACCTGGCAGTGCGCCGTGAGCGATATTCCAATATTGACTTGGAGCTATGGGCATTCCGCTTATTGAAAAATACTTATTCAGCTGGTCGAACGCCGCCGTACAGCCGCCTCTGCGCGCAACTACAAGAGCCGCGCCGACCTTCATTCTTTTATCGAATTTGGTGCTGTAAAACAGCCTGTCAAGCAGAGCTATAAGAGTACCGTTGGGAGCGGCGTAATACACGGGCGAACCAATCACCACGCCGTCGCATTGCTCAAGCTTCAGCGCAAGCTCGTTCACAACGTCGTCTATAGCGCACTTCTTTATTTTAAAACAAGCCGCACAACCCGTACAACCGCTTATCGCTTTATTACCAACGTGGAAATATTCAATTTCCACGCCCTCCTTCTCAAACACTCCGCACATTTCGGCAAGCGCTCTCGCCGTATTTCCGTTGTCCTTTGGACTACCGTTTATCATAAGAACCTTCATTATATAATCTCCTCTTTTTCCTCGTTAACAGCTTCATCGCTGACCGTATTTTCTTCAACATAAAACATATTCGTATTGTAAATATACGATATATCGTGATGTCCTTTAAGCGTAACGAAGTAAAATTCGTTTCCCTTCACCGAAGTATTATCAAGTCCGCTCGACGTCATATAAAATTCCTTACTCCACCCATAATGTACGTCCACCTCGGGCACGCGCCAGCTTATACCCGAAAGGAAATAAAAGCACTTGATATCTTTAGATACGCGCCCGTGGCTTCCCGATTGGTTCGGCTCGTAAATAGTTTCGGTGGCTATATGAGAAAGCGTTTGTCTAGAAATGGAAAAATCCCCTCTGCCGACCGCATCCGCAAGCTCTCGCCGCTTTTTCTCGTTTTGCTTACTCTCGCGAGAAAGCTGAAAAGCGTGGTATATCGCTCCCACAAAGAACGCCATTCCAATCCAACGGTACTTAAAATAAAACGTCTCGATAAGTCCTATCAGCATAAACGGCAATATAAACGATATACGCCATTCGGAAGTTCTGTAGCTTTTGAGCCCGACTATCTTTTCAAGGTCCTCTTTAATATTGTCTAAAGTAACTTTTTCCTTCATTGAACTTAACTCCTGCTTGTATCCGTTAACAGTATATTTATCTATATTTTACCATAAAACCCGTCAATAGTCAAGCGCGGAATATAATTTCAATTCACCGACTTAATATTTGTCTTTCGCCAAGTCAAAAAGCTACCTTATCCCTCCATTATTCTATATACCAAATTATTTAAACATTCAAAGGTATACACTCCGCCCTCGCACTCGTGAGCAGAGCCGTCGGCAAGAGTGATTTTCGCCAAAGAGCCGTCGGGTATCTCGACAGTATATCTGAGCTTACCGTCAGCAAATTCCCATCTGACCCCTACTCTTCCGTTTTCGGTGTCTATCGCTCCCTCGGCAAAGCCCAAGCGTTTATCTGCCACGGGGCGTATATCAAGCGTCTTATATCCCGCGCCGTCGTCTCTTACGTTTATTCCGAGAACCCAGGAATATACCCAATCAAACACAGAGCCGTAGGCGTAATGATTGAAGGAATTCTTAACGTCATACCAAAAGCTGCCGTCGTCCTTTATGCTATCCCAATGCTCCCATATGGTCGTAGCGCCCTGATTTACGGAATACAGCCAAGAGGGATTTTTTTCGCACAAAAACAGATCGTACGCCGCATCGCTTCTTCCGTTTTCCGAAAGCGCGTGCAAAATATGAGGAGTACCGACAAATCCCGTACTCATTTTGCCGTCGTTTTCTTTTATCATATCTACGAGCTTATCAGTAAGCAGTTTCCGCTCGTCCTCTCCATCATAAAGACCAAATCTTAGCACGAGCGCCACAGAGGTCTGAGTAAGTCCCTTTACGGGTCGAGTGGTGGAAAATGCGTCGTATTTCGGATACAGCGTCGGCAAGCCGTCCTTCATGAAGAAGCGGCGGAAGGTGCTTTTTATATTGCCGTATAACGTCTCATATTCCGACGAATCCCTTCCAAGAGCGCGGCATACCTTGACCATTATGGATACGGAATACGCAAAAAACGCGCTTGCGATAAGGTCGGTCTGCGTTGCTCCCTCTCTGACCTCGGGACAAAGTATTGCGTCGGACGCAAGCCAATCTCCGTAGTGGTCGCCGCCGAGCCAAAGATATTCTTCCTCACCCTCTCGGCGCATATATTCTATCCAACGCTCCATCATCGGATAAAATTCCTCGAGCATAGACTTGTTTCCGTAAGCGAGATAAAGCTCCCACGGCGCGACGGTGCATACGTCTCCCCACGCGGTAGATATTCTGTCTCCTCTACCCGCAACTCCCGGAACAACGCTCGTTACAGCGCCGTCAGCTCTCTGCTCTATCATAACGTCTCTGAGCCATTTTCTCATAAAGCGTTCGACATCGTAATTTATCGCCGCCGTTCTTACGAACACCTGAACGTCTCCCGTCCAGCCCGTTCGCTCGTCTCGTTGAGGACAGTCGGTCGGAATATCTATAAAGTTACTTCTCTGTCCCCATATAGTGTTAGAATAAAGGCGGTTGATTTTTTCATGTCCGCACACAAAGCTTCCCGTCCGCTTCATCTGAGAATATACGGCAACGGAAGTAAACGCAGACAGGTCTACGTTCTCATAGGGGTACTCGTCAAGTCTTATATAGCGGTAGCCCTGAAACGAGAATTTGGGCTTGAGGATATCCTCAGTGCCGCTGAGCACGTATGTATTTATATTTTTGGCAAGCTCTAAGTTTTTGGTGTAAAAATTTCCGTCCTTATCCAAGACCTCTGCGTGAGAAATTCTGACTCTCTCGCCCTTCTCGCCCTTTATACGTATTTCCACGTAGCCCGCAAGGTTTTGTCCGAAGTCAATAACTCTCTCACCCTTAGGTGTGATTATCAGCGAAACCGCAGGAACTCTTTCCTGCTCCCTTGTCGGACATCCCTCGTCCGAAATAAGACGAGTCTCGGGCGCGGCATCGGCTACAGCCATGCCCAAGCGCTCAAGGGGAGCGCCGTACACTCTGTATTCTCCGTGGTAAAACTCCGACCTTACGGTGTCCCAGCGGCACACCTGCCAGTCCTCGCCCGTAACGTACGTTTCCGTTCTGCCGTCGAGGTATTCAAGCTTCAGCTCAGCGGTAACGCTTACGTGGTCGAAAAACATATGATTGGTGTTTCCGTGACCTATGTAGCCCACAGCCCACCCAGGTGCGCACTGTATTGCCACGGAGCTTTCCTCTGTATCAAAGTAATCGGTTATATCGTAAGTCTGATACTGCAATCTGTTATGATAGCTCGTCCATCCGGGCGCAAAAAGAGCGTCTCCAACCTTTTTCTGATTTACGTACAATTCGTAAATTCCTATTGCCGTTACCTCTGCGGTAACCTTCTTTATTCGTCCGTTTGCCTTAATATTTATACAAAACACAGGGCAATCGCTCTGTCCAAGCCCGTCGGCTCTAATCCAATTTGTGTTATTCAATGCTCGTTCCGTCCTTAACAAAATGTTTATTGCTTAAATAGATATCACATAATTCCGACGGCGCAATTGCACCGTAACGAATATTTGTGATTTGTTGCCTTAAAAAACGGCGCCGTCAGCCATGGCGCGCTTTATAACTCCGCTTACGCTTTCCGCTATATACATAAAGCCCAAATCGTTGGGATGAGTTTTGTCGATAGTACACGAGTCCTCGTATTCCCCGTTAAATATCCCCGCCCCGTCTATATAATAGAGATTTTCGTCGCCCTCTTTAAATCCGTCGATAAACGTCTTATATATGGCGTCGCGTCGATATACGCTTTGCTTATAGCTCACGTCAAAATCGGGGCGCGACATGATTATATACGGAATACTCGGATGGCTTTCCCTGATACGTCTGTATAACGCACCGTGCGTTTGAAGAAGGAAATCGGCGTCGGGCGCGTTATGGTCGTAATCACATACAAATGCGCTCATCGGAAGACCCGAAATATACTCTGCCATTTGGGGCTCTCCCTTGGCATTTCCCGAAAAGCCGAGATTTATATAGTCGAAATTGAAGCGTCTGGAAATAAAATTCTCGTAAGAATTACCCGGTCGCGACGCGCAAGCGCCCTGAGTTATCGACGAGCCGTAAAAAACCACGGGCAATTTATTTGCGTACGGCATTCCACCGCCTATAACGCTTGACTTCTGTATCCCGATGCTGAGACTCTCAACGTGAGAATAATGAGGAAAATTCATAGTAAGATATCTCATTCTGCTATCGGCAAAGCGTATTACCGCCTCATATCCGTTTTCAAGCTCAGGGCGAGCGCCCGTATCAAAAGCGCCCACGTATCTGCTCGTTCCCGACGGAAGAAAATTTTCGTACAGGTCAAAGCCGCATACGTTCATAGAGGTCATCATTGAATTTCTCATTACGTGCGAAAAGCGCACCTTTATAGCGACGTACTGTGAATCGGTGCTAAACCTTATCCGCCCGCCCGCCGTATCAAGATAAAGCTTTGCGACGCCACCGCCTATACCTTGGGCTACCTCGTCGGGCATACGCTTGAAAATCTTTTCATTTTCAAAATCGTAAAAGCCGTATATATCCACGGGAAGCTGACTTATATCCACAAGCTTTATATCGGGTAAATTTAAATGTTGCATTTCGACAAAATTATTGTCTATTTTGCCTAATTCCATTTTCAAATTCCTCTCGATTACTGTATAATTGGGTTAATTATAGCACATAAAAAATATTATGTCAATAGATTAAGAGGATTTTGTTCGTTGTGCGGAATAATTTTTTTCGCTTAGCGAACAAATTTTATCTTTTGTATTGACAAACCATTTTGCCTATGCTAAAATAAACCCACGAGCGTACCATTTTATAACACGAAAAGGAGATAACACTATCATGGAAAAAACACGCTACAGAATAATGCAATACAATATTCTTCACGACGGCGACGGCTGGGGTTGGGAGCATTTGGCGATGCCAAGACGTCCCGCAAAGGAGAGAGCCGCAGACGTATTACAAATAATAAAAAGACACGAGCCCGACGTTCTGGTTCTTTGCGAAAGATTTGAAGAATGGAGCGGATTTTGCCCCGAGGGATATTCTCTCTTCGGTCCGAGCGTAGGCGGAGTAAATCTCAAGGAGACAGCGAAGCCCGAGCAAAAATCCACTATAAACAGAAACCCCATATTCTTCAAGTCCGACCGCTTCTGCTTGCTTGAGGGCGGCATACGCAGACTTGAGGGCTTTGCGTCAGACGGAATGGATTTCCGCCATTCCTATAACAAAAGAACTATCACTTGGGGCTTGCTTGAGGACTACGACAGAGATACACGTTTGCTCGTAGTTGCTACCCACTGGCAAACGGACGCAGAAAAGCGCGCTATACACGCAAAGATAACCACGGAGCTTGCAAAGGAAATTTCGGCAAGATACGGCGAGGATATTCCGATAATCGTAACCGCCGATTTCAACGAGCGCGCCGACGCTCCAAATTTCCAAGCTATGCTCTCGGAGCTTGGGCTTACCAACTGCGTAAAGCAAGCCAACAGCGTTGACCAGATCGCCGTTCGCGGAGCTACCCCCACGGACTCGGGCATGGATACGGACGATATTACCCGATACGCCTCCGACCATAAGCCCATATGGTGTGATATCGAATTGTAATTTTTCACAACACAAACAAAATTAGTTCATTGTGCGAAAAAATGTTATTTATACCTATTGACAACACCGCACTTTTGTGATAGAATAAGGGCGGATTAGGAATAAATGACAAATAGTTTGGAATAACAGAACATATTTTGTCAAATATGACTATAATCGAAAAATATTTTTATTCAAAGGAGGAAACTCATGAAAAAACACACCAAAATTATTTCTCTATTTTTGATTGCCGTACTTTTGCTATCGGTAATCGCCCTACCTACCTCTGCCGCATGGAACTGGATGACGGCAACAGGCGCTGAATCAATGGATCGCGGACTTTCCTACACTGTAAAAAGAGCCAGTGCTACTATAACCGTTGACGGCAAAGTCAGTGCTGGTGAGGAATGGCAGTACGCAGACGACAGCCAAGTATTTGGATTATCCGTCGTTAACGTAGATAGCGGACATCCCGATGCAGAGCACCTTCTCACCCCCACCTTCAAGGCTATGTGGTACAGTGATGGAACAGACGCTTATCTTTACATTCTTATGAACGTAAACGACAAGGGCATCGCAAGCGTTGGCGCTACGGCGTGGAATGGTGACCTTTTCCAAGGTGGCTTTGACGAGAACGGTGACGGCACTAAAGAGCTTGCACTTCCCGCTATGTACCTTGGTGGCAGAGAGCTTACTGAGGGACAGGTATCGGGAATATCCAGATTCACCTATAAGACCGACGACAGACGTACCTCCGACGGAACAGGCGACGGATACACCGTAGAGATGCAATACAAATTTAAAAATGCGGCAGATTGCTCCGGAACCGTTCTTATGGACCTTTTCGTAACCAACTACCTTGAGAGCATACAACAGTATGAAAGATATTCTTGGAACGGTATATATGACGGCAGTCACGCTGTTACAGGAGATCTTGTTATTTCCGCTGACCTCGCAAATCCCAATCTTGCAGTTATGACCGACGACGCTATTTTCTATAACGGAGAGACCGCAATAGCTTCTCGAAACAAGGACACCGAAGGAAAGATAACCCTTCCTCTCAAGGCATCCGAGAGAACCATCGCGGGCTGGATGACCATGGAGACCACTCCTAAGTTCTACGCACCAGGTGCAAAGATCGACGCAGGCAGCACGCAGATAAAGCTTAAGGCTGTATTCGCAGCTCCCGTTACAAGCACGGGCGCTTCCATATTCATAGGTGACGGAAACAAGCTTCGCTTTGAAGCAACGCTTCCCTCTCTTACCGATATCTCATCCTACGTAACCGAGGCAGGCTTTATCTTCGTTGAGCTTGCAAAGCTTACCGACGCGATACTCGCAGACGGCGTTACCGCTGAAGAGCTTACCGCCGCAAGCGTTGAGTTCAGCGCGGTCAAGGCTGAGGCTATTGCAGAGAACATCAAGGGAGTTGCAACGGCTAAGGACGGAGACACCAAGTATGCGGCTATAAGCTACATAAAGATAAAGTACTCCGATAATGCAGAGATTGTGATATATTCAGATTTCTCCGCTGAAAACAATTCAAGATGCGTAAGCGAGGTTGCCGCTGCCGCATACAACGACAGAACGAGCGTTAAGACCGAGGATTACACCTTCAAGCAGGGTAAGGATTACGGAGTTACCAACTTCGAGATCATGTCCTACAGCCCTTACGCAAACGTTCAGCTCGACGTGCTTAAGAAGCTCGGCAAGATATCCTGACAAAAAACTGATTGATAAGAAAGGAAATTGATATGCGTAAAATAATTGCTCTCGCACTGTGCCTCATCATGCTTTTGAGCATAGTCGCTTGTAAAGACAACGCTGACGAAAACACAGAAACAGATACGAACACCTCCGCAGTTACGACTACCGAGGATACCGCCGATACCTCCGACGCCGATCCTGAAAAGCAGGTAGGTACGGGTGAGTGGACCAAGCTTTATTAAGCTAAAGGATAAACGACATGAAGAAAATTTTATCTATTATTCTCGCTTTACTTATGCTGACGAGCTGTCTTATGGCTACGTCGTGCTCAAATAACGACCAGACCGAAGATACGACGGAAGGATTTACCATATCCACAGAGGGCGACCAATCACAGATACTGTCAGTTCCCGACGACCTTGATTACGGCGGAAGAGATTTTACCGTTCTCGGTTGCTCTGACTGGGGTGTTGAAGAATTTACTCCCGAGAACGCCGATATGGGCGATCAGGTTTCCGCGGCTATTGTCGCAAGAGACAACTTTATTGAGGAATACCTCAACGTGAATATCAAGGTCGAGCGTATCAAGGGACAGTTCAACGACCGTCTTAACTTCGCTCAGACCGTTGAAAAGAGCGTACAGAGTGACGCGGAAGCATACGACCTTATCTCCTGCTATTCCCTCGTTGCTCCGTCCCTCGCTACGAGAGGACTTCTCGTTGACCTCAATCAGACCGAATACTTTAATTCCGAGAAGGCTTGGTGGCCCACGTTTATGTACGACGTCTGTACGGTAAACAACAAGACCTATCATATTTCGGGTGACGCTTCCATCAATCTGCTTTACTATTTGCAGGCTGTACTCTTTGATTCCGAGCAGATGTCCGCTTACGGCATCTCTGAGGAAGACGTTTACGAGCTCGTTGACAACGGCGGTTGGACGCTTGAAAAGATGTTTGAACTTTCTTCAAATATAAGCGCAAGCAGTGACGAGATATGGGACGACTCCGACTTCTACGCTATCGGTATGGAGTCCAGAGTTATGCTCGACAGCTTCTACTACGCAACGGGTCTTAAGACCGTTGAGGACGCTGACGGCGTCGTTAAGGTTTCCGACGATATTCTTTCCGAGAAGGCGCTCACCGTTTACGACATGGTTTACTCCTCCATCTTCGTAGACCATAAGCTCAGACTTAACGATCAAAGCGTTTGGGTGCATCTGCTTAAGGAAGGGCGTTGTGTATTCAACGTTTCAACCATTTATCAGATGAAGACCACGCTTGCCGACGTTGACGCCGAAATAGGCGTTCTGCCCTTCCCCAAGTACGAGGAAGGAACTGAAGAGGCTAACATGGGATACCGTACTCTCGTATCCAGCCCCCACATTCAGTTTGCTATTCCCTTCGACCTTGACGAAGACGAGATAGACGTATCCTCCGCATTCCTTGAGACCATGGGCTACGTTACCTACACCAACGTTACTCCCGTAGTATACGAGAACGTAATGAAGCTGCGCTACGCTAAGGACGAAAACTCCTCACGTATGTTCGACATTCTTCGTTCGGGCGCTACCACGGATATGGGTATTCTTTGGTACAACTCCTTCACAAGAGCTCCCGCTTCAATGTTCAGAAACGCAATTGAAAAGGAATCTCTCAGCTGGGTATCCTACTACAAGAACGATTTCGAAAACGACATGAAGGCTACGGTTATAAACCTCAATAAATACTATATGCAATAATCTTATCCCCGAGAGGCTGTTGCAAGCGCAACAGCCTCTCGCTGAATTGGAGAATTTATGAAAAAACTGATTTCACTCGTTTTACTTCTGTGCCTTACTCTTCCGCTTGTAATTTCTTGCTCGGGCGGAAAAGCTGACGACACCGCGTCCACCGATGAGTCAACCGCTCCTGTCGAAAAGAACGTGGTTTTGGCAAACGGTATAAACGCAAGCTACAAAATAGTTACCCCCGCAAATTGCAGCGACGAGCTTACCTCTACCGTAACGAGTCTCGTAAGCAAGCTACAGCAAATAACCAAAGCTCCGTTTAAAATGGAGAGCGACGGTAGCGAGACTTACGTTGACAGCGAGGGAGAAATAATAATCGGAAGCTGCAAAAGAAACGATACGGCAAAAATCCTTGACGGTACAGGCTACAAGGATTATAAAATAGCGGTCACGGATAAAAACATCGTATTAGCCGCTCATACCGACGAAGCCGCGGTAAACGCCGTTTTTAAATTTATGTCCTTCCTCTCGGACGAGCTTATAAGCTTTGACGATCAGAGCAAGACTACTACTCTGCTCTGGAAGCAGGACTATAGCTTTATTCACGAAAACTATTCCATTAAGTCTATGGCGCTCAACGGCAACAGTCTTAAGGATTATACTATAATTTACCCCTCTCTTGATATGCCCGAAAAAAATCGCGAATACGCTCTTGAGCTTCAAATGCTCATAGGAACGGCTTGCGGCTACTTTATTCCGATATCCGACGATTCCGCAACAGCTTCTGAGCTTGAAATACTTATCGGAAAGACCAACCGCGCCGAAAGCACTGCTTGCGCGCAGGCACTCGGCTCACTTGAATTTGTAACGACGACCGTCGGTAACAAGCTGGTACTTCTCGGAAACGGCGCTTATACTACAAAAAAGGCAATCGAATCCTTTGATACCAATATGAGACTTGTCTCCGAGGAGCTTGAGGAAATCGATATAAGCCGCTCCCTCGTTGACGGCTATGAGGCAAACACCAAGGGCGATTACAGACTTATGCAGTATAATGTTCTCGTTGAGTTCGACGGCTGGGGAAGCGGCGGAAAGCTCACCCCGTCGATTGACGTCCGCAAGGAAATAGTTGCGGCGGCTATTCTCGGATATTCCCCCGACGTTCTTGTCCTCTGCGAATTTTTTGACCAGTGGCGTCAGAAGCTCCCTCCCCTGCTTGAAAACGAATACACTCTCGTCGAGGGTGACCGCGCCGACGGTGTATCCAACCGCACGCCGATAATGTATAAAACGGATAAATTCCAGCTCATCGACAGCGGATATACGGATATAGAGAAGGCAAACGGTCTGATAAACAGAAGAGTGGTCACATGGGCAGTGCTTAAGGATAAGGCTACGGGTGAAAAGCTCGTTGTTTTCGGAACTCATCTCTCCTCAGCGCAAAACCCTGAGGGAGAAGCAGACAGAATTGCTGAGATAAAGAAGATTCGCACCGTTATAGAGACGGTTACAGCCAATCACACGGACGGTCACGTAATTCTCATGGGAGATTTCAACAGCTACGTTGGCAGCTCTGCATATAACAGCATAGAAACCGAAACGGGACTTACCAACGTAATCAAGACGCTTGCTTCCGCCATGAAAACCGTTGACTACGTCTTCCTCGACGATACGATGACGTCCGAGAATATCATTCTCAACTACAATAACCAAACCGAATTTGGCTCGGACCACAGACCCGTCGTCTGCGACGTGAAGCTTAAATAAATTATAATTACATAATGCAAAATATTCCCTGCCACAATAGCGAAAGCAGCGTATAGAAAGAGCGACAGCTTTTTACCTAAAGGTATAGAGCTGTCGCTTATTTTGTTATAAAATTTAATCACTCTCAAAAAGACAAGAAAACGGCAATATAGTAATTCGATATTTAATATTAACTTTTTAAACAGCAATCCACCAATTGCTCTATAATTTGATAATCTCGCTTAGATAATTTATTTATCTTTTCAATCAAATGACTTTCATCAAATTCAATATGTTGACCCGTTAAAATATAATCTGTACTAACATTTAATATTTTGCTTATCTTCAATAAGTTTTCAATTTTAATAGCTTTATTTCCACGCTCTAAGTTTGAAATCATTTGAATAGATACATCCATTTTCTCAGCAAGCCGCTCTTGAGTCATCCCCATTGATTTACGTCTTTCATATATCCTTTGACCTATATCAATTAGTAATTTTTCCATTTTTACACCTCCGAATTAACCTATAGAATAATTATATTAAATTTCAAAGCATTTTTTAATCATCTATGGGTTGATAAATTTAATCTTTAGGTGTATAATATAGTACATAAGGAGGTATTAACATGAAATTCGAAGAAAAAACAATACATAACGCTTTGGAGGAACGCAAATTTCCAAAATACGATGAGGCATATTATAATACTCTTGCTAAAAAGCAAGGTGCAGCATTGGGGCAATTTCGTAGCAATTGCTTTGTTTTGGGACTTAGTATGGCTGGTACAGTAATCGGACTGATTGTTTGTTGGATACCTATGTTAATAGCTTTATTAAGTTGGCCATATTCAATAGGTCATCAAAGACGTTGTGCACGAAAAATTTATATTGAAGAATGTCAAAAGATCGAAAAAACACCTGTTTTTAGAAAATAGAAAGGATTTATCTATGAGCGAAAGGGAGTATGAGATAGAGTATAACAGTATAAGTGATACATATACAGTTAAGGAAAAGAAACCGTACGAATCATCTGATTCTGAACCCTCTACAGCCCCCACTGCACGTGAAAAAATGGGAGAACGAATGAGAAATATGAGCAAAAAGAACAAAATAATTTTTACGCTTTTATTTGATTTGTATGGTAGTTTATATCGTATTGGCGGTAATACAACAATAGGATTTTTATTTGGACTATTTGACCTTATTATATTAAAACCATTAATGTTTTGTATTTTCTCATTCATTGGAGATTTAGAAACTTCTGAAGACTTCATTTCATTTATTATATTATCCGGTGTAATTTACGGCATTTGGATAATCGACTTAATATCTGTTATCAAGCATGACGATATAAAATTCATCGGAATGAAAAGGTACGGAGATTACAAATAGCTGAACCCAACACAAAGGACACCCGAACATTGTCAGGTGTCCTTTGTATTTCATACGTATCTTACTTTATAACCTTAGCAAATACAAGAATCTGGATAATGATTCCTACAAGGCAGTAAAGACCGAGAAGGGAGGAAACTATTCCAAGAGCCCAACCGATAATGGCGCCGATAACGGGAATCCAACCAACAATAGCGGTTGCTAACCAAATAAGCACTGCCATTACAGCTATTGCAAGAATCTGAAGAATAATACCTATAATAAGGTTAGGTACGTCCTTTGTGTACTTAAAGGACAGAGGAAAGATCTTCTTCAATGCGTCCATTGTAAAACTCCTTATATGTAATTTTTCGAGGTAAAGCATCTTACCTCACATAATATTATACACCTAATTGTTGCGTTTGTCAACAAAAAATAGTATTATTTTATTTTTTATCACTTGTACACTTATACTGCGTGCGTAAAACAATCATAGGTACATCAAATTATGATTTTCCGATATGGTTACACAAGATATCTCGGTTAGTCTTCCCCACAAATAATAAATTGCCGCGGATTGCTTTCGAGCAATCCACGGCAATATGTTTTTCTTGATTATTTTTCTACCGAAATAATGTAGCTGTATATGGGCTGACCGCCTTGAATGGCTACGATTTCAGCGGTAGGAACGTTATCGCGTATAATCTGCTCAGCCATTGCGGACTGCTCCTCGTTTACCTCCTCGCCGCAGAAGAGGGTAATATAGCTTGCGCCATCCATCTTTGCCGTAAGCTTGGAAAGGCACTCCTCGGGAGTATTCGCAACGCAATCAATACTTCCGTCAACCATTCCTATCATCTGTCCGTTTTCTATCTTTTCACCGTCAATAGTGGTGTCTCTTACCGCATGGGTAACCGACATACTTACCACAGCCTTAGCCGCCTCTTCCATAGCGGCGGTATTTGCGTCAACGTCGCCGTCGGGGTCAAATGCGAGCATAGCGGAAATTCCCTGAGGAACGCTTCTCGTTCCGAGAACTACGACCTTCTTGTCCTTTATCAGCTTGGACGCCTGAACCGCGACAAGATAGATATTCTTATTGTTGGGAAGAATGAAAACTACCTCTGCGGGAGTTTTATTAACTCCGTCGATTATG
Source organism: Clostridia bacterium (assembly GCA_017461745.1). Classification (GTDB taxonomy): domain Bacteria; phylum Bacillota; class Clostridia; order Oscillospirales; family CAG-272; genus HGM12713. Next base: position 7,984 of record JAFTXE010000018.1, on the reverse strand, counting down.
TCCTGCGTGCTGGGGTTCATTGTCTGACCGCCGTAGATTATGTTGTCAACGCCGAGGTCCTTAAAGGTATCTCTTATTCCCGCACCCATACAAACGCTTACAAATCCGAAAGGATTTTCGGGAGCGGCAATTTCGGGAGCCTGCTCCTTCTTTACCTCCTGCTTGTCGGAAACTATAGCGGAGTGCTGAATTCTCATGTTTTCTATCTTAACGGTAGCAAGCATACCGAATTTGACCGCGTTTTCAAGAACAGCGCCCGGGTGGTCGGTATGAACGTGAACCTTGATTATGGTGTCGTCCTCGGCAAATACAACGCTGTCTCCGATTCCGCCGACGAAGCGGTGGAATTCCTCAGCCTTGTCCTCCCCCTTGAACTCGTCGTATTTTTCAACGATACATTCGGTACAGTAAGGGAAAGTAATGCTTTCGGTATCAAAGGTGGAGAAATCCGCTTCCTTTGTTGCTACGTCGTTATCGTTTCTCGCAACGGGATTTCCGTTAAGAGCGGCAAGCATACCGTTGAGAGCAGTCATAAAGCCGTATCCGCCCGCGTCAACAACGTTGACCTCTTTAAGAATCGGGAGCTGGTCGGGGGTATGAGCGAGCGCCTCCTCACCGACGTCAACTATATGTGAGAAAAGTCCGCGTACGTCGTCGCTGGCAAATCTGCCCTCGGCAACAGCCGCCTCAGCCTCCTCAGCGCAGCGTCTCATAACCGTAAGAATAGTACCCTCGGTAGGATTCATAACGGCTCTGTAAGCCTCCTCAGTACCTCTTCTGAAGGCTCTTGCAACGTCAGAGGTATCTATTTCCTCGCAATCGCAGAAAGCCTTAGACATACCTCTGAAGAAAAGGGAGAGGATAGCGCCCGAGTTGCCTCTTGCGGCGCGGAGAATGAGAGATGCAATTTTCTTTGACAGCTCGGAAACGTTCTGCTGAACGTAGGTTTCGTCGAGCTTTCTTACCGCGTCAAGCGTCAGCGACATATTTATACCCGTATCTCCGTCGGGAACGGGAAATACGTTCATGTTGTTTATAGCGGTCTTGTTGTTATCCAGAGCGTTGGACGCCGAAATAAACAGTGCGTATAGGGACGGTCCGTCAAGCTTCATATCAATTACCTCTCAGTTCCAATGTAGAATATAGCGAGTGTTCCGGGCCCCGAGTGAGAGCCGATAACAACGCCCGTGTAGTCAATGATGACTTCCTTTAAACCAAGCTCATTCTTAGCGCGCTCGGCAAGATAGTTTGCGTCCTCGATGCAATCGCCGTGACAGATAAACATGGTATCCTTTTCGACGATAGTAGCCTTGGTCTTTTCAAAGATAGCGTCAATGGAAGCCTTTCTACCTCTTGCCGTACCCATCTTAATAAGGTGTCCCTCGTTGTCAACGTGCATAACGGGCTTAATGCCGAGCATCGTACCCACAGCCGCCGTGGTAGCGCTTACTCTACCGCCGCGCTTCAGAAACATAAGGTCGTCAACGGTGAACCAATGACAGAGGTGAAGCTTCGTAGCCTCAACGTAGTCGCGAACCTCGTCGATAGTAGCTCCCGCAAGTCTCTTCTTAGCTGCAAGATAAACGAGCATACCCTGACCGAGAGACGCGCAAAGCGTATCGCAAGCGTAAACCTTGGCATCGGGATATTTATGAGCCATTTCCTCAGCGGCAATTCTGCCAGCATTGTAGGTATTGCTCAGACCCGAGGAGAAGCCGAGATATAAAACGTCCTTTCCCTCGGATAGAATTTTATCCATTTCATCAGCAAAGGTCTCGGGATTTATAGCCGAAGTCGTCGCGCCCTTCTTTGTGCGAAGGAATTTATAAAACTCCTTGGTATCAACCTCCGAATTGGGCTTTGGAGTGGGGTCACCCTCCATTATAACCAAGAGGTCAAGAATTTTAATATCAAGCTCTTTAGCCATCTGGGGACTCAAGTCTGTTCCCGAGTCTGTAAGAATTACATAATCACGCACGTAATATTCCTTTCCGTACCTTTGCGGTACATCAAAACTTTAAATGTAGTATCAAATACTATTATACATCTTTTCGCGTAATTTGTCAATGATATATTACAAATTACTTTACAAGATGTCTCTTTATCTTCTTAGAGGTAGTCTTTTCGAACTCTGTATCGCGAAGCTCGACCTTTTTTATCTGCTTGTGAGAAGGCAGACGCTTATTCATCTGATTGATAGCCTTTTCGATAGCTTCAAGTATTTCGCTCTCGCTCTGATTGGGAGCGAACTTTGTAAGGTCGGGATAAACGATAGCCACGAGATTTACCGTAGAACCGTTTTGTCTGCCGACGACTACGCTTTCAGCAATAAGCTCGATATCCGCGAGATATTCCTCTATCTCCTCAGGGAAGATATTCTTTCCGTTTTCAAGAACGATGACCGACTTAAGTCTACCCGTAATATAGAAATATCCGTCCTTGTCCATATATCCCATATCACCCGTTCTGAACCAGCCGTCCTCAGTAAAGGCATCGGCAGTAGCCGCGGGGTTGTTGTAGTAGCCGAGCATTACGTTGTCGCCCTTTATCTGAATTTCGCCCTCGATATATCCGTGAGGTCCAAACGCCTCGCCGTCAATGCGTCCCTGACAGCAAGGAACGGCAGGACCTACAGAGCCGACCTTCTGAGCGTAGTAAGGTGAAACGAAGGTAAGAGGAGCGCATTCGGTGATACCGAAGCCCTCGTAGATATTTATACCGATATCTCCGAAGAATTCTATCATCTTGGGATTGAGCGCCGCGCCGCCGCAGATTATCTTTTCAAGTCTGCCGCCGAAGGCATTAGTTACGTCCTTGAACAGCTCGGCACGCTTGTCTATGCCAACCTTTCTGAGCGCGTTCGATGCGGAAAGACCGAGCTTAAGCTTTTTGTCTCTACCCGTTTTCTTTGCCTCAGCCCAAATCTTCTTGTACATGGTGTATACGAAGAGAGGAACGAGAACGAGTCCCGTGGGCTTAAAGGTTTGGAAATTCTTGAGAACCTTAGTCAGCGAGTCGTTTATGCAGATATGCGTGCCGTAATCCATAGCCGCAAGAAGCACCGCAAGCTCGTAGGTGTGGTGAACGGGGAGAACGGAAACGAGAACGTCGTTAGGATTAAAGTCAACCGACTCACAAGCTGAGGTTACGACGGAGAATACGTTTTTCTGACAGAGCATTACGCACTTGCTCGTACCCGTAGTACCCGAGGTAAACAGCATCTCGGACAGTTTTTCTCTATCCTGCTTGGGAGAAAGCTTGAAAAGTCCCGCGTCAACGTCAGCCTTTCCGTCCGCTCTGAGCGTTCTGTATGGAATAACGCCTTCCCTTTTAAGCTCTGCTTCATCGGGGTCAATGGGAAGGAAGGTCTTGACAGTGGAATTTTCTCCGAAAGCGCCAGCCAGCTTGCCATTGAAATGATCGGCGTAGATTATAGCGTCAGCGTCAACGCTGTCAAGGAGTCCGACGATAGCCTTAATATCAAGCTCCTTATCCATGGGGATAACTATACCGCCCGTAACGAGCACTGCGAGATAAGAAGCCAGCCAAGAGGTAGACGTCTCTCCGATAAGAGCTATCTTTTTGCCCGCGAGACCGTGCTTTACAAGTCCTGCCGCAGTTCTTACAATTCTGTTGTAGAATCTTACGTAGGAAATGCTATAGAGCTTTTTGCTCTTGTCGTAGTAGGTAAACGCCGTCTTGTCGCCGTGCTTTGCAAGTATTCTACAAAGGTCGTAAGCGTCAAGAACTCTTTCATACAATCTATCCGTTTTAGGTCTGGTTATAAGCTTAACGTTACCGTCCATAGTTATTTTTTCATTCGTTGCCATAATATTTTCCTTTCTTATTTTAATTGTAAATTATTTGAATTTATCCTCGGCGACCTTCAAATTTTCACATATTTCGCCGAAAACAGAGTAAAAAACATTGATATCCTCATGTGAAATTTTTTCGCTCACGAAGCTGTTTATCGTAAGCACCGTATCGTTTATCTCACGCGCTGTTTTTTTCCCCATGTCGGTGAGAACGACCTTCTTTTTGTAGTTAGAGCCTCCTTTGCCTTCGGTAACGAAGCCTTTTTCCGATAGCTCGTTTATTATTCTTGATATCTGCGCCTTATCAAGCTCACATTGGTCTGCGAGCTGAGTGCGGGTAAGACCGTCATTTGAAAAAAATAGCTTGCGTATACAAATGGTGTGTGTACTGCCTAAGCCGTAATGTGCCATGTATCTGCTTTTTAATTTCGTAATACTTCTTGAAGCACTGACTATGAGCGTCATAAAATTGTCCAGCCTGTCCTGCTCCACAGTTATACCTCCTTTTGAAACGTACTTGATTATATATTACCACACTTTTGTTGACTTGTCAACAAGTTTTTTGATTTTCGTCATTTTGCCATAAAAAAGTGTGGTCAAAGCGCACTAAACCGTATCTTTTAGTCTTTTTGTTTATTTTGAAGCGTTTTCATTTTTTCTTCAAGCCTTGCGCTAACGAGCTGACCAACGAGGCAATACAGTATAGAAACGAGCGGAACACATATAAGCATACCCACGATACCGAACGAACTGCCTACGGTTACCGCGATAAGCACCCAAAGAGCAGGTAGCCCCACCGACCTTCCAACGACCCGAGGATATATCAGATTTCCTTCAATTTGCTGAAGCACCGTTATGAATATCAGAAACCACAGCGCCTGTATAGGACTGTTAAGGAGAATAAGAAACGCTCCTATTGCAATACCGATGAATGCGCCGAATATGGGAATGAGCGCGGTTATACCTACTATGAGAGATATCAAGGGAGCAAAGGGAAAGCCGAATATGAGCATTCCGGCAAGGCAAAGCATACCGAGAATAGCTGCTTCCGCAAGCTGTCCCGAGAGAAATCTTGCAAAGGTGGACGCAGACAGCGAGGCAATTCTCAGCGATAGCTCATAATGCTTGTCGGACAAAAAAGCGCGCAGTATTCTTTTGGCTTGCGCGCGGAGACGTTCTTTTTTCGCAAGAACGTATATGGAAATGACGATAGCCAATACAGTATCGAAAATACCCGACGCAACCGAAGTGACTATGTTAAGTGAAGTATCTATAAAGGAAGATGAGCCCGAGGAGAAGTATTTGCTGAGCCCCGACATTATTTTCTCGCTGTCAAGCTCAATTGCAGGCAAAGCTATGGAATACTCGGCAAGACGATTGGAAATATTCTGCCAGAAGTTCTCAATCTCGTCAAGAAATTGAGGCAGCAAGTCAACAAGCGCCTCGAACGACGCTTTGACATAGGGAGTGGCTATCAATAAAAGCGCTGTCAGTATTCCCAGAATACCGATAAAGCATAGAGACAGAGAAACGGCTCGCTTGGCAACGGCATGAGAGCGGCGCGCGCTGTGACGATCTATTTTATCCCAAAGCTTTTCAATAAGACTGAGAGGTATATTAAGTACGAAAGCGATGCATAGCCCCGCAAGGAGAGGAAGAATTATTCCGATTGCAATACCGAAAATTCTCAGAAATTCCGAAAGATTTATAATTATCAATACACCGATAAATATTGAAAAAGCAATAATAAAGGTGCGGCTTGCGGAAGCTTTTTGCATATTCTCTCCTTAATATTCAATATAAACGTTTAAATATATACGAATGATTTTTACCGTTTCGCGTAAAAAATATTCGGGACAAAATAATTATATGACGCTTTGTTAATTATTATATGAGTTTTTTGAGTTGATCTGTAACAAATGAAAAGTTTCTAAGATAAAATCCACTCCTCAAAAAAGCACAATTTATTTTATATCAAATAACCGCAATTGAGTGGAATGCTCACACACGGAATAAAAAATTGAGCATATCCGAATCATCCGATAATGTTTTGTCACTTAACATTTTATCAGATTTTTCAGATATGCTCTTCTTTTTTTGCTTTTTACTTTTTTCTATATCTGTTGATTTCACATCAACATTTATAATAAAATCCAAGCAATCACGCACATTTTGTGCGGCATTGGTGCACCGTGAGTGTTCGAACCCGTGACCCAAGTCAGTTGCTCTACCAACTGAGCTAAAGGTGCTGTGGTTACAGAACAAAATTACAACTCAATTTCTTGCGTCTTTTCCATTTCCCTTGCCCATTCTACAGCGGCTTGGAATTTTTCGGTGTCTCGAACCGAATTGAACCATGCCCATCTTTCATTTGTCAAAAGATCACAAATCGTCGAAATGTGATAAAATGACAGTCGGATCATTCTGAAAAGCTTATGCTTACGTCCTTCCTCATCCACGGCATAGTTCCAATCCTTGCTCACTTTCAAATTTGAAAAAAGCATTCCGCCGATCGGCAACCATTCTGCATCAAGCGAAAAAATATATTTGCATTTTTCAATAGCGGAATCGAATTCTGCCCACGCCTCGTCATGTCTTTTCTGACCAAACAAGCACGCGGCAAGAACGAGCTGCTTATAGGCATAGAACATTTTCCAGCCGTCGGGCACTTCTCCGTTGCAACCGAAAGATTCAATGACTTGCAACACTTCCCTTTGATAGATCGCTTTCTTCTTTGAACCAAGTTGATCGGGACAGCGCTTATCCAATTGGCTCGCCAAGGTCTCTATCATGTTCAAGCCTTTCTGGACATAGGAATTTTGAAAATCTCCGCGCGCCGCGACTCTTGAGATCAGACAGTCGCGTCTGCTAAAGCCTCCCGCGTACGGCACCATATTCAGCCACGTATCCAGCTCTTCCTCTGCACAAAGCATTGCCATTTCTTGAATCACAGCATGACGGTACTGCGTATCCATCAATTTCTCTGCCGTTTTCAACAAAATCGGCATAAATCTTGCACATCTTTCCTCGTTGCCACACGCATAATAATCAATAGAACGAATCAGTTGAAATGCATATTCGTCATTTTCGGGGTATTTGCGACAATACTCCTTAACAAAATCAATTCGTTCCGTGCTGTTTGAGCACTCAAGCGTATCCAATTTTTCATAAAAAAGCTCGCGATCCTTCTCCTTGGAATTATTATCATTGGAAAGCAAAATATCTACCGTAACCCCAAAATAATTTGCAATAGACGGCAAGAGTTCGATGTCAGGATAACACATTCCCAGCTCCCAGCGGGAAATAGTTTGCCCCGTTACACCGAGAACTTCAGCAATTTTTTCCTGGGTATATCCCTTTTCCTTTCTCAGTTGCTTAAAATTTTCAGAAAAATTCAAATTCATGCAAAATACCTCTATTCAAAAATTTGAAGTGGCGCCCTTCTAATGATATTATAACAAACTGACAATATTTTTGCAATATCACGTTAGTTGATAGAAACTATTAAAAATAGTGAATCAATCTCTTTGTTATTGTCGAGGGTTCAAGCCCCGATGGTTCGCAAAGAGTTGGATTATTTTTTTCGCATAGAGCAATATAACATAAGCGCGAACTTTTCGGTTTCAACAATTTCGCAATTAGTACCGCGATAAACACCGCAGGTAAAATATTCAACGTCAACATCAAATGTACTGATGCCATTTTTTAAAATAGAATCTGTACTTACTGAGAACAATTTACTAATGAGCACTATTTTCGATATCTCCGGATAGGTTTGATCAAGCTCCCAGCGAGAAACGGTCTGACGTGTAGTACCAAGCTTATCGGCAAATTCTTCTTGTGAAAGACTATGTTCAATTCTTATTTGTTGTATTCTCTGACCAAGCGTCATAGCTATCCTCCCTTTTATTTATTCGATATGATTATATTATATCATATTCATAATAATATGTCTACCAAATAAACTTGGAAAATTGTCACGCCATGCGTGACATCAAAAAAACGCAAAAGCAAAATCCCGCACAAATTGTGCGGGATTGGTGCACCTTCAGGGATTCGAACCCGGGACCCACTGATTAAGAGTCAGTTGCTCTACCAACTGAGCTAAAGGTGCTGGCTCCCCCTGCTGGGCTCGAACCAGCGACATCATGATTAACAGTCATGCGCTC